>CAZTVU010000087.1:0-166 GCA_964617025.1 uncultured Planctomycetales bacterium | reverse complement strand
TTGCAGGGAGGGGGGTTTGGCGTTCAGAGTTGCGGTTCAGAGTGATCCGATGAACGGCGCGCCTCGGCCCATGCGCATCCGCGCGGCACCGACCCCAGCGGACGAGCCACGCCTCCGGCCGGCCCGGCGGTGCCGCATCGCTCTGCGTTTCGCGAGGGTTCCCGAA
>CAZTVU010000086.1:474-17682 GCA_964617025.1 uncultured Planctomycetales bacterium | reverse complement strand
ACTCCTCTTACGGACATAACTTTCCTCGAGCTGTTCGATGCCGGTCGAGTGCGACCGGCCCGCTTGATTTCGCAGTTTACTCGCGCATTGGCCCTCGGACGCCCGACCCGTCCCAGGGCCCAGCGCTGCCGCTTCGTCCGGCCCCGCCGTGGCCGGCGCCCAGCGCGGCCGCGACAACGCACGACAGGTGTGCACTCACTACACGGTTGTCTTCGATGTCCGGCACGCACCAGCCGCCCTTCAACCCGAGACGGACTCCCGCCGCGACCGCAGCGCCGGGTTCCCTCTCGTTTTCCGCGATCCAGATAGGCGACAGTTTTATACAGGATCATGCCGTCGTTGAAAAGGGCAGCAGCGAGGATTTCTTCTCGCGGATGCCCTCGCGCCCGGACGGGGCTTGCGTTGGCGGGCCTGCCGCAGGCGGGCCGGTGGAGTTCACCCGCCGGGGCGCCCGGCAGGAGAGGCTTCCGTTTTCGTCGCCCGCTGCGGATGTCCATGCCCCGCCACGCTTGAATTGCCGGTCGGGGAGCTTGGCCCAGCGGTCCAGCGGCGTTACGCTACCGGCGAACGCGGTGAATGGCTGGGCGGCCGGCTGCCGGGCCCGGCGGAAAGACGGGCCGGGCAGATGGACAAGGAGCAATGTACCGTGAAGGTGTTCATTTCCGCTGATATTGAAGGGATTGGGGGTGTCATGTGCGGGGCGCACCAGGAGCCCGGCAGTGATGCCTACAACCTTGCCTGCGAGTGGATGACCGGCGAGGTCAACGCTGCCGTCGCCGGTGCCTGCGATGCCGGGGCGAAGCGAATCGTCGTGAAAGACTCGCACAACACGGGTACGAACATCCGTCTGGATCAGCTACACCCGGCGGCGGAGCTCATCAGCGGCTGGGGGCCGCTGCGCAGCATGGTCGAGGGGATCGACGGCAGCTTTGACGCCCTCTTCCTGATCGGCTACCACGCCCGCGGCATGACGTTGGGCGGCACGCTCGCCCACACATGGTCAAGCCATGTGCTGGACCTGCGGATCAATCGCCGGCCGGTCGGCGAGGGCGGTTGGGCGGCTGCCTTTGCCGGACATTTCAACGTGCCGGTCGCGCTGGTCACCGGCGACGACAAGCTGATCGCCCAGCTTCGGAGCGAGTTGCCCCGGGGCCACCTCAGCGTGTGCACCAAGACCGGCATGGCCTTTCGCGCCGCCCGGATGCGGCCCGTCCACCTCGTTCGCGAGGAGATTCGGCAGGCGGCGGCAAAGGCCCTGTCGAACCTCAGGGGCCTGCGGGCGTACAAGCCGCGGCTGCCCGCCACGATCGAGTTCCGCTTCCGGCATTGGGAGGGCCTCGACGCGTGCGCCGCCGTGCCGACGGTCAAACGGCTCGGGGTGGATCGATTCCAGGCGCGGGTGGCGAACTTCATCGAGGGCCAGAAGGTCTTCGCAACCCTGCACCGCCTCGCGCGGCCGCAGTAGGAGAAGGCGAGCGTTGAGAGCGGGATCGTTTGCCGCCATTGGCGATCGTCGTGCGTTCGAGAATCGGCGGTCGACCGCCGTCCACCCGAGGGTCTGCCTTTCCCGCCGGAGGCAATGATGGACTTCGCCGCCCTTCGAGATTCTTACGCCTCGGCGCTGCTTCACGACATCCTGCCGTTCTGGGAGCGGTACGCCCTCGATCCCGACGGCGGCATCAATACATGCATCACGGACGAGGGAGAGGTTGTCAGCCGCGACCGTTGGTGCTGGTCGCAGTGGCGGGCGGTGTGGGTGTTCAGCAGGCTCTACAACGCGATTGCCCCCGAACCGAGGTGGCGGGACACGGCACGGGGCATCTGCCGCCGGGTCCGCGCGGCCGGCATGACGCGGGAAGGTCACTGGCCTCTGGTCGTCGGCCCCGACGGCTGCATTCGGCGGGGCTACGAGAGCATCTTCACCGATACCTTTGCGGTCTACGGCCTGGTGGAACTGTGGCGTACCGTCCGCGAGGACGACTTGTTGGACGAAGCGATGCGAACGTTCCATGCGATTGAGACGGCGCTGGCGTCGAACGAACTGCCGCCGCTGTTTCCGTATCCGCCCCCTCCCGAGCCGACGGCCATGGCTCACGGCATCAGCATGATGTGCTCGCTGGTCTATCATGAACTCGCGGCGGCGACAGACGCCCCGGAAGTTCGCGCGGCGGCGCAGCTTCATCACCGGCGCGTCATGGATATGTTCCTCCGCAAGGACCGCGGGCTTGTACTGGAGTGGCTTGACCGGGCCGGCGGCGAGTACCCTTCGCCCGGCGGTACGGCCGTCCTGCCCGGCCACGCGATCGAATCGATGTGGTTCCAGATGCACATCGCCCGCGAAGCCGGCGACCGGGCCGTTTCGGACCGGGCGGTCCAGGTGATCCGGCGCAACCTGGAGATCGGGTGGGACCGCGAGTACGGAGGCCTGTTCTACGCGGTCGACGCCGATGGCCGGCCCGATGTGGGTTGGCCGTACTCCGACGCCAAGCTCTGGTGGCCGCATACCGAAGCGCTCTACGCCACGCTGCTCGCGTACGAGCATTGCCGCGAGGCGTGGTGCCTGGCGTGGCACGAGCGGCTTCGTGACTACAGCTTCCGCCACTATCCCGTTCCGGTCCACGGCGAATGGCGCCAGAGGCTTGACCGTCGCGGGCGTCCCATGACCGAATTCGTGGCTCTGCCGGTGAAGGACCCGTTCCACCTCCCGCGGGCGCTCATCTTGAGCATCGAATGCCTGAACCGATTGGCCGGATCCGCAGACGGCTGAAACGGACGCGAACGCCCGTGTGAGGGGATCAGGATGGCGTCGACAAGGGCGAAACAGCCGCGCCCCGCGGTCGGTGGCACAGCATCATTTCGGCGGCCGAGGCGGGCCGACGTTGCATGAGGGCTCGGCTGTGGCGGGGGGCCCTGCGGAGGGTCGCTTCGCTTCGGCGGCCGCCTGAGACTTGGCCGGTTCTGCCGGCCCGGGAGAGGCCGTGGATGACTGCGTCTTTTCGGTGGCGGGCACGGGTTGCACACCCGCCTGCTTTTGCCGCTGAATCTGCTCCCAGACCTCTTTCCGATGGACGCGGATCTCCGGCGGAGCGGTGATGCCCAGGCGGACCTTGCCCCCGCTGATCTCAACGACCGTGACCTCGATCCGGTCGCCGATCACGATGGTCTCATCGAGTTGTCGGCACAGCACAAGCATCCGGGCTCCTTACTGCCGCAACATCGGCTGCACGGGGTGCCACTACCCATTATCATATCCGCGAGCGAGGTTCCAATCCTGCGTGAATCTCATGGCGACAATAGCGTTATCGACAGCGTGGATATGCGGATCTAGCCTATCGCGATTTTGCCCCTGAAATCTGCGCTGCACCGGCCGGTCCTTGGCCTACAGAAAGGTAGGATCGGTTCATATCCCATACATTTCGGTAGGATCCTGCCCTGCCGTCCGGCAGCGGATGATCACCGCGGTAATCCATAAGACTCTGTACAATCGAGTTTTATGTGTTTCCGTGGCCTGGCGCGGCCGCAGGCACGTGATCTGCTACTGCCAGTGCGAAGCCGGCGCGACTCGCGCATGCGGCGAGGTTCGACTTTCGGGGCCGGATTCGGCGGTGGGGGCGGACGGTCGGCATGGAGTGAAAAATGAATCGGAAAACGCTTGTACTCGGAATGCTCGCCGGGCTTTTGTGGGCTCTCGTGCCCACCGGCAGCGTAGTGGCGGCGGAGGCGGATGCCGGGCCCAAACTCGATACGGGAGATACGGCATGGATGCTGACGAGCACGGCCTTGGTGCTGATGATGACGATCCCCGGGCTCGCCCTGTTCTACGGCGGGTTGGTGCGATCGAAGAACGTGCTGTCCACGCTGATGCACAGTTTCTTTTGTGCGGGTTTGATCAGCGTCACGTGGGTGTTGTTCGGCTATTCGCTGGCGTTCGGACCCGACAAGGGCGGCGGTTTGATCGGCGGCCTCTCCCATGTCGGACTCAAGGGAGTCCTCGGAACAAACCATCCGCTGGCCCCGACGATTCCCGCGATGCTCTTCGTGGCCTACCAGGCGACTTTTGCCATCATCACGCCGGCCCTGATTTCCGGAACGTTTGCGGAACGTATGCGGTTCCCGGCGTTCGCCCTGTTCATGCTTCTGTGGTCCACGTTCATCTACGCCCCGCTATGCCATTGGGTCTGGGGGGGCGGCTGGATCGGTGCCAGGATTGGCGCCTTGGACTTTGCCGGCGGCACCGTCGTCCATATCTCGAGCGGGATCTCCGCCCTGGTGACTGCCCTGTATGTGGGCAGGCGGTTTGGATACGGCCGAGAACCCATGCCGCCGCATAACCTGCCGTTCACCGTTCTCGGTGCCTCGCTTCTGTGGGTGGGCTGGTTCGGCTTCAACGCCGGCAGTGCGCTGGGCTCGGGCGAACTCGCTGCGACGGCGTTCGTGAACACCAATACCGCCGCCGCGGCGGCCGCGCTCGGCTGGATGTTTGCCGAATGGTTTCACGCCGGCAAGCCGACTCTGCTGGGGGCCGCGTCCGGCGCGGTTGCCGGCCTCGTGGGCATTACGCCGGCAGCCGGATTTGTCACACCGGCGGCCTCGATCTTCATCGGCGTCGTCGCCGGAGCAATCTGTTATAGCGCGTGCGCATTCGTGAAGCCGCGATTCGGCTACGACGACGCCTTGGACGTCGTTGGGGTTCACCTGGTCGGGGGGACGTTGGGGGCGCTGCTGACCGGCGTTTTCGCGACGGCGGCGGTGAACCCGGCCATCCCGGCGTTGACGGTCACGGGCCTGACGGGCGGACTGCTGTCCGGTCAGCCGGCACTCCTGCTGAAGCAGTTGATCGCAGTGGTGGTCACCTATGTCTTCTGCGGCGTGGGGACGTTGGTCATCCTTTCGGTGGTGAACCTCGTCACGCGCGTTCGGGCGGACCAGGAGGAGGAGATCGTGGGTTTGGACCTCTCCCAGCACCGCGAACGCGCCTACGGAATCGGCGGCGGAGAGCTGGTCGCCTACGTCGGGGCCCGCGAGCCGCGCCCGGCGTCCGTGCCGCCGCTGGTGGGTGGCCGATTTACCGTAAGGCTCGAGGGGATCACCCCCGAGGTACTCACCAATCACTGGCGCAGCCTGTGTCAGGATCAGGGCGTGGCGCCGTCCCCGGAGTTCCGGGCGGTATATTCGAATATGGCGGTCATTCGCGGGACTCGCTTTCGTTTTCGCGGGGGTGACCGGGAGCAGATCCGGCGAAGCCTCGAAAACGTGTTCAAGGGCGTCGCCCCGCAACTGAAGGCGGTCGTGGAGGTTCCCGACGAAGTGACCGGCGGCATGGCGACGGACGACGGCGGCGGCCGCGCGGGCGAGACGTTTGAGGAGGTGTCCCGATGAAGATGATCGTGGCGATCATCCGGCCCGAGGCCCTCGATGCGGTTCAACGGGCGCTGGCCGAGAATGACGTATACCTGATGACGGTCAGCGACGTTCGCGGTTGCGGTCGGCAGCGCGGGTTCGCCGAGGTCTACCGCGGGCAGGAGAACGTCCTGCGGCTCCTGCCGAAGCTCAAGCTGGAGATCGCGGTAAATGACGCCTTTGTCGAGGCGGCCGTCGAGGCGATCGTCCGGGCGGCGCGGACCGGCGAGACGGGCAAGACGGGCGATGGCAAGATCTTCATCCTGCCGATGGACGACTGTATTCAGATCCGGACCGGCGAGACCGGCATGGTGGCCATCGGTCCGTGATCGGGGCTGGAGCCTGCCGGGCCGAACGGAGGCCGCCGCCGGCGATGAGGGCGAATGGACGTACTGATTGTCCAGCATGTGGAGTCCGAGGGCCCTGGGACGATCGGGGCCTTTCTCGCTGACCGCGGGGCGGTCGTGCATACGGTGCGGGCGTATGCCGGCGAGTGGCCGCCGGCCGATCCGACGGGCTGCGATGCGATCGTCTCCATGGGCGGGCCGATGAACGTCTATGAGGAGGACCGGTATCCGTTCCTCCGGGCGGAGACCGGTCTCCTCGCCCGTGCCGTGGAGGCGGGCGTTCCGGTGCTTGGGGTCTGTCTCGGGGCCCAGATGATCGCCAAGGCGTGTGGTGCCCGCGTCACGCGGTCGCCGGAGAAGGAAGTCGGCTGGGGCGTCGTCACGCTCACGGCGGCCGGGCGCGACGACGCGATGTTCCACGGGCTTCCGGGAGTGCTGCCGGTCTTTCAGTGGCACGAGGACATGTTCGAGGTCCCCGCGGGCGGCCGGCTCCTCGCTCAGTCGGCCGCATGTCCGCACCAGGCGTTTCGCGTTCGCAACGCCTACGGCTTGCAGTTTCACGTCGAAGTCACCGCCGACATGCTTGCCGCATGGTTCGCAGGCTCGCCCGCTCTGACTGCCGTGCTGGACCGCTTCGCGGAGTTGCAGCCCGACCTGGAGGCGTTTGCCCATTCGATGTTTTCATCCTTCTTCTCGCTGGCCGCCGATCGGCCCGCACCGGCGCGGTGACCGACGGGCACGCCCTCTCCGGAGGCGTTGACAGCGAGACGCCGTCGATGCTATAGGGGGACCGGCAGCCCGACGCTTCGGCGGTGCAGGGGCCTCGCCGGTTCGGCCGCCACCGGGTGTCGCATCCGTGCCGATCAAGAGCATCCTTTTCGCCGGCGCCGTCGTCATTGCGTGCCTGGGTTCGCTCGCAATGCCGCTGATCGGCGTGCTCGGCTACATGGGCATTTATCTCGTCGATCCCACGGCGCAGTGGTGGGGGGCTTCGCTCAGGTTCCAGCGGTTCTCGCTATTGTCGGCCTCGTTTCTGGCGGCGGCGGTCGCGTTGCACTGGCCTCGCCTGTCCCGAACGCGCCCGCGGCTCGGGGCATTCGAGGTCCTCTGCTTCCTGTTTCTCGGGATCATGTGGCTTTCGCTCGAAACGGGGCTGCCGCCGAGCGAGAGCGGCTGGATGCTCATCGACAAGATGACGAAGCTCTTCGCGTTCCTCCTCATGTTCCGCTGGGTCGTCACGACCCCGACCGCCATCCGGGCCGTGCTATGGTGCCTCCTGCTCGGCGGCCTGTACGTGGCGTGGCAGGCCTTCACGGCGCCGCCGAGCTTCTTTCGGCAGGGTCGGCTTGCCGGCCTCGGCGCCAGCGACTTCGCCGGTGCCAACGACTTCGGGATCCATCTGGCGGCGACGCTGCCGATTGCCGCCGCGCTCATCATTCAGTATCGCCGGCTCTGGCAACGCGGGCTGGTGGTGGTGACCGTCGTTCTCGCGATGAACACCATCGTCCAGACGCGTTCCCGGAGCGCGTTTTTGGCCCTGGCGGTCGGTTTCGTGATCGCCCTGATCTATTCGCCGCGCCGCTACCGGCTGCCCCTGGTGGGCCTGGCGATCGTCGGGTCGATCGGCTTCTACGCCCTGACGGACCCCGGCTTCTGGCAGCGGATCGACACCATCAAGGAAGGGGAGCGGGACGCTTCGACCAGCGGGCGCGTGGTCGTCTGGCGGGCCTCCGTTCCGATGTTTCGGGATTACCCGCTGGGCGTGGGCATCGGCAACTTCCAGCGGGCCGTGGCGCGCTATGTCGAGGACGAATCGGCGGTGCGCGACACGCACAACACCTTCATCACCTGCTACACGGAGCTCGGCGTCCAGGGCGCGGCGGTCTTTGGGCTCATCCTCTTCCTGGTCTGGCGATCCCTCAGCCGTGCCGCACGGCTGGCGCGCGACATGGAGGCGGACGACATGCAGCTTTATGCGTTTGCCCTGCGGGTCTCTCTCGCGGCCTATCTGGTGGGCGGGATCACCATCAAGCGCCTGTACGCGGAGTGTTTCTGGTGGTTCGTCATCCTGCCGCCCGCGCTGCTGCACGTCGTCACGCGGATGCACCGCGAGCACGAGCGCCTGCAGGCCGAGGCGGAAGCCCTCGAGCCGCCGCCCGCGCCCGACCTCCCTGCGTTCCCCGCCCGCTTTCGCCTATAATACGGGGCAGGGTTTCCCAAGCGAAAGCAACGCCGGCCGATGATTGACCGCAAGCGGATCCGAAACTTCAGCATCATCGCCCACATCGACCACGGCAAGAGCACCCTGGCCGACCGGCTCCTGTTGCGCACCGGCGCGGTGACCGAGCGAGAGTTCCGCGAGCAGTTCCTCGACGACATGGACCTGGAACGCGAGATGGGCATCACGATCAAGGCAAACCGTGCCACGATCGAGTACGCGTCCGGCGGCGTTTCCTACATGTTCAACCTGATCGACACGCCGGGCCACGTCGATTTTCATTACGAGGTGTCGCGCGCCCTGGCGGCGTGCGAGGGCGTCCTGCTGCTCGTGGACGCCACCCAGGGCGTCCAGGCCCAGACCGTCGCGAACGCCTACCTGGCCGTCGAGGCCGGCCTCGAGATCATCCCCGTGGTCAACAAGATCGACCTGCCCCAGGCCCGGCCGGTCGACGTCGCCATCGAGATCGAGCACGTGCTGGGGCTGCCCGCCGATATGGCGATCTTCACCTCGGCGAAATCCGGGGCGGGCATCGACGAGTTGTGCGAGGCGATTGTTCGGCGGGTTCCGCCGCCGGGCGGCGATGAGCGGGCGCCGCTCCGTGCCCTGATCTACGACGCGAAGCCGGATCCGCATCGCGGAGTGATCTGTCACGTCCGGCTTTTCGACGGCTGCGTGCGGCCCGGCGACAAGATCGACCTGATGGCGGTCGGCCGTTCGTACCAGGTCGGCGAGGTCGGCAAGTATCTCCCGCGTCCGCGTCCGTGCGAGTCGCTCTCGGCGGGCGAGGTCGGCTACGTCATCGCCGGTATCAAGTCGATCCGCGATGTCAACATCGGCGAGACCATCACGCTGTCAAGCAACCCCGCGGGGCGGCCGCTGCCCGGCTATCACCCGCCGCTGCGGATGGTGTTCAGCGACTTCTATCCGGGGCCGGGGACGGAGAGCCCGGCGCTTCGCGATGCGCTCGAGGTCCTCTGGCTGAACGACAGCTCGTTCACGTTCGAGCCGGTCCACAGCGACGCCCTGGGCTTCGGCTTCCGCTGCGGCTTCCTCGGCCTGCTCCACATGAAGATCATCCAGGAGCGGCTGGAACGCGAGAGCGACGTGAACGTCGTTCAGACCGCGCCGACCGTCACCTACGAAGTCGTCAAGACCGGCGGCGAGGTGGTGCGCATCGACTCGCCCAGCGACCTGCCCGACCGCTCCATGATCGCCGAGATCCGCGAGCCCGTGATCTCGTGCAGCCTCGTCGTGCCGCAGGACTGCATCGGCGATTTGATGAAGCTCTCGCAGGACCGCCGGGGGGTCTACAAGCGGACGGAGTACCTCTCGCCCACACGCGTGATGCTTACCTACGAGTTCCCGCTGGCGGAGGTGATCTACGACTTCTACGACCGGCTGAAGAGCATCACGCACGGGTACGGCACGATGGATTACGACGTGATCGGTTTTCGCGCGGATGACCTCGTCAAGCTCGACATCCTCGTGAATGGCGAGCCGGTCGATGCCCTCTCGATCATCGTCCACCGCGACAAGGCCGAGCAGCGAGGCCGCCGGCTGATCCGCCGGCTCAAGGAGGAGATCGACCGCCACCTGTTCGAGATCCCCTTGCAGGCGGCGATCGGCAACAAGGTGATCGCCCGCGAGACGATCAAGGCCCTCCGCAAAAACGTGACGGCCAAGTGCTACGGCGGCGACATCACGCGCAAGCGCAAGCTGCTCGAAAAGCAGAAAGAGGGCAAGAAACGCATGAAGCAGATCGGCCAGGTCGCCATTCCGCAGGAGGCGTTCATGGCCGTGCTCGATCCGGGGGATTGAGCGCGACGCCGGGCGCTCGTCTTCGCGGCGTCAAGGTCGCGCCGCACGCATGGACCTGCGGACTGAGGGAACGCCTGCATGTGGTGGTTGGCGATATGTCTGGCGGCCGGGGCGGCGGAGGCAACGATGGCGCAGGTCTCGACACGGCCGGCTGGGCCGGTCAAGGTGGCGGTTTGTCAGGTGCTCTGCATCGACGGCGACCGCGAGGGCAACTTTCGGAGGATCGAGTACGCCCTGGAGCAGGCGCGCGACGGCGGGGCGGAGATCGCCTGCCTCCCGGAGTCGGTCATCCTCGGTTGGGAGAACCCGGACGCCCATCGGCTGGCGACGTCCATCCCGGGCGGCGACAGCGACCGCATTGCCCGCCTCGCGAAGAAGCACGGCCTGATGATCGCCGTCGGCCTCGACGAGAAGGACGGCGACAGGCTCTACGATTCGGCCATCCTCGTCGACAGGCGAGGCCGGATTCTGCTCAAGCACCGCAAGATCAACGTCCTGCCCGAGCTGATGGACCCGCCTTATGCGACGGGAAGGCCGGAGGACATCGGTGCGGTCGACACGGAGTTCGGGCGCATCGGCATGATGATCTGCGCCGACACGTTCACGGAGGATCACATTCGACGGATGGCGGACCTTCGGCCGGACCTCGTGCTTGTGCCGTACGGTTGGGCCGCGGAAATGAGCAAGTGGCCTGAGCACGCGAAGGAACTCGAGAAGCTGGTGTGCCGCATCGCCGGGACGTGGCGATGCCCGGTGGTGGGTACGGATCCGGTCGGCGTCATCTCGCAAGGGCCATGGCGCGGGCGGACGTACGGCGGCGCGAGCATCGTGGCGGATGGCACCGGCAAGGCCGTGGCGGTGCTGCGGGATCGCGACGTCGATGTCCAGGTGCTTTCGCTGCGGATCGGCCGCGTGCGCGAACGCCGGTAGCCGCCGTATTCGAGAGAGTTCGTGAGTCGCAACCGAGGTCACCAGGCCGTCCAGCCGCCGTCGATGACGAGGTTGTGGCCCGTCATGTAGCTGCTGGCATCGCTGGCCAGATAAACGACGGCCCCCTTGAGTTCCCACGGCCGGCCCATTCGCCGCATGGGGCACTTGGCGCTGAGCCGCTCGATGAGACGCGGGTCCACCGCGTCGGTCGGGAACGGCCCCGGCGTCAGGCAGTTCACCCGCACGCCGTCTCTCACCCAGTACACCGCCAGGTGTTTCGTGAGCGAGATGATCCCGCCCTTGAGGGCGTGATACGCCACCGGGCTGTACATGCAGATGCCTTCGTAGGCGTCCGGGTACGAACCGACGATTCCGTACATCGACCCGAGCATGATGATGCTCGCCCCGCCGCCGCGTCGGACGGCGTGGTCGCGCACGTGGCGAGCCAGCAGGAAGCAGCCGGTCGCGTTCATGAGCTGGCGATTGAACTGCTCCGCGGTGACGTTGGTCAGGTCCGCCGGTATGCGCTCGTATCCGTTGTTCACAAGGATGTCGATCCGGCCGGCCGCCGCGAGCGAGTCGGCCACGGCCTGCTCGATCGACCGGGGATCGGAGTAGTCCAGCGCAACGCCGTGGTGGACGGCGTTTCCCGGTCGGGGCAGGGCGTCCGCGGCCGCCTGAGCCCGGGCGCGGTCGCGGCTGGTGACCACGACGGTGGCCCCGGCCTCGGCCAGCGCGCGGCTCATGGCTTCCCCCAGCCAGCCCGTTCCCCCGGTGATGAGGGCCACCCGGCCGGTCAGGTCGAACAGTTGCTGGACGGTTCGTTCGTTTGAATTCGCATGAGTCATAAGGATTCCCCGGTCGGCGGCTTTACCTCCGCTTCGGCTTGTGTGGCCGGCCGCTTCCGCCCGTGTTACCGGACCGCATGCCACGGCGGGTTTTCGGACGCCGCCAGGATCGCGAGGTTCACGCGGAGCGTCTGCAATCCCTCCTCCAGCGTGCAGGGCGGATCCGCCTTGCCCTCCAGGACATCGAGCAGCAGGTTGGCCTGGTTGATGAAGATGTCGTCTCGTTCCAGCGAGAACGTCAGTTCGGCTCGCCATTCGCCGCCGGGCTCCGTCATGGAAAGCCACCGGGCGTTGTGAAGCTCGAATCGGGCCGTACCCCGTTCGCAGATGACAGTGATGGCGCTCTCGTTCGGGGCCTGGTGCTGGTTGAGACTGTATGAGCCCATCACCCGGCCGTGCCGGGCGATCACATGGACCGTGTCCTCGACCTCGACGCCTTCCAGCACCTGGTGGGCCGCATCGGCCATGAGGCGATCGACCGGTCCGACCAGAAACTCCCCCGCGTTGATGGCGTGGGTCATCACATCCTGGATGGCCCCGCCGCCGGTTGCCCGGCTGGTGTAATAGATCTGCCGATAGGCCGGACGGTATTTCGGGAAGTGCTGGCCCCAGACCGACACCACCTGCACGGGTCGGCCGAACCGTCCCTCGTCTATGGCCCGCTTCATCGACCGCAGCGCGGGGTGCGAACGGTACGTGTACGCGACGAGCGCCTTGAGGCCGCGCCGCCGCACGAGGTCGATCAGTTCCGGAATCCCGTCGAGTGTCGTGCTCAGCGGCTTTTCGATGAACAGGTTCACGCCGGCCCCGGCCAACTGGGTGGCCATCGGGATGTGCAGGTGCGACGGTGCACAAATGACCGCCGCGTCGAAGGGCGGCGATCCGTCCGCCAGCGCATCGGTCAGGCTCGCGTATCGCCGTGCGACGCCGTACCGGTCGCCCACCGCCTGACGGAGCGGCTCGTTCGGTTCGCAGATCGAGAGGTCCGCGCGGCCCGTCTGGCCGAAGGTTCGCAGGTGTCGTTCGCCGATCGACCCGACGCCGATGATCAGGATCCGATGCTGCGCCATCCGTCAACCCTCCTTCTTCAAGTAGGTGTTCGTCTTCGGGACCAGCGAGTTCTGAAAGCGGAAGCCCAGCGGAGCAAACTGCTTCTGGATCTGCTCGAGGCCGTTCTTGACCATCAGGATATCCGCCGAGTGCGTGAGCAGCCGCGCCCCCATATCCAAGAGGCGCTTCGCGTGCTCCACGGACATCGCCGGCGTGCCCCAGTGCTTCCCCGCCTTTCGCGCCGCCGTCGCGACGCGCTCATAGATCGTCTGAAAGAGCGGGTGGTCGAACTGGCCGGGGATCCCGCTGAGGACCGAGAAGTCGCCCGGGCCGAAGAAGAGCACGTCGACGCCCTCGACCTCGGCGATGGCCTCAGCCTGATCCACCGCATGGGCCTCCTCCAGTTGGATGAGGACGAACGTCTGCTCGTTCGCCTCGCGGACGTAGTCGGCCATCGGCATGGTGCAGTAGGGCATGTCGGCATTGCCGCCGTCAAAGCCGCGCTTGCCGAGCGGGGCGAACTTGGCCCACCGCACGACCTCAGCGGCCTCGGCGGCGTTGTCGCACCGGGGATACATGATCCCCTGCGCGCCTGCCTCCAGGAGCCGCCCGATTCGCATGAACTCGCCTTTGGCCGCACGGGCGAGGATGTCCGAATTGCCGACACGGGCTGCCCGCATTAGGGCGGTGGCGGTCTCAACGCTGTACGTATGGTGCTCGAGATCCATCCAAATGCCGTCGAACCCCATGAGGCTGGCCAGCTCAAAGACCGAGGGGTCCGTAAGGTGAAGCTGTGTCAAAAGCACGGGTTCATTTCGTCTAAGTTTCGTCTTGATTACGCTTTGTCGCATTCCTCGTTCTGTCCCCGGATGCGTCCGGTTTGCGGACTGCCTCGCCGGTAGTGAAAAACACTTCCATACCGTTGACAAATCGTTGCCGAAACGGTAAACACATTAGTAGAGAACCAAGGCGGCGAAGCTAACAAGCCATGCACTTGCTGTCAAACGAACCCCCCGCTACGGGCTACCAGCGCGATCAGGCGTACGACCGCCTGCGTCGCCTGTTGATTCTACAGCAGGTCGCCGAGGGATCGAGACTGCGCGAGGCCGAATGGGCAGCTCGCCTGGGCGTGAACCGCGCGGCACTTCGCGAGGCGTTTGCCCGGCTGGCGGCCGAGGGCGTCATCGAACGGGGGGTCAAGAGCGGCTACTTCGTTCCGAAGCTTACGTCGGAGGACGTGTTTGAGATCATGGAGGTGCGCATCATGCTCGAGGGGGGGGCCATCGAGCGGATCTGTCGCACCGGGCTGAACACGGAGGAGCATCTCGATCCGATGCGCAAGGCGTGTGAGTCATTTGAGCTGCTCCTGCGCGAGGGCTACTTGCTTGGCGTGGCCGAGGCCGACCGCCGCTTTCACGAGGCCCTGATCGCCGCCGCCGACAACAAGCGCCTGACGGCGCTGTACAACCGCGCCCCGCTTCCCCTCGTGTACCCGCGGATGTTCAGCCACGAGCAGTGGATCGCGCGGGCCGCCCACGACACCCTGCAGGAACATCGGGCCATCCTCTCGACAATCCTCGCGGGGGGCGTCGCCGAGGCGCAGCGATTGCTGCGATCACACCTGCTTGACCGCTTCCTGGCCACGCTGCGCGGCGAGGAGCAGCGCCTCTGACGGCCGCGCGTCGCCCTGGCCTGCGAAACTGCGCTTCCGGAGAAGGGTTCCGCAAGAGGGGCATCACTGATTACTGCTGTGGCGTCACTTTCGCGACGCCGGGGCCGGGCACAATTCGCACGGCCTCATCGGTCCGTGCGCGCCCGGTGTTTCGCCATCCGAGGATTGGCTTCATTGGGTCGGCGGCGTATCCTTCGGCCAGTCGGGCGGCGCGGGCCGCGCGATGGAGTTGCCGAACGGGAGTCGCCGCCATGCCGAACCCAATGCCACCTGCATCCGTCGTAAGCGCCCTGCGAAAGGGCCTTGTGATTCCCGCTCATCCGCTGGCATTGACGGCGGAGCGAAAGATGGATGAGCGTCGCCAGCGGGCATTGAGCCGATATTACCTCGCGGCCGGCGCCGGCGGCCTGGCCATCGGCGTGCATACGACCCAATTCGCGATTCGCGATCCGAAGGTGGCGCTCTACCGCCCCGTGCTGGAGCTGGGCATCGACGCAATTCGAAAGCATGCCGCCGGCCGCACTGTGGTGGCCGTCGCCGGCATCTGCGGGCGGACCGAGCAGGCTGTGCGCGAGGCCGAACTCGCCGCGGGGCTCGGATATCACGCCGGACTGCTCAGCCTCGGCGCCATGGCCGACGCCGATGATGCCGCGTTGATTGCGCATTGCCGCGCCGTTGCCGCCGTTATGCCGTTGATCGGCTTCTATCTTCAGCCGTCGGTCGGCGGGCGGACGCTCGGCCACGCGTTCTGGCGACAATTCGCCGAGATCGAAAACGTCGTCGCGATCAAGATCGCGCCGTTCAACCGCTATCAGACGATCGATGTCGTCCGCGCCATCGCCGAGTCCGGCCGCGCGGGCGAGATCGCGCTCTACACCGGCAACGACGACAACATCGTCTGTGATCTGCTGACCACGTTTCGGTTCGCCGTGGGCGGTCGCGACGTGCCGGTGCGGATCGTCGGCGGGCTGCTGGGGCATTGGGCCGTGTGGACGCGCCGGGCGGTGGAGCTGATCGACGAGATTCATCGCGTGGTCGAGTCCGGCGCGGCGGTGCCGCAGTCGCTGCTCACGCGGGCCGCCGAGATCACGGACGCCAACGCGGCCCTGTTCGACCCGGCCCACGGCTTCGCCGGCTGCATCGCCGGTCTGCACGAGATCCTGCGACGACAGAGGCTGCTGGCCGGCCGCTGGTGCCTCGACCCCGCCGAAGATCTCTCGCCCGGGCAGGCGGACGAGATCGACCGCGTGTGCCGGGCCTATCCGCACCTCCGCGACGATGAGTTCGTCGCGGCGCATCGCGACGCGTGGCTTCGCTGACGGGGGGGCCCGGCCGTGGGGCTATCCCTCGATGATCCCCAGCGGCGGGCGCGTCTTCCACCGGCCGCGGGTGAAGTCGGGGACGTCGACCGGCCGCGAGCGGCTCGCCACCGAACGCTCCGTCAGCTCGACGATGCAGCTCCAGGCCGCGGCGTCGTACACATCCTGATCCGGGTATTCGCCGGTCCTGAGGCAATGAATCAGGCGATAATCCTCGATGAAGTCCATGCCGCCGTGGCCGGCGCCCTTGGCCCGCTCCCGCATCTTCTTCCAGAGGGGGTGTTCGAACTCGGCACGGTACTTGTCGGGGCTTTCCCAGGCGTCGTTCGGTGATCGCCCTTCGATGTAGATCTGGTCGGGGAAGCCGCGGAAGATGCCCTTTGTGCCCTGGATGAGGTTGATGCGGCTGTAGGGCCTCGGGAGGTTCGTGTCGTGCTGGAGGAGGATCGTCAGGCCGTTGACGGTGCGGATCAGGGTTGAGTTCACGTCGCCCAGGCGAAAGGTCTCCTTGCGGCGGGGATCGTCCGCGGGAAAGTTCTCTGCGGCAAACGCCTGCAGCCCCCGGGAGGGACTGCTCATCGACACGAGAAAGTCGAACCGGTCGCCGCGGTTGATGTTCATGTACTGGGCGATCGGCCCGAGTCCGTGCGTCGGATACAGGTTGCCGTCGTGCTTCCGGGCATAGGCGCGCCGCCACAGCCCCTCGCCGCCGTTGGCGAACTTCAGTGAGCGCAGGTCATGCATGTAGCCGCAGGCCCCGTGCACGAGCTCGCCGAAGACCCCCCGGCGGACCATGTGCAGCACCATCATCTCGCTGCGGTCGTAGCAGCAGTTCTCCATCATGATGGCGTGCTTGCCGGTCTTCTCGGCCGTCTCGACGAGCTGCCAGCAGTCGTCGACCGTCATGGCCGCCGGCACCTCGGTGGCCGCGTGCTTGCCGGTCTGCATGGCGTAAACGCAAACGGGGACGTGCCACTCCCAGGGCGTTGCCGTGTAGACCAGATCGAGCTCCTCCCGATCGCACATTCGCTTGAAGTCGGTCGGTCCGGCGGTGTAGCCGGTCGGCCGGGGCCGGCCGACCTTGACCGCGAGCTCCTGCACATGCGCCACTCTCTCCGGCACAATGTCGCAGACGGCCTTGAGCTCGGTGCCCTCGATCTTCAGCAGGTTGTTGACGTGGTTGGTGCCCATGCCGCCGACGCCCACGAAGCCGATGCGGACCGTGTCCCGCGGCCTGGGGTTGGGGATTCCGAATGTCCCCCCCCGCGGGAGGCTCGCGCAGCCTTCCAACGCGACGCCGCCGAGCGACACGCCCAGCGACGCCAGCGTGGCGCCCCGCAGGAACTCCCGGCGATTGCAGGCGGCATTCGGGTCGTTGATCGATCTGTCCATTGGTCTCTGCTCCGTTCGTCGTGTCCTTGCCAAAACCCTACACATTCCGTGCGAAAGCCGCCTCAGCCCTTCGGCGAGGGCAGCAGACGGACGACGTCTCCGTCCGGTCGCGGGATGACGCGGCCGCAGATCGGTTTCCGGCCGAGCCGCTCGACCGCCGCCCGACCCGCGTCGAGGGCGGTCCGAACCGCCGCCACGTCGCCGCGAACCA
>CAZTVU010000086.1:0-464 GCA_964617025.1 uncultured Planctomycetales bacterium | reverse complement strand
CGCAGCGCCGATCTTCTCCTTGCCCGTACGCTCGACGGATGCGGCCTTGAGCATCGCGTCGGTGGCCTCCGGCATCACCGCCAGGCCTTGCGTCTCGACCATGCCCCACGCGAACGACGCTTCCATCACGTTGTCTCCCATCGCCTCGCTCCGCGTCGAGGACGGACGGCAGCAGGTGGTCATACGCCTCGATGAGCGGATTGTACACCTGTTCGCAATGGATGCACGACCGCGCGTCCTTCGGGAAGCGCGGCAGGGCGGTCCCGGCGATCCGCTTCACGCCATCCGCCCGCCGTCGGTGCCTGTGGAGTGCGGTGGCACCGCCACCGCTTTGGCTCGGACGGTCTACGGCTCGCCGGGGTTGCACGGCGCGCCGTGGGGCGCTTGGGGAGAGAGGACGTACCTGTTGTGTAACCGTTCACGGTCCGGAGGGCAGCAGAGGCGGAACGGGGTGATTGTGGAGG
>CAZTVU010000085.1:3418-17753 GCA_964617025.1 uncultured Planctomycetales bacterium | reverse complement strand
GTGGCGATCGCCCTGGCGGCCGCGTGGCTGCTGCGGAAGGTGCTGGTCCGCGGCGACCAGACGCCGTTCGTGATGGAGCTGCCGGCCTATCACGTGCCGACGGTGCGGGGCGTCCTGATGCACACGTGGGAGCGTGTCTGGATGTACGTCCGCAAGGCCGGGACCGTCATCCTGGCGGTCAACCTGGTGATCTGGGCTGCGATGGCGTTCCCGCGGGCGCGGACGACGGAGGACGCCTCGCACGCCGAGCGCGGCCGGGCGCAGCTCCGGCACAGCGTGGCCGGGCGGATCGGCTCGGCCCTGGAGCCCGTCAGCCGGCTGGCCGGCTTCGAGTGGCGGGACAACGTGGCCCTGATCGGCGGATTTGCGGCGAAAGAGGTGGTCGTCGGCACGCTCGGCACGGCGTACGCGATGGGCGACGACCGGCGCGACGAGGACGTGAGCGTTGCGGAGCGGCTGGCGTCGGATCCGACGTGGTCGCCGTTGCGGGCGATGGCGCTGATGATCTTCGTGATGATCTTCTCGCCGTGCTCGGCGACGCTGGCGGTGATCCGGCGCGAATCGGGCAAGTGGCGATGGGCCCTGTTCGCGATGGCCTATACGACCGTCCTCGCGTTCGTGCTGGCGGCGGGCGTGTACCAGATCGGCGGGGCGCTCGGGCTGGGCGTAGCGACGGGGGGGGCCAAGTCATGAACGGCGACGTACCGGTTCCGGTGCGGGTGTGGGTGGAGGGGATTATCGTCGGGGGCGTCGTGCTGGCCTCGGCGATCTTCCTCGGCGTGCATGCCGTCCGCTTCTTTCGCGGCCGCACCGGTTGCTCGTGCACCGCCAAGCCGGGCGGCTGCGCCGCGACCCGAATCGTCTCCACATTGAACCGTCAGGCGGGCGGTTCCTGAGCCGCCGGGCGGACCCCGGGCGGCGTCACATCGCCCGGTTCTCCTCGCTGTCGTTCGCGCGGAATTCGCCGGTCGTCTCGTCGTAAAACCATGCGCTCGTGCCGACCGGACCGACGCCGACCGAATTCGTCAACGTGTACGGGTTGCACGGGATGTCCTGCAGGTAGGGCCCGAGCATGTATTCGGGAGCGAAGGTGGCCGACGTGGCCCCGTCGGGCCGGCTCACTTGCGTCAGTTGCTCCCGCAACGACCGCTGCGCGGGATATCGGCCCCCGTGCTGCACTCGGTACACCTCCAGCGCACTGCGGACGATCGATAGACTGTTTGTCAGGGCGCCTCGCTTGACATCGCCGGCCGCGGACGAAAACTGCGGCACGACCACCCACGCCAGTACACCCAGAAAGGCGCAGACGATCAGCACTTCCGTCAGATTCACGGCCACTCGTCCTGCGGCGCTCTTCCGCATCAACGCTATAGTCTCCACGCACAGATTGGACATGGCCGATAAGACGATCCGCCAATCCCGCCGTGTGGACCGTCGGCGCGATCCGCGCCTCCACACGGGCGCCGTCCGCAACGGATGCCGGCCTGCGTATCGGATACCCCGCCCGCGCGCTTGAGAGGGAACTCCGATCTCACGGCAACTCGCCGGTACTGAGACGCATCACGGCGGCCGCGTCCCAGTATCGCGGGTCCGAAAGCGCACGAAACGCCGGCGCACGAATCGAGTGGATCACCGCTCCACGCTCGCCCGTCAGGCGTCGCAGCGAGGCCCGCTCGCCGGACGCGAGCGGCCGGACGCCCTCCCGGAGCACGCCCGCGTGTGTCGCCGACGGCGAGATCGCCAGCAGGCAGACCTCCGTGCGGTCGTGGGGATCGACGACGACCCGCCAGCACTCCAGCCCGTCGCAGGCAAGAGCGAACGTCGCCTCTATCGCCTCAACCGCGGGTCCATCCAGCCACGGCAGCGGCAGCACCACCAGGATCGCCCCCGGGGCGAGAAGCCGGCGGCGGGTGCCCTCGAGCCATTCCCAGCTCAACCGTGCCGGCAGGTCCGCCGGACGCAGGCCGTCGGCCATCTGCACGATCAGGTCATAGCGATCGCGGCCCGCACGCCACCAGTGTTCCGCGGAGGGCCAGACGCGGGGCGGCCCCACGACGCCTACCGCCGCCCCGATTGCATCCGCGAGTCGCACGGGCGACAGCGCATACCACGGTGCCCAGTCGACCTGCCAGGCGTTGGGGCAGACCGTCGGGCCGTCGCCGCCGATACCGGCCAGCCGCGCACCGGGGGCGGCGAGGCCCAACTCGCGGACGAACGTCTCGGCCCGTCGCGAAGGCGAAACGCCGCCCCCGAACGGCAAGACGGCCTGGTTGATCCCGCTCGCCGCCCGACGGGCCGCTCCCGGCAGCAACAGGACGGCCGCTCCCAGTGAGGCGAACCCGACGCCGATGCGCAGGTAGCGGGTTCGCCTCGCCGCCCCCCGCTCGTGAATGAAGAGCAACCCGCCGGCGATCAGCAGCAACAGGCACGCGGCTGCACCCGCCGCCGCGTCGGATCCCGCCGATGCGTCGAACCCCGTGCGAATCCATCTCCCCGCGGCCACACCGCCGAGTGTCGCGCCGACCCATTGGGCCGAGCCGTGCCGCTCGCTTGCGGCACGCCGCAGCCACGCATGCCGCCCGTGCGACAGCACATGCCCTAAGGCGACCGCGGCGACAACCGCAATCCCGTCGGTTCGCCACGGGCCGGCCTCCGCGCCGACGACGACCGAAGCCATCACGGCGAGGCCCGCGGCCCAGAACGCCAGACCGAGGCCGCCCATCGAGTCCGCGCAGCGCCGGCCGGGCCACCCGGCCAGCAGCGCGCCCGCCGCCATCGCGGCCGGGATCACGCCGGCGCCGAAGAAGGAACGAGTCATGGGATCTTCGGCAGGCCACCGCGGGCTCAGCCAGAGTCCCGCGCTCATGCCCCAGGCAAAAACCGATGCGAGGATCAATCCTCTCGAACCGGCGTTTGCCGCTTCCACCGACTCGGTCGCGGGCTGCAAATGCATCGACGCGGCAGGGCACGGTGATTCGCGGTCCGCCCATCGGGCGATCTGCACGCTCGCGGCCGACGCGCCGAACATGCAGACGGAGGCCGCCAGGACCCATTTGTCCGCCGAAGGCCCCGGCGGGTTGACGGCTGCACAGACCGCCAGTCCAAGAGCAGCGCCCGCCAGCAGGTACGCGCTGATGTACGGCCGGCGCA
This sequence comes from uncultured Planctomycetales bacterium, assembly GCA_964617025.1. GTDB lineage: Bacteria > Planctomycetota > Phycisphaerae > UBA1845 > PWPN01 > CAZMVY01. The sequence goes on along the minus strand of CAZTVU010000085.1, from coordinate 14,603 downwards.
CCGCCCCACATGGCGTGCCCGACGTGACGGGCCGCGAGCGGCCTGACCGGCTTTGCGCCCTGCGCCCGCGTTCCCCGGCCTTGGCGGCCTTTCGACCGGATCGACGACCGACGGCCGCGACCGACTCCGGCGGGCCGACCGCAATGCTCGGAACGGCGACATACAACGCCGCCAGTTGAAGGCCGGCAATCATGCCCGGCAGGCCGACCATCGCCGTCGTGAGAAGGCCCAGGCTGACGGCCTCCGTCGTCGGCGTCCAGAGGAATGCATCGCGAATCGATGGCCAGATGTGTCGCACGCCGGCGGCGCTGAGCAACCCGAGAAGCAACGCCGTCCCAAGCGCCACCCCGAGCATCGACTGGAGCAGCCAGACAAGACCCTGCTCCGTCTGCCGATCCTCGGGGGACGTGGATGACCGCGCGGTCGCCCCCCGGACCGTCGCCGCCCACATGCGGACGAGCGCCATGGCCGCACGCCGCGCCGCCCACGGTCCGACGGCGCCCCACGCGAACAGCGTGCCGATCACCATCCACTCAGTCCGCGCGAAAGGGCCGAAGAGCGAGCACCCGATGCGGACGAAGCCCGACAGCGCCATGGCCATGCCCGCCCCGAGCAGGATCGCCACGGCCCGCGCGCCCCAGACGACCGAACCGCGGTCCGCCCACCGCACAACCTGTTGCCACGCGCGCCGAACCGGGCGTCGCCGCCATGCCGCTCGCTTTGGCATACGGCCCTGCCGGCTCATGACGGCGCGGCCTCGTCGCCCGGCCAGATGACCTGCGTCCGCGAGGCGTCGAACCACCTCCGCACGCCGTCGTCCAGTTGCACCAGCAGCCCCGCCTGCGGATCGACGTCCAGCGCCCGCCCCTCAAATCGACGTCCCTCGCTCATCAGCCACACGCGGCGGCCCAGCGAGTCGGCCCGCTCGAGCCAGGCGTCCTTCGCCCGCTCGGGCGTCAGGTCGGCCCCGGCGGCCAGCCACCGATCCAGGTCGCGAAGCAACTGCCGCGCGAGGCGCGGGGCGTGGATCGGCTCGGTCGAGGCCAGTTCGAGCGACGTCGATCGGTCGCGGATCTCCGGCGGAAAGTGCTCGGCGTGCTGGTAGCAGTTGATGCCGACGCCGATGACCCACGCCCGACGACCCGCCGTGACCGGCCGCGACTCGACGAGCACGCCCGCGAGCTTGCGCCCGCCGACGAACACGTCATTGGGCCACCGCAGCACGGGCCAGACGGTGGTCGCCTCGCGGACGGCGTCGCACACGGCCACGCCGGCCGCCAGCGTCAGCACGCCGGCGTACGCCACGTCGTCCGGGCCGAAGAGCAGCACGCTGCAGAGGATGCTGGCCCCGCGCGGAGCGAGCCACGTCCGGCCCTGGCGCCCGCGGCCGGCCGTCTGAAACTCGGCGAAGACGGCCAGCCCGTCCATCGCCTCGCCGGCCTCGGCGGCGGCCAGTGCGACGTCGTTCGTGCTGGTGGTCTCGGCCAGCACCCGCACCAGGCGCCCCACGCGGGCGGTCCGAAGATCCTCACGAACCGATTCGACGGTCAATAGCGGCCAGCTCATGGGCGATAGCATACCACCAATCCGGGACGGGCGTGCGGACGTTGGAAGGGGCGTGGGGAGAAAGTGAGAAAGTGGGAAAGTGGAAAAGTGAAAAAGAACCCCTGCACACGCGCAACACCAACAGAGCCCGTCCATGTCGTCGACAGAGCCGGGCCGTGTCGGCCCGGAAAACTCTGCAAAAGACCCCGGCTCACCACGACCCCGCTCCGTTGGCTGCGGTCATGCGCGACGGTGCGCCCGGCATTCGCCGATGATTGCCTGCCGCGCGGCCCTTCGACTACCATGTGGCGGGGCCGACCCCGGATTTGACTCTCGTGGATGCGAATCGGCGACCGGCGAGCGATGCCCTCCGGCGGGGCGCGACGGCGATGCGAGGGACTGGCTTCAAACATGGCAAGACGCAAGTCGGCGGTTGCGATCGGCGTGGACATCGGCGGGCGGAGCGCGAAGTTCGCCCTGGTGCGGGGCGACGGGCGGATCGTGGGCCGCGACCAGCGGCCGCTGGACGGCTCGATGGCCATGCCGGATGTCGTCGCCCTGCTGGAGGAGGGCATCCGCGGGATGATCGACGCCGCCGAGAAGGCGGGATCCACGCCGCTGGGCGCGGGTGTGGTCATGCCCGGCTACCTCGACGAGACGATGGCGAACGTCGAGATGGTAGCGAACCTGCCGGGCCTCAACGGCACGCCGTTTCCGCGGCGGCTGGCCCGGCGCGTGCCGGTGCCGGTGCGGTTTGACGTGGACTGCAACGCGGCAGCCCTGGGCGAATACCACTTCGGCGCCGGGCGCGGCGTGCGCCGGCTGCTGGTGGCGACGCTGGGCACGGGGATCGGCGGGGCGGTCGTCCTCAACGGCGAGCTGCTGCGGCTACGCAACCATGTGGCCGGCAGCCTGGGGCATGTCATCGTCGACCCGAACGGCCTGCGGTGCACGTGCGGGGCGCGGGGCTGCCTGGAGATGTACGCCTCGGCGCGCGGCTTCGAGCGGGCCGCCAACGCGCGGGCCGACCTGCGCCCGCGCGGGCTGCTCGCAAGGCTCCGGGCGAAGGCGGGCCGGCTCAGCGGGCCGGAGCTGGCCGAGGCCCTGGCCGCCGGCGACGCCGACGCCCGCCGGGTGCTGCGGGAGTGCTCGCGGTGGCTGGCCGCCGGCATGGCGACGTGGAGCGTCATCTATATGCCCGACCGGCTGCTGCTCGGGGGCGGCGTGGCGGCGATCGGCCGGCCGCTGCTGGATGCCGTCCGCACGCAGTTCGAGGAGATCGCCCAGCCCTACGTCCTCCTGACGATCGGCCTGGCGCGGCTCGGCAACGACGCCGGCGTCATCGGGGCGGCGTCGATGTGGCTTCCACGGAAACGAAGAACGAAGAACGAGGAACGATGAACGGACCGCTTCACGGGCGTCCAACCCCGCGAAGCCCGGGCCGTGCCCGCCCGGAACCCTTCGCAAACCTCAGCGTTGCATACGCCAACGCTGGAAAACGAGAAGGCGAGAAAACGAAAAACGTCTGATGATGTAGTGCACTCACTACCGCACCACGGGTGTATCTTCGACACGGCCCTCGGAGCGTGTTTTTTCGCTTTTCCGTCGTTGCGTTATGCAACGACGGCGCCAATGCGCCCGGCTCGATACGAGCGTCTTCCGTCGCGGCACCCCCAACCGTTACGGCACCACCTCGGCGATCAGCTCCAGTTCGACGGCGGCGTTGAGCGGGAGCTCGTTGACGCCGACGGCCGCGCGGGCGTGGCGGCCGGCGTCGCCGAGGACGTCGGCCAGCAGGTCGCTCGCCCCGTTGGCGACCTTCGGCTGCTCGGTGAAGCCGGCGGCGCTGTTCACGAACACGCCGAGCCGGACGATCCGCCGGATGCGCTCCAGGCCGCCGGCGGCGTCGGCGACGATCGCCAGGGCGTTGAGGGCGGCCATGCGGGCCGCGGCGACGGCGTCGGTGAGCGGGACGTCCGTCGGCACCTTGCCGGCGTACTGAACCTTACCGTCGCGGAGCGGCAGTTGCCCGCTGACGAAGACCAGACTGCCCGTGCGGACGCACGGCAGATACGAGCCGACCGGCCGGGGCACCGACGGCAGCACGAGGCCGAGCGACCGGAGCTTCTCCTTTGGCGTCATGGGGGATCCTCCTCGGTCGGGTCCGTGCCGACCGCGTCCGATGCGTCCGTTACCGTGGGCTCAGATGACGGCGGGGCGCTGCCGGAGGTCTCGAGCTCGGCGGTCGGTCCCTTTCGCTTTTTCGCCTTTCCGCTTTCCCGCTTTGGCTCCTCCCCTGTCGCCGAGGCTTCCGCCGCCGACGCGGCTTCGGGCGGCGCCTCGCGGTCCGGCGGCAGGTCGATTTCGACCTCGACATCCACGTTTACGCGGCCGAGCAGTCGGGCGTACTCGTCCTCCGGCTCGTCGGCGTCGGCATCACCCTCGTCGGCAACGGCGAAGACGGGCTCGGCCGGGCCGTCCGCCTCCTCCTCAAACGCCTCGGCCTCGTCCGGCTCGGGCGCCTCGCCCGCGAACCCCGCCACCGAGGCCTCGGTGATCGGCGTGGCGTCGATCAGGTGGATGAAGATCGGGCCGAACGCGTCCTCCTGCTCGGCACGGACCCGCTTCTGGCGGATCAGCTCGAGCAGGGCGAGGAACAGGCCGATCATCTCGGCCTTCGTGCGGCCCTCGAAGATCCGCTCGAACCGGAGCGAGCCGCCCTCGCGTTCGAGGCGATCCTGGAGGTCGGCGGCGTGGAGCGAGATCGGCGTGTCGTCGTAGACGACCTCGTGCCGCAGCGGCGGGCGGCCGATCGCGGACATCAGGCTGTTGAACGCCGTCAGCAGGTCCCAGATCTGCAGCTCGTCAAGCTCGACCTCGATCCCCTCTCCGGGAGGAGCGACGCGGGCACGGGTGTAGCGCATCGCACGTTCCTCGAAGCACTCGCCCAGGCGGCGGGAGGCGTCCTTGTACTTCTTGTACTCGAGCAACTGCCGAACGAGGTCCAGCCGGGGATCGGCGAGGTCCTCCTCGCCTTCCTCGGCCGGCGGCCGCGGCAGCAGCATCCGCGACTTGATCTCCATCAGCGTGGCGGCCATCACGAGGAAGTCGCCGACCACGTTCGGATCGATCGCCTGAAGCAGGTTCACATACTCGATGAACTGCTCGGTGACCCGCGAGATGGGAATGTCGTAGATGTCCACCTCCTCGCGGCGGATGAGGTACAGGAGCAGATCGAGCGGCCCCTGATAGATATCAAGTTGTACGCGGTAGTCCTGCATGGTCCCTTTCAAGCGGCCGAATGTCGCCCCGAATCGCCGGGTCCGCCGGTTCCGTCAAAAACCCGAACGCGTCATCCGTCGCGAACGCCGCGCCCCGTTGGACGTTCTCGGTCGCGATTATACCACGAATGCGCGCGGCCCGCGGATTACGCAGCCCCGACAAAGGCCGCCAAGGGCACCACCTCAACCTTTTCGGCCAGCCGACACCGGCGGTCGCCGGGGGTACACGACGAGCCGGTCCAGTTTCAGGTCGGCCACGGCGATACGCATGGACGGCGTGAAGGTGGGTGCGTCCGCCCGCTTGCACTCGACGCCGATGCGCCGGCCCTTCCGGAAGAGCAGGAGGTCAAGCTCCGCGCCGCCGTGCGTGGCCCAATAGTACGCCTCGTCGGGCTGCACGGCCCTGAGCACTTCCTTAACCGCGTAGCCCTTCCGGGAAACCCCGACCTTCGGGTGACGTTCGAGATCGCGCTGATATTCCCTCAGTCAATGACGGGATATCAAGGTGCCAGGCCCCGCCTCGCGACGGCCGTTCGCGGGGCGATCCGAACAAGGGCCGGGGCCCCGCCGCAGACCGGACCGCGCCAGCCGCCTCACCGCCCCGCCACCACGATCCCCACGGCCCTGCGCACGTCCTCCATGACCGCCATCGCCACCGCCCGGGCGCGGCGGCCGCCGTCGGCAAGGATCCCCTCGACCTCGTCGGGGTTGCGCGTGAGCTCCTCATAGCGCCGGCGGGCCGGGCCGAGCGTCTCCATGAACAGCTCGAACAGCCGCTTCTTCGCGTCGCCGTAGCCCGTGCCGCCGCGGCGGTAGCGGTCCTCCCACTCCTGCCGCTCGGCCGGCGAGGCGAACAGCTTCAGCAGGGCGAAGACGTTGCACCGGGCCGGGTCCTTGGGGTCGGCGACGGGCGTCGAGTCGGTGACGATCGACATGATCCGCTTCTTCGCCTCCTTTTCGGGGCCGAAGATCTCGATGCCGTTGTCGTAGCTCTTGCTCATCTTGCGGCCGTCGATGCCGGGGACGACGGCGACCTCCTCGCGGATCAGCGCTTCGGGGCGGACGAGGATCTCGCCGTAGCGATGGTTGAACTTGCCCTGGATGTCCTGCGTGACCTCGATGTGCTGCTTCTGGTCCTGGCCGACGGGAACGTAGTTCGATCGGTAGATCAGGATGTCGGCCGCCTGCAGCACGGGATAGGCGAAGAGCCCGTGGTTCGGCGACAGGCCCTGCTCCACCTTGTCCTTGTACGAGACGCACCGCTCGAGCAGCCCCATGGGCGTCACGCACGAGAGGATCCACGCGAGCTCGGTCGTCTCGGGGACGTCGGACTGCCGGAAGAGCGTCGCCCGCGTCGGGTCCAGCCCGAGGGCGAGGTAGGCCGTGGCCACGTGCCGCGTCGCCTCGCGGACCTTGTCGCCGTCGTCCTGGCTGGTCAGGGCGTGGTAGTTCGCGATGAAGTAAAAGCACTCGTGCGCTTCCTGCAGCTCGATCTGCGGCCGCATCGCGCCGAAGTAGTTGCCCAGGTGGAGGTTGCCGGATGGTTGAATTCCGGAAAGTACGCGCATGGCTCAGTGTCCCAGTCCCGCAATGCGTCCGAGGAAGAAGGCCTGCACCGGGCCGATTGTGCGTCCGAGCACGTCGTACGGCGTGTTCGCCAGCAGCACCAGCCCGAGAATGATGAACGGGCCGAAACGGGCCATCTCGTAGAATCGCTGCCGGGACGGCCCCTTGGCCAGGTTTCCGAAGATGTGGAACCCGTCCAGCGGGTAGACCGGCAGAAGATTGAAGACGGCCAGGCCCGTGTTGATCAGCACACCGACATAGAGCAGCAGGTAGATCGCCGTGAAACCGTAGGGGCCGGCGGTTGCGCGAAGGGGCTCGGACCACGCGGTGGCCCCGCGAAGCAGCAGCGAGAAGACGAACGCGAGGGCGAGATTGCTTAACGGCCCGGCCGCCGACACGATCATGTCGTCGCGGCCGGGGTTGCGGAAGTTCAAGGGGTTGACGGGCACGGGCTTGGCCCAGCCGATCGGCGCGAACAGCAGGCACAGGGCGCCGAGCGGGTCGAGGTGGGCCAGCGGGTTCAGCGTGCAGCGGCCCAGGCGATACGCCGTCGGGTCGCCGAGGCGATGCGCGGTGTAGGCATGAAAGAACTCATGCACCGTCAGCGCCAGCAGCAGGACGGGCACGCGGATCGCCAATTCCATCGGATTGAACTGCACAATGATCCCCGTGACGAACGCAGCCCCACCGGGGCCGCAAGCCGTGGATCGTCGCGGCAACCGACCGGAAAGTCAAGCTGTTGCAGCGGTTGGCGTGCTTGACCGGCCCCGCGTCGGTCCGGATACTCCGTCCGCGTGCCGGCGAAATCCCGCCGGCGTGGTGAAGGCGCCGCGCGATCCGACAGGGGAGGTACCGTTGCCCGTTTCGTATCCTCAAGCCGACGCGTCCGCCGTACGGCTGCTCGTGCTCGATGTGGACGGCGTGATGACCGACGGGCGGATCCTGGCCGACGAGGCCGGCAACCAGATCCGCGGGTTCTGCGTGCAGGACGGCACGGCGATCCGGATCTGGCAGCGGGCGGGCCACGCCGTCGCGGTCGTGACGGCCAAGTCGTCGCAGGCGGTGGCCCGCCGGGTCCGCGAGCTGGACATCCGCCTCTACGCCGGCGGCGACGAGGACAAGCTGGCCGGCTACCTCCGCGTCGTGCGGGAGGCCGGCTGCGAGGCCCGCGAGGTCTGCTACGTCGGCGATGATGTGCTCGACCTGGCCCCGATGCGGCGGTGCGGCTACCCGGTGGCCGTGGCGAACGGCGTGCCGGAGGTCCGCGCAATCGCGGCGTATGTGACCACGCGGCGCGGCGGCGACGGGGCGGTTCGCGAGGTCGTCGAGCACCTGCTGCGGTCGCAGGGCCGCTGGGACGAGGTGATCCGCACGTTCGATACCTGACGATGCGAAGCGAGAGGCCGGCGGGGCGCCGGCCCTACGGTAGAGCCGACGCCCTCGTCGGCAATCCGACGAAAACAAGCGTTGTGAGGAGGGAGGGAAGGCAACCACGCGATTTTGCGGTCCCGTTTGTCCGAGCGCCCGACGGAAATGAACGTGCCTGGGCAGGCGGGGCGCCGAGCCGGTAGAATGCGGCATGACCCACGAGGGACCCGAACCGATGCAGGGACTTGATGAGCTGAAGTATGACGCGGCCGGCCTGATCCCCGCCATCATCCAGGACGCGGACACGCACGAGGTCCTCATGATGGCGTACATGAACCGCGAGAGCCTCGCCGAGACGATCCGCTCCGGGCGGACGCACTTCTGGTCGCGGTCGCGGCAGAAGTACTGGATGAAGGGCGAGTCGTCCGGCCACGTGCAGGAGGTGGTCGGGATCTACACCGACTGCGACCGCGACACGCTGCTGATCCAGGTCCGGCAGACGGGCGCCGCCTGCCACGAAGGCTACAAGAGCTGCTTCTCCCGGCAGCGCCAGCCCGACGGCCAGTGGAAGGTGATCGCCGAACGGCTGTTCGACCCCGACGACGTGTACGGCAAGAAGTGAACGCCACGCACCAGCCCTGCCGCCGCCTCGCCGGCCTCTCGCCCGGGGCTGCCGTCGCCTTCGCATACCTGGCGGCCATCCTGCTGGGCGGATTCCTGCTGTCGCTGCCGTTCGCATCGCGGCCGATCCTCGCCGGCGAGCACCCCTACCAGTGGCGCGACCACGTCCTGAACTGCCTGTTCACCGCCGCCAGCGCCGTCACGCTCACCGGGCTGAGCGTCTATCGCACGGGGTACGACTTCACCCCGGCGGGGCAGGCGATCCTTCTCGGGCTCATGCAGGCCGGCGGCCTGACGATCATGATGCTCGCGACGCTCTTTGCCGTACGGGCGGCGCGGCCGATCCGCCGGGGCGACGTCGTCGCGGTCGCCGCGGCGGTGTGCGTCGGGACGTTCGTACTCGAGGGGCTCGGCGCGGCCGTGCTCCACTCGATGTGGACGGGGGCCGACGCCGCCCGCGGCGGCCGCTGGTTCTGGAGCGTCTTTCACGCCGTCAGCGCGTTTTGCAACGGCGGCCTCGCCCTGTCCGACGACGGCCTCATACCCTATCGGCGGTGCTGGCAGGTTTACGGGGCGATCCTGCCGCTGATGATCGTCGGCGGCCTGGGCTGGCCGGCGATCCGCGGGCTCGGGCAGGCGATCGCCGCGCGGGGCGGGGCCGCCGGCGGCGACGTGCAGTGGGCCTTGCACGGCCGCATCGTCCTCGCGACCACGCTTGCGCTGCTGGTGGTGGCGCCCGTGCTGCTGTGGGTGGCCGAGACGCCGACGCGATGGACCAAGCACTACGAAGTCCGCATGAACAGCGAGGTGATGGTGAAGGCGTCGTCGGACCGGATGTCGGCGCTGCCGGCACGCGAGCGATGGTGGGCGGCGCTATTTCTGGCGGCGACACCGCGGACGACGGGGCTGCAGACGGTGCGGACGGACGAGTCGTCGCTGTCGGGCGCGACGCGGTGCCTGCTGATGGTGCTGATGTTCATCGGCGGCGGACCGGCGTCGACCGCGGGCGGCGTCAAGGTCGTCGCCTTCGCCGTTCTGCTGCTGGCCGTTCGGGCGGCGTTGCGGGGCGACCGGGAGATCCGTGTCTGGGGCCGCACGATTCCGTGGGAGTGTGCGCGGCACGCGTTTGTCGTCACGTCCCTGATGGCGGGAATGATCGTCGCGGCCGCGTGCCTGCTGGGCTACTTCGAATCGCACCCGCTGTCCGCGCTGCTCTTTGAGGCGGCCTCGGCTTCGAGCAACGCGGGGCTCTCGACCGGCATCACGCCGAACCTCACCAAGTTCGGGCGCATCGTGTTGATGCTCTGCATGCTCGCGGGGCGGATCGGGCCGGTGATCCTCATCGCGCGGATGACGGTGCCGCTCCCGGCCGATCTCCCCATTCCGGACGACGATCGGAAAACGCTGGTTCTTGCCTGACCGCTGCGGGGGCCACAGACGGCGATCATCGCCGATCCCGCATCAGCCACCGGACACCGAACGCGCCAAAGGCCAGGCCCACCGGCAGCAGGAAGCACGGGAACCCCGCCGACCGGGTTTCGTGAAACGCCTGGACCCTGGGCAGCAGATCGAACAGGCCGAGGATCTCGAGCGGGCCGAACTGCTCGCGCTTTCCGACGGCCAGCCACAGCTTGCCGGCCTGTTGGGAAGGAACGTACGCGACGACGTAATACTGTCCGTCGGCCGGCAGCGTCAGCGTCTCCTCGCGCAGGATCCACGAATCGGTGCCGCTGAACGGCTCGTGGAAGAACTCCGGCGTCACGGCATCGGTCGTGTACACGACGCCGCCCAGGCCCGCGGGGATGTCGAACGGGAGCGTCGCGGCGGGCAGGCCCGGCCCGATGACGGCAAAGGCCGGGCGATAATCCTTCAGGCGGTCGATCACCGGCACGCCGATCTGGGCGTACAGCTTCTGGCCGGCCGTGCCGGTGAACGTGAGCCAGAGCCGCGACGTCCCCGAGGTCACTTCATGGTAAACCACCTGCGAAATGTCCGGGTCCGCGATGACGCGGGCGTGCGCCGCATCCACCTCCGTCCCGTCGCTCAGGCTCGGCAGGTGCGCCAGCCCGACGGCAGGGAACACGAGCAGCGCAAGCAGGCACGGAAGACTTACATTCATGAAACGCATGGTCGACCTCTCGATTTGTGAGGCCACGAAAAAAAACGGGGGATGCGGTCGCCCGGGCCGAACGAGCGCCGCACCCCCCTGTTTTAACGCTTCACGGTGAAGCGTGCCACACCGGGTACGATCACGGCTTCGGGCAGCAGCTCGGAACGACCACACTGTCAATCACGTGGATCACCCCGTTGGCCGCCTTGACATCCGTCTTGATCACGCTCGCCCCGTCGACCTTCACGCCGTTGGATGCGTCAATCCGAAGGCTCTCGCCCTGTATCGTCTTGGCCTTCGACATCTTCACCACGTCCGCCGCCATGACGCGGCCGCTCACCACGTGGTAGGTCAACGTCGCCTTCAGTTGCGACGGATTCTTCAGTAGCGACTCCACGTAGCCCTTCGGCAGCCGCGCGAAGGCCTCGTCCGTCGGGGCGAAGACCGTGAACGGCCCCTCGCCGCGGAGCGTGTCCGTCAGGCCCGCGGCGTCGATCGCCGCCAGCAGCGTCTTGAACGAGCCCGCGGACCGAGCCACGTCGATGATGTCGTCCTGCGGAAGGATGACCGAGTCAATCACGTGGATGACGCCGTTGGCCGCCATCACGTCCGCCTTGACGATCGTGGCATCATTGACCCGCGTCGGGCTGGCCGTCCGCAGGCGGATCTCCTGGCCGAGTACCGTCCTTGCCGA
>CAZTVU010000085.1:0-3408 GCA_964617025.1 uncultured Planctomycetales bacterium | reverse complement strand
GGCCACGTCTGCCGCCAGGAGCTTGCCCGGCACCACGTGATACTTCAGGATCGCCCGCAGCTTGGGCAGGTCCTTCAGGAGGCCCTCGACCGTTCCCGACGGAAGCTTGGCGAACGCGTCATCCGTGGGGGCGAAGATCGTCAGCGGGCCCTCGCCGCGCAGCGTGTCGGCCAGCCCTGCGGCATCCACGGCCGTCAGCAGCGTCTTGAACGAGCCCGCCTTGCGGGCGACGTCCACGATGTCGTCCTGCGGCAGCAGGACGCCGTCAATCACGTGGATCACGCCGTTGCTGCACGCGATATCGGCCTTCACCACCCGCGAGCTGTTGACACTCACGCCGGAGGAGGCATCGATGGTGACCGACTGCCCCAGGATGGTTTTCGCCGACTCGAGTTTGACCACGTCGGCGGCCATCACCTGCCCGGCCACCACATGATACTTGAGCACCGACCGAAGCTTCGGTAGATCCTTCAGAAGCCCCTCGACGGTGCCGGCGGGCAGCCTGCCGAACGCCTCATCCGTCGGCGCAAAGACGGTGAAGGGGCCCTTGCCCTTCAACGTCTCCATGAGGCCTGCGGCTTCGATCGCCTTGGCAAGCGTCTTGAACGAACCCGCGGACGCCGCCGTCGCGACGATGTCATTCTTGCCCGCCCCGCACGCGGCCTTTGCGGCGGATCCACATCCGTCACCCGCCAGGGCCGCACCACACCAGATACCCGTCGCGGCCAGAGCCGCGACACTCGCCATCATTGACTTACGTTTCATCGCACAAACCTCCACCTAAAACAGCTCACCGCATTACTCTTGAACACGCCACTCGTTTCGCACGCCCGCACTCCGCCCGTCCCCGCGTCCCTACGCGACGGCAGTTGAGTGCTGCCAGCGCCGCTGAATCGCCCGGAACTGGACCGCCTGGTACAGCCCCGCCAGACCGACCACCGCGTACACCAGCGAGCTCAGGAGCGAACCGGGCCCAAACAGGCTGGCGACCAGATCGATCTTCGCCACACCGACGAGCCCCCAGTTCAACGCCCCGATCACCACCAACACCGCCGCAACTACGTCCAACGTCTTCATCACACGATCCTCCACGCGAAAAGGAATCTTCCTGGGCCCTCCGGACCTTACCGGCGGCCGTTATTGATCAACCCCATGACCTCCGCACGGCTCGCGGCGTTCTCCTTGAAGATCCCGCGAACGGCGGAAGTGATCATCGTCCCGTGCGGCTTCTGCACACCCCGCATCTGCATGCACATGTGCTCCGCCTCGACGACCACCATCGCGCCTTTGGGAGCCAGGTACTCCATCAGGGCATCCGCGATCTGGCAGGTCATGCGCTCCTGGACCTGCGGCCGCCGCGCGAACGCGTCCACCGTCCGGGCCAGTTTCGAGAGGCCGACCACCTTGCCGTTCGGCAGGTACGCCACATGGGCGACCCCCTTGAACGGCAGGAGGTGATGCTCGCACAGGCTGTGGAACGTGATGTCGCGGAGCAAGACGACCTCGTCGTACTGCTCGTGGAACACCCGCTTGAGGTGCACCGCCGGGTCCGTGGCCAGCCCGGCAAAGAGCTCCCGGTACATCTTGGCGACCCGCCGCGGCGTGTCCGCCAGACCTTCCCGGTCGGGATCCTCGCCCAAAGCAATCAGGAGGTTCCGCACGGCCATCTCGGCCCGCTCCACATCGATAAATGTCGCGGGACGAACCTCCGTCGTTCGAGTCTTCACCGCCGCCTCAGCCGCTCGTAGGTCTCCAGTTCTCGCTACCATCGCTGGTCTCCAAAAATCGTTCAAATCAATCGTCCCGACTATAGACTTCCCGCAAGGGAAGTCAAACGAAAAAACGTGCAAATCGTTCAAAAGATACGGATACTCTTATAACTGATTTTATGGTAAGTACTTACGACAAAAGCCCGGATCGCGTGCATGACGAAATCGGCCATTCCTCACTTGCATGATCTGCTTTGTAGGTATATAATCGTTCAAAACGATCAAGAGGGCATGATGAGATGAAAGAACTGCTGACACCAAAACAAGTTGCCCGGGCGATCGGCGTCAGCGAGGCGTCGATGAAACGGTGGTGCGACAAGGGTTACGTCCCTTCCGTCCGCACGATTGGGGGGCATCGGCGGCTGCCGATCAACGGGGTGATGCAGTTCCTGCGGGAGAGCGGGCACGAGATCGTCCGGCCGGAGGTCCTGGGGCTGCCGCCGACGACCGGCCAGGGGCGCGAGACGCTGGATCGTGCCCGGGGCCGAATTGTCGACGCACTGAGGGCCGGCGACGAGCAGCAACTGGCTCGCCTGGTGCTCGACCTCTACCTGGCCGGGCACTCGGCCTGCGATATCTGTGACCAGGGAATCGCCCCCGCCTTCCACGACATCGGCACGCGCTGGCAGCACGGGGAGATCGAGGTTTACGAGGAGCGGCGGGGCTGCGAGGTCTGCACGAGGGTCCTGTATCTGCTGCGTCGGTTGCTGCCGGTCGTCCCGCCCGGCGCGCCGACGGCGATCGGGGCCACGCTTGCGGGCGATCCGTACCTGCTGCCCACGCTCATGGTCGAGATCGCCCTCCGCGAGGCCGGCTGGCGCGCAGACTCCTACGGCTGCGGTCATCCGGCGGCCACGCTGGGTTCGGCGATTGCCACGATCCGCCCACGCCTGTTCTGGCTGAGCGTCTCGGCCATCGACTCGAACGAGGACTTCCTGGCGGAATACGGAAGGCTCTACGAAACCGCTCAGTCGTGCCGCGTTCCGATCATGGTCGGCGGACGGGCCCTGACGGAGGACATCCGGCGGCGGATGCAGTACTCGGCCTACGGCGACAACCTTCGCCACCTCGTCGCGTTCGCCCGAACCCTCGCGCCGGCCTGACGTCCCTGTGGCGCGCGGCGGCGAGTCGGGGCGGCTTCCGCTATAATCGCGGGCGAGCGGGAGGCTCGGCAGGGTGAGGTACTGATGACCGATGAGTTGACATCCGCAACGCCGGTCCGCATCGGCGCCGTTTCGTTTCTCAACACCAAGCCGCTGATCGAGGGTCTGGCCGACGACCGCGATATCTCGCTGCGTCTGGCGGTGCCGTCGCGCCTGGGCGCGATGCTTCGCGGGGGCGAGGTGGATGCGGCGCTCGTGCCCGTGGTCGATGTGGCCCGGGCCGGCGGGGCCTGGCAGATAATCTCCGACGCCTGCATCGCCAGCGACGGCGAGACGCTCACCGTCCGCGTCTTCTCGCGAACCCCGCCGGAGGACGTGCGGTGCGTCTGCACCGACGGCGACTCGCACACCTCCGTCGTGCTCGTGCGACTCATCTGGGCGGGGCGATTCGGGCGCGCCGTCAGGCTGCGGCCGCTGGCGGAGGTCCGCGGCCCGTCCGAGTGCGACGCCGTGCTGCTGATCGGCGACAAGGTGGT
>CAZTVU010000084.1:2499-17817 GCA_964617025.1 uncultured Planctomycetales bacterium | reverse complement strand
CGCGTGAGGAAAAGCGGCGGCAGAGCCGCCGCACTCCAAAACGCGCGGGCCGCGCGACAGACAAAGGGCGGGGTGCCTGCTGCCCGCGCCGCAGTCGTGGCAAAGTCTTCCCGCGCAACAGGCGCACAAGATGCGCGCATGTTTCGGCGTAAGGGACTATGCCACGTCGATCCAGGCCAGCCGGTGACGAAACCTCGCGAGCAACTCGCGCCGCAGGGCCGCGTGACGCGGGTCGGCCAGCAGGGGATCCCGCCGAACGATCTCGAGGGCGTCGCGGCGGGCCATCTCGAGCAGCTCAGTGTCCGTCACGAGGTTGGCCACCTTGAGCTCGGGCCACCCGTGCTGCTGCGTGCCCAGGATCTCCCCGGGCCCGCGGATGCGGAGGTCCTCTTCGGCCACACGAAATCCGTCGGACGTCTCGCACAGGATGCTCAGGCGGCGGGCCGCCACCTCGTTGGCCTCATCCGCCAGGAGCAGGCACCACGCGGGACGGTCGCCCCGACCGACGCGGCCGCGGAGCTGGTGCAGCGCGGCCAGGCCGTAGCGGTCGGCGTGCTGGACGACCATGACGGTGGCGTTCGGCACGTCCACGCCGACCTCGATGACCGTCGTCGCCACGAGGACCTGGATATCGCCCGAGGCGAATCGCTGCATCAGCTCGCGCTTCTTCCGGCCGGCCATGCGGCCGTGCAGCAGCTCGACCTTCGCCCCCGGCAGCTCCTCCTCGGCGATGCGCCGGGCCTCGGTCGTCGCCGCCCGCAGCGGCATGGCGTCCGACTCCTCGACAAGCGGATAGACCACGTACGCCTGCTCGCCGGCGGCGAGCCGACGACGAACCAGGTCCCACGCCGCCGCGTAGCCATCGGGGCCCATCCATTGCGTGGTCACCCGCTGCCGGCCCGGCGGCAGTTCATCGATGATCGACACATCGAGGTCGCCGAAGACGGTCATTGAGAGCGTCCGGGGGATCGGCGTCGCGCTCATGACGAGATAGTGGGGGATGAGATCCTCGGTCGCGCGGGCGCGGATCGTGCCCCGCTGGGCGACGCCGAACTTGTGCTGCTCGTCGACGATCACGAGGGCCAGCGATGCGAAGCGGACGTCCCGCTCGAGCAGCGCCTGGGTGCCGATCACGAGGTCGATTTGCCCGGCGGCGATCCAGCGGATCGCCTGGGCCCGCGCCCGGGCCTTGGTCTGGCCCGTCAGCAGAACGCGACGCACGCGACTGCCCTCCAGGTACTTCTGCACGTTGCGATAGTGCTGCTGCGCGAGGACCTCCGTCGGGGCCATGATCGCGCATTGCCGTCGGTTGGCGACGGCCACGAGCGCCGCGTACAACGCGACCACGGTCTTGCCGCTGCCCACATCGCCCTGGAGCAGCCGATTCATCGGCCGTGGGCGCGCAAGGTCGGCCACGATCTCCCGAACCGCCCGGTCCTGGGCGGCCGTAAGCGAAAACGGGAAGCGGCGGCGAATCCGCCGGTCGATCTCGTCGGACGACGGCAACGGGACGGCCCGGTCCACGGTCAGGCCCCGGTTCCGCTTGAGGGCGATTGCCAACTGCATCAGCAGGAGCTCATCGTACGCGATCCGGCGGCGCGCGATCGGGATGTCGTCGAGCGACCGGGGGAGATGATAGCGCTCGATCGCCGATCGCCGCCGCGCGAGGCCGCGGGCGGCAAGGTAAGGGTCGTCAAACAGCTCCTCCGTTTCGCGGAGGGCCTCGGGCAGCGAGGCCCGGACGGCGGCGGCGATCACGCGGCTCGGGAGCCCCTCGACCGCGCGGTAGACCGGCTCGATCCGCCGGTCGGTGGGGGCCTGGGCCGCCGGGGCGTCTGCGGGTTCGATTCGCGGATTGACGAACTCAAGATCACCTCGCCGCCCGGCATGAACCCGGCCGTGGATTCGCACGCGTCGCATGGTCGCCAGCCGATCGAGCATGTACGGCGCATTGAACCAGCGAACGACGCACGTCCCCGTCCCGTCGCGGATCCGGGCGAGCACGACCGAGGCCCTCGCCGACCACCGGCGGCCCCGGGCGTCGACGTCGACGACGTCACCGACGATGGTCGCCGGTTCCCCCTCGACCAGCGTGGAGATGGGCTGGGCCGCGCCTTGGACCTGGTGGCGGAAGGGAAAGTGCCCGATCAGATCGCCGACCGTCTCGATGCCGAGCCGTGCGAAGAGCGCTGCCCGGCGGGGGCCGACGCCCTTGACGTACTGAACCGAGCGCCGCAGTCCGCCGGGCAACCCCGCTACGGGATGATGAGCTTCATGCCGACCTGCATCTTGCGGGGGTCGGAGATCCGCTGCCGATTGGCCTCGTAGATTCGCCGCCATTTGTTCGGGTCGCCGTAGTACTTCTTCGAGATGCTCTGGAGCGTTTCGCCCGACTTGACCACATGGGTGCGCGGCTTGTGCGCGGGTTTTTTGGCATATTGTTCCCGAGGCAGCGGCTTGGCCGGGGTCCCGGACACCGACGGTGCCTCCGCCGGGGCGACGGCCGGCGGGACTTCCGCCTCCGCGGGCTCCGTCATGGGCGGGGGAGTCGGCTCGGGTGGGGGCAGCGGAGGCGGCAGCTCCTTCCGAATGGAAGCCGTCTGATCCGGCGCCGGGGTATCGGTGGCCGCCTTGTTCTGCTCCTGGCAGGCCGCGATCATCATGGACATCACGAGCGCCCCGAGGAGTGCGGCGTTCCTTCGCAACATGGATACCTCCCTGTCAGGTTTCTGACCTTGAACGATCGTTTTCGCGCTGCACGACCCGCAAGGATGCTACCCGTCGTGCCCCCGGAGTCAACCCCGCTGTTGCACGGCCCACCCGCCGCAAGGCCCGACACGCGACGACGATCTTTCCCTCCTGCGGGGCGCCGGCCATAATGACCCCTTGCCGGGCGCGTGATTCCCGACTCACCGGAGGGATGTCTCCTATGGCGAAAAAGACGATTCGAATGGCCTCGATCGGCGGCGGAATGTTCGGGCGCGGCGTCGTGCTCCACAGCCTCGCGAGCATCGACCGCTGCGGGATCACACCCTACCTCGCCACTGCCGGGCTGGACCATCACGCCCGCGAATTCGAGGGGGTCGAGTTCAAGTATGTCGCCGTCGGCGAGCGATACGAGCACTTGGCGCGCGGGCTGGTCAAAGACTTCCGCGAGTGGTCGCCCGGGAGCAACCCGAGGCCGTACTGGGGCGAGACCCCCTGGGTGGACCTGCTCGACAACGAGCGACCGGATGTTCTCTTCGTGGCGACGCCCGACCACCTGCACACGCCGGTGGTCCTGGCCGCTCTGGACCGCGGCGTGCATGTCGTTTGCGAAAAGCCGCTCACGTTGCATGTGGGCGAGGTCCGGACCATCATCGAGAAGGCCCGCCAGGGCAACCTGGTCGTCGCCGTCGACATGCACAAGCGGTACGACGCCTTCCTCCGCAGCGCCTTCGTGGACGTGGTCCCGAGGCTGGGCGACCTGATCTACGGGCGCGCCGTCCTCGAGGAGCCGCTCGAGATCCCCACGCGGGTCTTTCGATGGGCCGACCGGAGCAACCCGTTCAGTTACGTGGGCGTCCATTGGACCGACCTCTTCGGCTATTACCTGAAGCTCAAGCCGGTCTCGCTGCACGCCGTCGGACAGAAAAAGGTGCTCGTGAACTGGAGAGATGACTCGCACCCCGACGGCATCGACACCTTCGACGCCATGCAGGTGACCGTGCAGTACGACAACGGGATGAGCGTTCAGTACGTCAATAGTTGGATCAACCCGCCGGACTTTGAAGGGCACGTCAACCAGGAGATGGAGATCATCGGCGCCAAGGGGCGTGTGTTCGTCGACCAGCAGGACCGGGGGATGCGCTCCGCGATCGCCGGTGCGGGCAGCCGCACGCACAACCCGCACTTCCAGGCGGAGATCCCCCGGGCGGGCGGGCACGACGGATCGGTAGGCATCGGCTACCACAAGGACTCGCTCGTCGCCGGACTCGACGCGGCCGCACGGGTCCGACTGGGCCTGACCGATCGCGCCGCGATCGCCGGCACCTATGCCGATGCGGAATCCGCCCTCAGCCTTGTGGCGATCCTGGAGGCGGCAGCGGAAGTGGCCGCGGCGAATCAGCGGTCGCTGGCCGCAGGCAGGGGAGTACCCTTCAGCGCCCGCTTCGACGGCGACGCGTGGGAGCTCGTCGGCCCTGTGTCGTAAGGCCCGCCGTGCGAGACGAAGGACTTGCGGCGGCTTGTGTCGTGGCCGTTCGCCCCGTTGAGCTCCGCCCGCGTCTCGGGCATAGAACCCTCGTGCCGCCGACGGCCGCCCGGACCTCGCATCAGATGTCAAGGCTCTTCACGTGAATCGCGTTGGTCTCGATGAACTGGCGGCGGGACTCGACGTCGTCGCCCATCAGAATTGAGAAGATGCGGTCCGCCTCCCGGGCGTCCATCTCGACCTGCTCGGCGTCGTCCGGCTCGTCGGAGATGACCACCTTGCGGAGCGTCCGCTTCTCCGGGTTCATCGTGGTCTCCCAGAGCTCGTCGGGGTTCATCTCACCGAGACCCTTGTACCGCTTCAGCTCGTTGCAGCTCTTCTGACCCAGTTCCCGCACGCCGGTGACGACCTCGGCCACGTTGTTCAGTTCGCGGATCTCGTTGTCCCCGCTCACCAGCACAAACCGCGCCGGCGTCAGCTCGCCGGTGATCTGCTCCTCGCGGCGGGCGAAGTAGTCGGCCACGGAGAAGCCGTTGAGCGCCAGCTTGTGGAACAATTGTTCCAGCGTCCGACCCTCGCTGATGCCGTATCGCACGATCCGATGCGGCGCGGCGTGGACGTCCGTGCCGTTGCCGCTTAGGCCGCTTGCGTCCGACACCTCGAGCTCGCCGTGCGACGCCCGCTCAGCCTCGCAGAGCTGCCGAAACTGCTCGTCGCTGTAGCCGTAGTACTCGATGGGCTTGTCGCTCTCCGGCCGGTAGAGCACCGCGCGATAGATGGGAAACGCGCCGGTATCGGGATCCCGGTAGCGCGTGGCGAGCGTCTCCAGCTCCAGCCCGCGGCGGCGCAGCGTTCGCCCCTGCTGGTCGATCTGCTCGAGCAGGCCGATGAGCTGCAGCAGATCGTCGCCCGCGAATTGACGCTCGACCGTCGTGTCGGGCCGGCGAACCTCAAGCCGGGTACCGTCGAGCCCCCATTCCGTCAGTTTCGCGTTGAGCACGGCGTCGTTCAGCACGTATTCGGAGCGCTTGCCGCGGCGAAGCTGGTAGAGCGGGGGCTGGGCCACGTACACCAGACCCTGCTCGATCAGCGGGCGCATGTGTCGGAACAGGAACGTCAGCAGCAGCGTGCGGATGTGGCTGCCGTCGACGTCGGCGTCGGTCATGAGGATGATCTTCCCGTAGCGCCGCTTGCTCAGGTCGAACTCCTCGCCGCCGATGCCGCAGCCGATGGCCGTGATGATCGCCTTGATCTCGTCGTGGGCCAGCATCTTTTCGATGCGCGCCTTCTCGACGTTCAGGATTTTCCCTTTCAGGTAGAGGATCGCCTGGAAGTTCGCATCGCGCCCCTGCTTCGCCGAGCCGCCGGCGGACTCGCCCTCGACGAGGTACAGCTCGGTGCTGTCGCGATCCCGGCTGGAGCAGTCCTTGAGCTTGTCCGGCATGCCGCCGCTGGACATCGCCGTCTTCCGGGCCAGTTCGCGGGCCTTGCGGGCGGCCTCGCGCGCTTGGGCGGCCTGGATTCCCTTGAGCACAAGCCGCTTTGCATCGGAGGGGTTCTCCTCCAGGTAGTTGGCGAGCTGATCGTTCACCGTCTGCTCGATGAACGTGCCGACCTCAGGGTTCATGAGGCGGACCTTGGTCTGTGCCTCGAACTGGGGCTCGGGCACCTTAGCCGAGATGACGGCCGTCAACCCCTCGCGAAGATCCTCACCCGACGGGGCCAAGTCACCCTTGAGCAGGCCGGCCTTGCGGGCGTAGGCGTTCATCGTCCGCGTGAGGGCGCTGCGAAAGCCCGTCAGGTGCGTCCCGCCATCGATGTTGTGGATGTTGTTGGCGAACGCCAGCACCGTCTCGCTGTAGCCGGAGTTGTACTGGAGGGCGATGTCGCAGACCAGCCGCTGCTCCTCATTGACGGCGTGGAAGACGATCGGCTTGTGGAGGGGCTCCTTGCCTTCGTTGAGGTGGCGGACGAATTCCCGCAGGCCGTCCTGGTAGCAGTACTCCTCCTGGCGGCCGGTCGCCTCGTCCAGGATGCGAATGCGCACGCCGTCGTTGAGATATGCCAGCTCCCGCAGGCGCGTGGCCAGTGTCTCGTAGCGCAGGCGTATGTCGGGAAAGACCTCGGGGTCCGGCTTGAACGTTACGCTGGTACCGGTCTTGTTGCTCTCGCCGAGGATCTCCATCGGCCCGACCGTGCGGCCCCGCTCGAACCGCATCCGGTGGCGCCGGCCCTCGCGCCAGACGTCCACGACGAGCCACTCCGACAGGGCGTTGACCACGCTGATGCCCACGCCGTGGAGGCCGCCCGACACCTTGTAACTGCCTCGGTCGAACTTGCCCCCGGCATGCAGAACCGTCATGCAGATCTCCAGCGCGGGCTTGCCGTTGAGCTCGGGGTTCTCATGTGTCATGGGGCCCACGGGAATCCCGCGCCCGTCGTCCGTCACGGTGCAGCTTCCGTCTGCGTTGATGCGCACAGTGATGTTCCGGCAGTACCCGGCCATCGCCTCATCGATCGCGTTGTCGACGACCTCGTAGACGAGGTGATGAAGACCTGCGAGCCCGGTGTCCCCGATGTACATGGCCGGGCGCTTCCGGACGGCCTCAAGGCCCTCCAGCACGCGGATATTTGACTCGTCGTAGGTAGATCCCTCATCGGGCAAGGCCCCGGCAGACACCTCCGGCTCGGCGTCACCGAGCGTCGGAGACGCCTTTGGCTCCTCGGGTCCCACCGAAGCTTCCGCGTTATCGCTCATTCGAATACGTCCTCACCGGCCCCACAATGCCCCCGGGTTCTCCATAGCGGCGGCCCCTGCTCGGGATCTCCCGCCCCCTCCTCCGGCACCGGCCGCGAGCCCTGCGGGGGCGCCTCATAGCGGAACCGGACGCCGACGACCCCTAGGTCCGGCAGTCTCTGCGCCAACACGTCCGTCAGAGGCCGGTGCCACTGCATCCGCAAGACCCCGGCCAAGGAGGGATCGTCGACATTGAACGTCAGCACTCCTGCGCGCAAGCCACCGATCCAAGCGTGCTCGCGGAACATCCCGTCGACCGTCTCCGCCACCACCTCCGCGACGCGCGGCCGCCATGCCGGTACTTTCAGCGGTGCACGCCGCCGAAGGCGCCTGAGAACCTCGCCCACGGGCTCACCCGGGAGCCTTCGCGCCCGATTCCGCACTACCCATTCCAATTGGCGATCGTCCATTACGACAAGCTCACCGGCATGACGACGTACGTAAACTCCTGCCCCACGCGCAGCACGGCGGGCCGCGTCGCCTCCTTCAGCTCAAAAACACACGTCGGCGAATCAATCACCTTCAGTGCATCGGCCAGGAACGCCGGATTGAAGCCGATCTCCACAGGCTCATCGGTGTATTCGACCTTCATGCTGATCGTCGCCTCACCCTGCTCCGAGGCCCGCCCCGAAAGCACCAGGCTCCCCTTGCTGAAGGACAGCCGGATTCCCTTGGACTGCTCGCTCGTGAGGAGGGCCGCGCGGCGTACGGCGCTGTACAGCTCCTGCGTGTCCAGCTCGACCTTCTTCTCGTTGTCGCGCGGCACAACGGCCTCGTAGTCCGGAAAACTACCCTCAACCAGGGCCGAACTCAGCGTCGTGGCGCCACACTGCACGACCAACTGATTCGGTAGAAACTTCACGCCGACCTTCGCCTCCGGCTCGTTCAACAACCGCAGAAGGACCGACATGCTCTTGGCCGGCGCAATGACCGCGCCGTCCGCACCGCCTCCCCGCTGAACCGCGCCCACCGCCTTGGCCAAGCGCCGCCCGTCCGTCGCGACGAGCTGCAGCTTCCTGCCCACGCGCTCCCACAAAACACCGTTGATCGCATAGCGACTGTTCTCCTTCGCCGCCGCGTACAACGTCTGCTCGATCAGCTTGTGCAGAACCTGCGCTTCGACCTCGAGATCCGGCGTCCCCTCGAGCTCCGCGACCGGCGGAAAATCTCGAGGGTCCTGCCCAAATACCTGAAAGTGGCTGTCGCTGCCGCGAATATGACACTTCTCCACATCCCCCTCAATCTGAAGCGTCTCGTCGACCGACTCTCGCACGATCTGCGACACCTTGTCCGCAGGGACGACGACCTCGCCGGGCTCTGCCACCTGTACCTGACGCACCACGCTGCGGACGCCCACCTCGAGGTCGGTCGCGGTCAGCAGCAGCCCCTCCGAAGTCGCGCTAAGCTTGACGCACTGAAGAATCGGCTTCGGCGTTCGCGAGGCCACAACACCCTGCGCTACGCCGATGGCTTCGCTGAGGGCCTCCCTGTTAGCGATTACTTGCATGGTCGAGCTCCTTCTGCCGTTCGGTTCACAGCGGCTAAGTATGATCGATGTTGTAGAAAAGCACCAGTTCCTCTATAGCGCCTGAGGTGTGTGTGAGCAAGGATAACCCTTTGCTCGTAACTGCCTGTAAATGGGCCGTTTGTGGCGGTTTCCGTGTGGGGGTGGTTGTGGATAACCTGTTGTTGTCGCACGGCGCGGCAGGCGGGTGCGCAGCAGCGGCGTGTGGGTGACCGAGGCAGTGGTCTGTTGACCGCGGGGGCGGACAGGTTATCCACAGGGGCCTGTGTGTGGATCATCGTCGTCGGAGCTCCTCGGCCAGGCGCGTAAGCGTGCGGTCGAGCTCGGGCTGTTTCTGGCGCAACTCACGAATGGTGCGCGTGGCGTGAAGGACTGTGGTGTGGTCGCGGCCGCCAAAACACTTGCCGATTTCCTCAAGGCTCAGCGGTGTCATCTCGCGCGCAAGATACATGCAAACCTGCCGTGCGAAGGCGATGGACTTGCTCCGCTTCTTGCCTTGGAGGTCGGAGAGGCGCACGTTGTACTCGCGAACGACGGCATCCAGGATCTGCGGGACGGAGACGTCGTTCGACCGGATCGTCGTGTCGTCGCCGAGCGCCATGCGGGCGATGTCCATATCGATGGGGCGGAGGTACTGGTGCGCGACGGCGTTGACCTTCGTGATGGCACCCTCCAGTTCGCGCGTGTTTGAGTCGATCGCGGACGCGATGAAGTACACCACGTCGTCGGGAAGGTCAACGCATCGTACCTGCGCCTTTCGCTTGAGGATGGCGATGCGGGTCTCGAGACACGGCCGGTCAATTCGAGCGACCAAGCCCCAGTTGAACCGGCTGATCAGGCGCTCCTCAATCCCGGCGATGTCCTTCGGGGGCGTGTCGGCCGACAGGATAATCTGCTTTTGCGCCTGATAGAGCGTGTTGAACGTGTGGAAGAACTCCTCCTGGCTCTGCTCGCGACCGGCGAGGAACTGTACGTCGTCAATGACGAGCACATCGACATGCCGATAGCGCTGCCGAAACTGATGCAGGGCGTTCCGGCTGATGGCCTCAATGAAATGGTTGTTGAACGTTTCGCATGATAGATAGACGATCCGAGGGTCGGGGTAGCGTTCTCGAATCCGGTGGCACGCTGCCTGGAGAAGGTGCGTCTTGCCGAGGCCGGAGTCACCGTGGATGAACAGGGGATTGTAGGCTCGTCCCGGGCTCTCACCGGCTGCAACGCACGCGGCGTGCGCGAGCTGGTTGCAGGGGCCCACGACAAAGTGGTCGAAGACATAGTCGGGGTTGAGGGTGGCGTTTTCCGTCTCGACCTCAAACGACAGCGGCGAGGCTGTCGGCGCTGGCTGATCCGGGGGCACAAAGCGGACCGTTACCAGACGCCCCGTAGCGGCTTGGGCGGCTTGGTTGAAGGCAGCCGTGCAGTAGTTGAGCAGGTACTGATGCTGGGCGACGTTGCTTGTCTGGACCTCCACGACACCATGATCCATACCGGCAAACACCAGCTGTTCGAACCACGCCCGCGCAAGTGATGGGTGATTGTTCCGGACCTGTGCCAGGATCTCGTCCCAGAAAGCCTCGTTCACGGCGGTCATCGCCCCTGGTGTCGCACCGGGTCGCAACTGCGGAATAGCACAACGCGTTCGCACCGGAGCCAAACCCAACTTCCGCGCAGGGCAGGCCCCCAAAAACCACATAAGACTCTTACAGAAAAGGGGTTGCACACATAGCCCACGCCACGCAAAAGCAGCCGAGCTATTCTACCACAGTAGCAGCCCACACGCCATAGGTTGCGGCGAAGATTTGACGTACCCGCGCGTCGCGAGGAACGCCGGAGGCGCTTGCGGCAGCAGGGGCGCGATGTGAAGATCAGGAGGGAGGTTACCATGCTTCGCGACCTGATCCTCAGGAACCGCAGTTACCGACGTTTCCACCAGATGCCGGCTATCGACCGCGCAACCTTGCGGGAACTAGTAGACCTCGCCCGGCTCTCGCCGTCGGCCGCGAACCAACAACCATTGAAGTACATCCTGTCCGCGGAACCGGCAACCAACGCGTTGATCTATCGCAGGTTGAGCTGGGCGGGATATCTGACCGACTGGCCGGGCCCGCCGCCGGGGGAGCGCCCGACGGGCTACATTATCGTGCTGGGTGATAGGACCATCACAGCGGCGGTCGATTGCGACCACGGCATCGCCGCACAGAGCATACTCCTCGGCGCGGTGGAAAAGGGCTTCGGTGGATGTATCATCGGCTCGGTTCAACGGGCTGAATTGAGCCACGACCTAGAGATCCCCGACCGCCACCCCATCCTGCTGGTCATCGCGCTGGGGAAGCCGAGGGAGACGGTAGTGCTTGAGACGGCGAGGGGCGACATCAGGTACTGGCGCGACGAGCGCCAGGTCCACCATGTGCCCAAGCGGCCCTTGGAGGAGGTCATCCTCGGCTGATGGTGCCGAGGGACTCCTCAGGCCGAGGGTGTCTTGTTCATCGCCTCCGCGTAGATCTCCACAAGCGCGTCGACCATGACGCTCGGGCTGTGCTGGGTCTTCACGAACCGCTGGGCGGTGTCGGCCAGGCGCCGGGCGGTCTCCGGCTCCTCGATCAGCCGCTGCCAGCGCCGGGCAAGCTCCGGGACGTCGCTCGGGTCGAACAGGCTGGCGGTTTGGTCGTCGACAAGGTAGTCCTCGTCGTTGTCGCGAGTGGCTAGGACGACCCGGCGGGCCGCCATCGCCTCGAGCACGTGGCTGGTCCACCGAACGGCTCGCCCCGGCAGCAGGAGGATGTCGCAGCCGAGCAGCGCCTCGGCCCATTGCGACAGGACGCCGACGAAGATGACCTTGCTCTGCAGGCCGAGCTGCTGGGCGACATGCCGGAAATGCCGCTCCGCCGGCCCCGTCCCAAGGACGAAGAGCGTAATGTCGGGGTGGGCGGACGCCACGATCTGCATCGCATGGAGAACCTGCAGCAGCCCGCAGTGAACGGTGAGCGGCGCCACGACGATCGTCGACGGGATATGATCGGGCTTGGCCAGTACCGGAGGGGCGCTGTGGCCGATCACGCCGAGCCGCACGAGCTTGACAAGGCGGCTGGGGATCCGGCGGCAGTCGAGGACGCCTTTGAAGACCGATGGGGTGGCCGCCAGGGCCCACAGCCTGGGGCGAGCCTCCTCCATTGCGGACCAGTCGGCGAGGTCAACGTCGTCGGTGATATGAGCGGCGAACGGGAACCGCGCCAGTTCCGGAAAGGCCATCATGTCGTCGAGCAGCCGGACGGACAGGCAGTGAATCATGTCGATGCCGCCCTCAGCGGCGCGTTCGGCAAGGGCCGCCGGCAGCCGTCGGCGAAAGCTCCACCGGCGCGGCGGCTCGTGAACCACGACGCACGGCCCCAGGCCGAGGGCGGCGGGCGAGCGCGTTGTCCGCGCAAGGACGCACACGCGTACGGCAACGTCCGCGAGGCCCACGACGATGTGCTTGGGGATCGCGCCGAATCGGTCGAGGGACTCGTCGTCCACGACGAGCACAACGCGCGGACCCGCCGGCGCCGCGACAGGACTCGCTTCCGGATCGTCGGCCATGCTGCATCGGGATTGAAACGACGGGCGGGGCCGATGTCAACCGAACCGCGCTCGGCACGAATCGGGCCCTTGGCCGCCACGGCATACGACTGGGCGAACGCTCGCACGGCCTGCGGTACAATGCCCGCGCGACGGCGAACCCGACAACGCGACAAGGCGAGCCCCGCGATGCCCCCGATCATCCTGGCCTCCGTCAGCCCCCGACGCGCGGCGTTGCTGCGGGAGCACGGGTATGCCTTTCGCGTGCATCCACCGCCCTATGAGGAGCCCGACATCGAGGATCTTCGCATCGGCCCGCGGCAACACGCCGAGGCGGTCAGCTTCTTCAAGGCACAAAGCGTTGCCGGACAGTACTCCGGCGGCATCATCCTCGCGGCCGATACGGTCGTTGCATACGAGGGGCGGTTGTTCGGCAAACCCGCCGACGCCGCCGATGCCCGCCGCATCCTCTCGGCACTCGGCGGGAGCACGCACGAGGTGATCACGGGCGTCACGCTGATCGATGCGGCGTCGGGGCGTCGGCGGATCGACCACGACGTCACGCGCGTCACGATGCGGGCGATGCGGCCGGATCAGATGGACGCCTACATCGCAAGCCAAGCGTGGGAGGGGAAGGCCGGCGCTTATGGCATTCAGGACCACGGCGACGCCTTCGTCGAGCGGATCGAGGGAAGCTTCACCAATGTGGTGGGACTGCCCATGGAGCTGCTCGGCCAAATGCTGGCGGCGTTCGGCGCTACGCCGTAGGCTGGACGGCCGAAGCGAAGATTCGGCCGACTTGGACACAGGCGGCGCGCAAGGGGCCCGCGCGTGGAGGTTGGTTGAGTCGCGGAGAGCGCGGGCCGGGATCCCGGCCGGAGGAAGCAGCCGGGTTGAGGACACATGTCTCGCGGGCGGAGGAGGAACTAGCGCCTTTCCGCCGCTGCGGTTGGAGAACAGCAACCCCCGTGCCAAGACCAGGGTTGCTCTGAAAGCGGCGTGCGCTGCAATGGTCCTCGTAGGCGCCGCCGCGCGGTGCAGAAAACCGCCCACGGTTTCAGCGGGGCCGCAAGCACTGCCTAACAACCGGGCGATTCCAAGAGGGTTGCTGCGCGCGATGCGTTTGCTCGTTGCCTTGTCGGATGAATACGATCTGATAGAGTTTTCGGGCCCGGCGTGGACCATGTTGTGGCCGGCCCGGGGGCCCGGTCGCGCCGCGGGACCGGTAAAACGCGGCGCACCCTCCGTAGTCGAGGATCTCCGATGAGGATTGCAGCGTACGGGCTGTACCCTGTTCGACCGCGCTACCTGTTGCTGAGGCTCGAGACCGACTCGGGGCTGGTCGGCTGGGGCGAGCCCACGCTCGAGGGCCGGACGCGCACCGTAGCGGCCGCCGTCGGAGAGTTGTTCGAGCTCATTCGCGGCGAGGATCCGCGCCGCATCGAGCACCTCTGGCAGCGGATGTACCGCGCGGGGTTCTACCGCGGCGGCCCGATCCTGTGCAGCGCGATCAGCGGGATCGAGCAGGCCCTGTGGGACATCCTCGGCAAGTCGCTCGGCGTACCCGTGCATCAACTGCTGGGCGGCGCCGTTCGCGACCGCATCCGCATCTATGGCCAGGTCCCCGGCGACTCCGTCGAGCTGGCGCTGGAGGCGATGAACCGGCAGCGCGCGCGAGGGATCACCGCATTCAAGACCTCACCGTGGAAGGCGACGAAGATCCTCGACCGGCCCGACAGGATCGACCACGCCGTCGCCGTCGTCGCCGCGATGCGGGAGGCCGGCGGGCCGACGATCGACATCGCCCTCGATGCACACGGGCGGCTGAGCCCGGCCATGGCCATCCAGTTCGCGCGGGCGCTGGAGCCGTATCGCCCGATATTCCTCGAGGAGCCGTGTTTGCCGGAGAACGTGGACACGATGGTCCGCGTGGCTCGATCGACGTCCGTGCCGATCGCGACGGGTGAGCGCCTCTTCACGAAGTGGGGCTACCGCGAGGTGCTCGAGAAGCAAGCGGCGGCCGTGCTCCAGCCGGATGTGTCGCATTGCGGGGGGATCTTCGAGGCGCGCAAGATCGCCGCCATGGCCGAGGTGTACTACGCCGGCGTCGCGCCCCACTGCCCGCTCAGCGCGGTGGCGCTGGCGGCGTGTCTTCAGGTTGCCGCGTGCACGCCGAACTTCGTCATCCAGGAGCATGTCACGCTGGGCGAGGACCTGCTGGTCCGGCCGTTCGAGCCGGTGGACGGCCACCTCGGCGTCCCGACCGGGCCGGGGCTGGGCATCGAGATCGATGAGGACAAGCTCGCCGCCCTGGCGTACGACGGCGACTGGCGTACACCCGAGCTGCGCCACGACGACGGGGCAATCGCGGATTGGTGACGCGCGGGGCGTGCAGCATCGCGAAGCGCTTCAGTCGCGCTCGTCGCGGCTGACGCACCGGAACAACCACCATCGGCCGAGCGTTCGCCGTGCGATCTGCGTGGCCACGAGCGTGCCGAATACGAACACCACACCGAAGGCAATGCCCGGCGCGGTCCACCGGCCGGATGCCCACATCCGCATCCCCCAGGCGAGCGTCCACAGCCAGCACAGCGCCGCCGTCACGGCATCCTGGAGTGGGAAGTGCTGATCCTCGGGCAGGAGGATGCCCCTGGGAGGCAGCTTGTCCGTGCTGTACCTTCCGCCGCACTCCGGGCAGATGCCAACCGTCGGCAGCGTTCGCAGGTTATAGCCGCAACGCTCGCAGTAGAGTGACTCGGTGATACTTGACTCGATGTACCTGGGGAGCTGACCCATGGCGGCTCACTCACTGTATCATCCGATATAGTAAGCATTTGCGGCAAATTGAGCCAGTCACGTCGCCTCGCCGGCGGCCAACCGCCTCGAAAAGACAAATATCCGCATGCCGGCGGGCAATTGGAGAGGAGAGGAGGTAAGATGAACCCATTGGCAGTCGGGCGAAGCCGCCCGCTACGGTCTACGCGGAGACCCTGAGTATGCTCGGCTCATCGCCGTCAGCCAGACTGAAGGCCGCTCAAGACGCCATCGAGACCGGGCGCCTCGATGAGGCCCTCGCCGCGCTCGCTGCGACAGACCTTCGTGACCTGCCGTCCGCAAGAGATCTGCGGGAGCGCCTGGCAGAGGCATACCTGGCCCGTGTGCAGGCGCACGAGGAGGCCGGGCGGTTTACCGAGGCGTTGGTGGACCTGGACCGGGCGGCCGCCGCAGGGGCCCGCCCTGAGCGGGTGT
>CAZTVU010000084.1:0-2488 GCA_964617025.1 uncultured Planctomycetales bacterium | reverse complement strand
GAATCTCCGTGAGTGGGTCCGCGGGCTGGCCGAGCGCCGACAGCAGGCCGAGCGCCGGCAGCGCGAGCAGGTCGAGGCGGCGCGCGAACGGATCGACGCGGGGAGCCTCGTCGCCGGGCGCGAGCTGCTGGCAAACATGGACGGGGCCGACACGCAGGTGCAGCGGCTGCAGGAGGCTGTCGACCAGCGCGAGCGTGCCGCGGAACGATATGTTCGCGAGGCGCAGAGCATGCTTGAAGCGGGGCAGTTCGGCGCGGCCTGCCAGGCGGCGGCCCGTGCCCGTTCGGCGAACCCGAAGGCTGCGCTACTGCCGGCTGTGGAAGGCGCGATCCTTAGCCGGTTCATCGAGCAACTCAGCCGGATGGTCCGCGACGGCCGGCCGGACCTCGCCGCAGAGCTCGCCGGTCAACTGGGCGGCGTCGGCCGCGGGCGGATCGAGCGCCTGGAATGGGAGCGGACGCTGGAAGACCTCCGAGCGGCATGCGAGGCGGTCTCTCGCGCGGACTGGCCGGCGGCCCGGTGGACGGTGCTGCGTCTCAAGGCCCGGCTGCCGGACGTCGAGTGGATCGCCCAGGCCGCAGAGCACCTGGCGCAGATCGAGGAACTGATCACCACGGTTCAGGCCGGTCCGCTCGGCGGTCCCCACGGCATGCGAGGGCCGGGCCGGGTCGCGATGGCTGGGCCCGGCGCCAGCGCAGCCGGTCTGCGTCGGCAAGCGGCGGACGACAGCACGGCGCTGCTCCACCCGGCCGAGGTCGCGTCGCTTATGGCGGGGCCGATGGCCGCCGCGCCGGCCGCCCCCAGGCTTCGGCTGCTTCTCGACGGCGGGGGCAGCTACCTGCTGCTCCGACAGGACCGGATCACGATCGGGCGCGGCCCCGGATATCGCCCTGATGGCGGATGTCTCCGGCATTCACGCGGAGATCGCGCGGGTCGATGACGATTACTTCCTCTTCGCTCGCAAGCCGCTCCAGGTGAACGGGCGGCTGACCGGACAGCGGCTCCTTGAGGACGGCGATCGCATCGAGCTCACCCGGCACGCCCGGCTGATGTTTCGGCTGCCGAGCCGGCGAAGCGCAACGGCGGTGCTGGACCTGGGCGGCTCGCTGCGGCTGGCGGGCGACGTGCGCAGGGTGGTCCTGTTTGCGCGGCACGCGACGATCGGGCCGGGCCCGGCGAACCACATCGTGGCGCCGGGGGCGGCGACGCTCGCGATCTTCGAGCGGGCCGGGAACCTCTACGCCCGCGCGACCTCCGAGCGCGGGGCGGAGGCCCAGTCGGGCGAGGCGCGACTGCTCGCCGACGGCAGCCCCGTCGAGTTGAGCGGGATGCGGGTTGTTGTGACGGCGGGTGGGTGATGACGGCGGGATCGATTTTGGATTCTCGATTCTGGATTGTGGATTGGCCGGCGGCGGGGCACATCGCCGGCACAGGGCGCAATCCACCGTCCGAAATGCCGAATCCTTAGTGGGTTGTCTTCGGTCAATGACGTTTACATTCAAACACGGCGACCGGCCCCTGGACGGCTATACCATCCAGCGCGGCGTCGGCCGGGGCGGCTTCGGCGAGGTGTATTACGCCGTCAGCGACTCCGGCAAGGAGGTCGCTCTCAAGTACCTCCGCGACAACCCGCAGGTCGAGATCCGCGGCGTCTCGCACTGCCTCAACCTCAAGAGCCCCCACCTCGTCACCGTCTACGACATCCGGCAGAGCGCCGGCGGCGAGCACTTCATCATCATGGAGTACGTCAGCGGCCCATCGCTCCGCGACCTGCTCATCGCCGAGGGCGAGCACGGCCTGGGGCCGCAGAAGGCCGCCTTCTTCCTTCGCGAGATCGCCAAGGGCCTGGGCTACCTGCACGACCGCGGCATCGTCCATCGCGACCTCAAGCCCGGGAACATCTTTTACGAAGACGGCTACGTGAAGATCGGCGACTACGGCCTGAGCAAGGCCATCTCCGTCAGCCGCCACAGCGCCCAGACCGCCAGCGTCGGCACCGTCCACTACATGGCCCCCGAGGTCGGCACCGGCCACTACCACCGCGGGATCGACATCTATGCCCTCGGCGTGATCCTCTACGAGATGCTCCTCGGCCGCGTGCCTTACGAGGGCTCCTCGATGGGCGAGGTGCTCATGAAGCACCTGACCGCGCAGCCCGAGGTCGACGCCCTGCCCGCCCCGTTCGGCGACGTGATCCGCCGGGCCCTCGCCAAGAACCCCAAGGACCGCTACCAGACCGTCGACGAGATGGTCGAGGCGGTCCTTGGCGTCTAGGACGTCCGCGATAGCGTCGCCCGCCTCGAGCCGACGAGCCTGTCGATGGCTGCGGCGCGGGCCGTGCCCGCGCACGTGGTCGCCGGCGCCGGCGGCAGCTCGGGCCAGGTGAGCCTTCCCGTGGCGCTTGCCCGCGAAGCCCGGCGTTCCGGGGCGATGGTCGTCGAGGTGAATCTGGAACGCTCAGAATTCAGCGACGTTGCCGACTTCAGCT
>CAZTVU010000083.1:0-18077 GCA_964617025.1 uncultured Planctomycetales bacterium | reverse complement strand
GCGTGCATCGGTCGCCGCGGCACTGCTCGGGGCTCATGTAGCCCGGCGTGCCGATCTGCTGGCCGACGCCCGTGAGCCACGTCGCCCCCTCGACGACGAGGATCGCGCCGAAGTCGGCCACCTTGGTGTTGCCGTCGGCATCGAGCAGCAGATTCGACGGCTTTACGTCGCGGTGGACGATCCCGATCTCGTGCGCGGCCTGGATCCCCCGGGCCGCCTGAACGATCCGTGCGACCACGTAATCCACCGGCAGGCGCTGCTGCCGGGCGCGGCAGCGGCGAAGCTGCGTGCCCAGGCTGCCGCCGGGAAGCAGCTCCATCACGATTGCGCTGATGCCGTCCGCCTCGGCCACGCCGTGGATCCGGACGACGTTCGGATGCTCGATCCGCGCCATGCTGCGGGCCTCGCGGGCGAAGCGCGCGCAGACGCCGGCGTCGGCGCGGTACTGGGCCTTGAGCACCTTGAGGGCGACCGGCCGGCCGCTCTCGGCCTCGATCGCCCGGTAGACCTGGGCCATCCCGCCCTCGCCGAGCAGCCGGCCCACCGCGTAGGGGCCGATCCGCGCCCCCTCGAGCCGGTCCGTCGGCGCGGGCACCGTCCCCTCGACGGCCGTCCGCCGACCCATCACGACCCGCAGGTCTTCGAGCAGTTGCGTCGCCTCGGGATCGCCCGCGAAGTCGCGCGGCGGGTCTTCTCCCGGAGATTGTGCGTCCGAGTCACTCAAACTGTTCGATCCATTTCCGAATGGCCGCCAGCACACGGCCCTTGTACACGTACACGCTCGCCGGCGAAATCCCCAAGTGCTCGGCCACTTCCTCGGGGGGGCGGCGCTCGATCGCCGCGAGCACGAACGCCTGGAACTCCTTCTCGCCGACCGACGCCTGCACATGCCGCATCGCCTCATCCAGCAGGGCGTAGCGCCACTCGCGATCCCACACCTCACGGACCATCTCGTCGCTGTGCCGGTCTTCCAACAGGTCGAGGTAGTCCGTTTCGCCATTGCCCGCCGGCGACTGCATCCGCGTCTGCCGCGCTCGCGCCCGAAGCGCCACCAGCGTCCGCTTCTTCGCGATCCCGTACAGCCAGCCGCGAAACTGCCCCTTCGACGGGTCGTACACCCCGTCCCGCAGCGATTGATGCGCGATCAGCAGCACCTCCTGCGTCACGTCGTCGGCGTCGGCATCCGACAGCCCGAGCCGCCGGACGAACTGGCCGACCATCGCCCCGTAGATCCGGTAGAAGCTGACCCACGCCTCCCGGTTCCGCGTGTCGCGGACGGCCCACAGCAGGTTGGTCTGCGTAGTCTGCACGGCAAACCCCACGGCGAACGGGCGACGTCGCCCGCTCGCATTCAGTGTACGCCCGCGGCCCCGCCGCGCAAAGCTGCAACCCGACGGCAACAGCAACACCTTGTCACGCAAGCGGTTATAGTGTGGGTAAGGTGTCAGGATGAATCGCCGCAAAGCGGCCCTGATCGGCACGGCAGCGGACCGCTCGGGGTGCCTTCGGCACAATGCGTCTTGACACCTTTGCCTTTGTCGCAGAACAGGGGCAACTCGGTTCCCGAAACTCGAACCCCGGAACCCGAGCAAGGCATCCGACCGCGAGCGAGACCTCCGGGAGAGTCGCGCGGGAGTTGCCGACGAGGGATCTACTCGCGCTGCACGTCATTCCGCCCGCTTTGCGCCGAGGTCGGCCGCCTTGCGCTGGGCGGGCAGGTCGGCCGGGATCGCGTCGTAGATCCGCTTCGCGGCGGCCTTGTCGCCCTTTTCAAGGAGCTTCTCGGCGAGGCGGATGCGGGCCTTGGCCGTGCGGGCCTTGGCGCGGTGGGCCGTCATCTTCGCGGCGAGGGCCATTGCGGCGTCGTTCGCCGCGTCGGGTATGTTCGCGAGGGCCTCGACCGCCGCGAGCCGGATTTCAGGGCTGGGCTCGCCCGCCGCCTTGCGGAGCGCGGCGACGGCCGCGGGGCCGCCCCTGCGCCCGAGCGTGTTGAGGATGCCGATGCGGAACTCGTCGCCGGAGGACTCGTCGAGGGCCTTGCAGAGGGCGTCCGTGGCGGCCTCGCTCCGGTTGCGCTCCAGCGCGTACCGGGCCATCTCACGCAGGTCGAGATCACCAAGCGCCCGGGCGATCGCCGGCACCTCGGCTTCGCCCCCGACGATTGACAGCGCCCGCAGCAACGTGTTGCGGACCTGCGGGCCGTGTCGGGGACGCGGCTCGGGCGTGCGGTTCTTCTTCTTGTCGTCTTCCGACGGCTCGGGCGTGACGACCGCGGTTAACTCGCCGGCCAGTGCACCGGCCAGCTCGGCTCGCTGGGCCGCCTTCGCCGGGTCGAGCAGCCCGTAACACATCATCCGCAGCGCCTGGACGGCCCTATATGCGGTCGCCTGATCGCTGTCCGCCAGCTTTGAAACGATCTCGGTGATTGAGGTCATGGTCGGTCACTCGGTTACTCGGGGAACCCGTTATTTCGTTAGTCCGTTATCCCGGACGGTCGCTTCTCGCGAGATCGTCGGTTCGTCGTCCGTCCGCTCATCATTCATCGTTCATCGTTCTGGCTGCTCGGTTGCTCGGGGACTCGGTCACTCCGAACCCCGAAACCCTCTACCCCAACCCCCAAACCCTTCGCCCCGTGCCTCGGCCCTCGCCCGGCGCTTCCCCTCGCCCTTCTCACAGGTGCCACGGTGCGCGGTACGGCCGGCTGATCATCAGGTTCGCCTCGTCATCGTTGACGAATCGCTCGGCCTTCGGGTCCCAGCGAAGCTCGCGGCCGAGCTTGATCGCGATGTTGCCCAGGTGGCAGACGGTTGCCGAGCGGTGGCCGATCTCGACGTCGCAGATCGGGCGCTGCCGCGTCCGGATGCACTCGAACCAGTTGTGGTAGTGGTTGACGAAGCTGTTGCCGTCGTCGCCGCTGTTCGTCAGGCGGATGTCGTTGGGGCCGAGCGGCGTCTTGAGGATGTCCGGGTCGGAGGCCTCGATCCGGCTGCGGTTGACGAAGATCCAGCCGTCACGGCCGAAGAACTTCGCGCCGTTCTCGCCCCGGGAGCGGCAGATCAGCTCGACGCCGTTCTCGTAGGTGTACGTCACCTCGAAGTCGAGCGGCACATCATGCGGCCCGGTGTCGCTGAACGTCCCTTTGCCGACGACCTTGACCGGCCCGCTCTCGTCCATGCCCAGGCCCCACTGGGCGATGTCGTTGTGGTGAGCGCCCCAGTCGGTCATCTTGCCGCCGGAGTAGTCGGCAAACCAGCGGAACTGGTAATGGCAGCGGTTGGGGAAATACGGCGCCCACGGGGCCGGGCCGAGCCAGAAGTCCCAGTTGAGCTCCGGCGGCGGCGTCTGATACGGCTGCCACGTGCCCGAGTCGATCGAGCCGATGGACGTCTCGACCCTGTGGATCTTTCCGATCTTGCCGTTGCGGACCAGCTCGCACGCCTGACGGAAACGGGCGTCCGAGCGCTGCATGCTGCCGGTCTGAAACACGCTGCCGTAGCGGCGGGCGGCCTTGACCATCGCCCGCCCTTCCTCGATGGTGAGCGTGAGCGGCTTCTCGCAGTAGACGTCCTTGCCCGCCTCCATGGCGGCGATGGCCGTGAGGGCGTGCCAGTGGTCCGGCGTGACGATGAAGACGGCATCGATGTCCTTGCGATCGAGCAGGGCACGAAAGTCCTCGTAGGCGGCGATGCGCCGACCGGTCTTGTTTCGGACGAGCTGAGCGGCCTCGTCGCGGTGGTGGCGGTCGACGTCGCACACGGCGGCGACATCCACGCGGCCGCTGATCTTTTCGTTGTTGAGGATCAGGCCGTTCAGGTGGTGCCGCCGGCCCAGGTCGCCCACGCCGATGCAGCCGAGGACGATCCGGTCGCTGGGCGCCCGGCGTTCCGCCCGGGCGAACACGGTGGACGGCACGATCGACGGGAGCGACAGCGCCGCCGCCACGCTGCCCGCCGAGCCCTTGAGAAAGCCCCTTCTGCCGATCAAGTCGCGCGTACTCACCAGTTGGCCTCCTGTCCGCAATCGCGTGAGAGAACACCCCCGTCATCTCTCGTCCGGAGAACACTGTAACACCGGGCCGGCGCGGTGCCAATGGCGTCCGCCGGCCGGGTGGGCGGCCGCGGACTTGCGGCGGGCGTTGACGCCGGGAGCCCGCGCTCCGAGAATGCCCCCAGCGTGGTAGTGCAGTTGCGGTACTCGAAGCCCAGGCCGGATGGCGGCAAGGAGATCGGACATGGCGTTGCGAAGGCGTGATTTTCTGGCGGCGACGGTGGCGGCGGGTGTCGGGGCGGCCGGCAGCGGAAATGGGTCGCGGGTAGCGGCGGCCGATGCGGGCCCTGCGGCGGGCAGGAAGGCCGTGCTCAAGCTGTCGCTTCAGGAGGGCGTGGCGCCGGGGGGCAGTCTCGCGGAGAAGCTGGATCTGATGGAGAAATGGGGATTTGCGGGCCTGGAGGTCGGCGGCAAGGGTTTGCCCAAGCGTGTGAAGGAGTTGAACGAAGCCCTCAAGGGCCGGTCGATCAAGATGAGCGCGATCTGCGCGGGCTTCGAGGGGTGGTTGATCGCCGACGACCCGGAGATCCGCAAGAAGGCGATGGCGTCGATGAAGGAGATCCTGACGGCGGCGGGCGAGATCGGCTCGACGGGCCTGATCATCGTGCCGGCGTTCAACGCGCAGAAGTCGCTGCCGCACAAGGAGGCCCGCGAGCTGCTCACCGGCTTCGACCGCTGGGACCGCCGCAAGGAGCACGCGGAGAAGCCGCTGCTCCAGGAACTCGGCGAGCACGCCGTCAAGGCCGGTACGCGGATCCTGCTGGAGCCGCTCAACCGCGACGAGTGCTATTTCCTGCGGACGCTGGCGGACGGGGCCTCGATGTGCAAGGACGTCAACAGCCCCGGCATCGCCCTGATGGGCGACTTCTGGCACATGACGTGGGAGGAGACCAGCGACATGGGGGCGTTTCTTACCGGCGGCGACTACCTGCATCACGTGCACATCGCCAGCCGCAGGACCCGCAACGTGCCGGGCGAGGACGGCGAGGCGGACAACTATGTCGACGGGTTCAAGGGGCTCAAGGCGATCGGCTACCAGGACTATGTCAGCTTCGAGTGCGGTGCGAAGGGCGACAAGATGGTCGTCGTTCCGGCGGCGGCGAAGATGTTGCGGGAACAGTGGGAGAAGGCGTGACGTTGCGTTCCGGTTCTGCGTCTCGGATTCGGGACGGGTGCGGATCGGGGCGCGCGGAGTGGGCGGGACGATGGGGTGAGTGTCATGCATGGGAGAGTCTTCGATGGCGGACGCACCGGCGACCATTACGTTCGATGATTTCGTCAAGGTGGACCTTCGCATTGCCCGCATCCTGGAGGCCGGGCCGCACCCGAACGCCGACAAGCTGGTCGTGCTGCGGATCGACCTCGGGACGGAGCAGCGGACGATCTGCGCCGGCATCCGGGGACACTACGAACCGGCGGCGTTGGTCGGTCGGCTGATCGTCGTCGTGGCGAACCTCGCTCCGCGAACGATGCGCGGGATCGAGAGCCAGGGAATGCTGCTCGCCGCCAGCAACGCCGATCACTCCCGCGTGATCCTGCTCCAGCCGGATTCGGACATCGAGCCCGGGAGCAAGGTGACGTGAGCGCTCTCGACCGGTCCCCCAGCGGATCGGCGAGCCGCCCGCACCATCAAATCCGCACGGTGCCGGGGATCTGTGACAACGGGACGGGCGGCACTCGGTCGCAACCTGCGTCCTGGACGCCCGGCGGCGTTTCTGGCATGTTCATGGGATGAAAACCGGGCACTCCTTCGGGTATCGCGCCCCGCGTCTGACGATCGTCGGGCTGTGTGTGCTTTCGCTGATAGCGGCCGTTGTTGGCCCGGGCTGCCGGGTGGAGCCGACCATGCCGGCACCCGTGGAAATCCGCCCGGACGGCGATCGGACGATCATGGCGTTCGATCTCAGCCACGATCGCCTCACGGACTTCTGGCAATACCAAAGCGCCGACGGGCGAAAGCGGGCGATTGCATACCCTGCCGCCGACCGCGCGCCCGGTGAGCCGATTGACGTGGACGCGATACCGGCGGCGGAGTGCCCGCACTTCATCATCGTACTTGACGGGGTGCCGTTCGAGCTGGTCGATCAGCTTTACCGGGAAGGGCGATTTCGATTCTTCTACCGTCCCTCGCGGGTCATCTGCTGCTTCCCGAGCCTGACGGACCTCGGCCTGGCCGAGCTGTTTCACGCCGGGAGGTGCGTGGCAAACCAGGCGCTCTATTACGACCGGGAGACCCATCGCCTGAGCGACGGCAATTCGGTCTACCTGTCCGGCCGCAACGCGCCCTGGGTGAAGCAGATGGCGTACCGCTGTTCGTTCTGGTGGGACGGTTTGAGCTACCTCAATCCGCGGGCGGTGTTCGACCACGAGATGATCGGCATCGTCGACGCGTTCCGAAAGGTCGAATCGGGCGAGGCGTCGACGTACTCGATTGGTTCAGCCGGCCTCGGGATTCGCTGGGGCAGGCAGGGATTCCTGGATTTCCTCCGCGTCGTCGACCGGCTGTGCGAGCAGATCATCTGCGAGCGCAAGGGGCGAGTGAAGATCACGCTGACCGCGGACCACGGCCACGGCCTCGTGGAGGCCAAGCCCATATCGTTTGACAAGGTGCTGGCGGCGGGGGGCTATCGGCCGACAAACTCGCTGAAGCGTCCGAAGGACGTCGTGGCGATTCGATACGGCCACTGCACCTACGCCGAGTTCTACACGACCGAACCGGCCGGGGTGGCGACCTGCGTGCTGAATCATGACGGCGTGGAGCTGGTGTGCTACCCGGACAACGACGGCGTCGTCGTACGCGATCGGACTGGCGAGGCGCGCATCACGCAAGGGCCGACCGGCTTCGTTTATCAGGCCCGGCGGGGAGATCCCCTCAGACTATCGCCCGTGCTGGAACGGCTGCGGACCGACGGGAAAGTGGCCGCATCGGGCGAGGTCGACGGTGAGGCCATGTTCGCCGCCACGGTGGACCACGTATTTCCCGATCCACTAAGGCGGATTTGGGAGGCTTTTCACGCGCTCGTGGATAACCCGCCCGATCTGTTGGCCAGCCTTCGTGACGACGCATGTTTTGGTTCGGGATTCTTCTACGCCATGATCGGCAAGGTCGGCAGCACCCACGGCTCGCTGAACCGACGCAATTCGACCACCTTTGTGATGACAACGCTCGGGGAACTGCCGCCGGCGCTTCGGTCACGAGACGTCCTGCCGTCTGTGCGGCGACTGGCGAACCGTTGATCGCCCAACGGCTTCCAAGAACACACGGAGAACGTCAACGATCGTGTTGGTATCGCGGGGAAACCGTACGACCGGACGTTGCGGCTTGTGATCAACCGGGGCCACGTCAGAACGGTCGTGCCCCGCTCTTTTTCACAGCAACGCGGCATAAGCTAGGATTTGAACTTTGAACTTTCACAGAGAAGCCGCAAACCGTACTATTTCCTTGCTCTCTTGTCACTTCTCAGGTATATTATCCATAGCAGAGCCTGCACCGGCGGGTGTGTTCAATTCACGCGGCGTCCCCGTTGGCGGCGGGTTGGAACGGTAAGGAAGCGGGCTGCTTCCGACACATCTCACGCAGGAGTGCCGGTCATGTTCAAGACACTGGGACGCAGTGATTCCCTTGGTCGGCGTAGCGTTCGCATCGTTGCCGCGTGCGCGATTGCCGTGGCGATCGGATGGGGCACGGGTGCGCGCGCCACGCCGTATTTCCTGATCGACTCGGAGTCGGAGTGGCGCGATGCGCTGGCCAGCGGTCGTGTGGAACCGATGGCGCCGACGCAATGGTCGAATTACATGCAGCAATGGAGCATGTTCCTGAGCGAAGGCGATCCGTACCCGCCGAACGTGTTTGTGCCGCCCATACTCCCGCAAGGCGAGCTTTATGTGTACGGCGGCGGCGGGGGCGGCGGGGTCTACCCTGAGGATGCCGGCCTCGTTATGGTCTGGCAGCCGCAGCTTTCCGGCGGCCAGTATTCCAGCGCCTGGAAGTACGACTACGGGCTCGACCCGGACCTCAGCAACTGCACGATCAGCGTGACCGTGACGGCGCCGCAGTTCGATGCGCTGGGCAGCCAGATCAACGTTGTGTCGTTCGGCATCATGGACGCGGCTGGCGCGATCCGTTCGTGGTTCTGGAACTGCGGGCCGGCCGGTCCGATCCCCTGGAACGTCCCGACGCCGATCACGATCAACACGGCCCTCGTGGGGTTGGGCGCGGCCACGCCGCCCGCGAACGGCTACGCGAACAACCCCGCGTTCAACATCGTCAACAGCATGTCCTTCATCGTGGACGAGAACGCCGTCTGGGTCGGCGGGCCGATGCCGGTTCCGCCGCCGGGCGCCCAGATCCCCGCGGGATTGTGGAACTACTGGCACAACATCCTCGTCGCGCCGAACCCCGGGCCGAAGATCCCCATGCCGACGAAGTGGAGCCAGCCCGTCGTGGAGTACATCCCGGGCCATCAGCCTCCGTTGTTCCTCGGCTGGGATGAGAGATCGCTCTACTACCAGCGGCCGGTCCTCGCGGACGACTGGGAGTGCCGGACCGATCTGCCCGTGACGGACATCCACTGGTGGGGCTCGTTCCTCAACTGGTCGCAACCCGTGCCGCCGCCGCAGCTCCCCCAGGCGTTTCACATCGCCATCTGGACGGACGTGCCCGCCGGCGGCACGGCCTTCAGCCATCCCGGCCAGTGCATCTGGCAGACGTTCTGTACGGAATACACGTGGAACTTCGCGGGCTACGACCATGACCCGCGCGGGATCATGCAGAACGAGGCGTGCTTCCAGTTCAATCAGGTTCTACGTCCGGAGGAGTGGTTCCGGCAGCCGCCTTCGCCGGAACCGAAGATCTACTGGCTGAGCATCGCTGCGATCTATGAAGGAACTCCACAGTATCCCTGGGGATGGAAGACCCGCCCGCACTTCTTCCAGGACGACGCCGTCCGGATTACCAACGTGACGCCGGCGTGGCCGCCGGTAATCGGCTCCGCCTGGGTAAGCGGCTCGCCGGTGCAGTATCCGACGGGCACATCGTGGGATCTCGCATTTGAGCTCACCACGCAGGAGACCGGGCCGTCGATGGACTTCGGCGACGCGCCGGAGGGGGCCTTGGCGTACCCGGCTTCCGGCATCGTGGGGCAGTATCCCACCTGTATGAACGTCGGGCCTGCCGGGTGGGTGCAGCATACGAACTTCGGGGCGTACTTCGGCCCCATGGTTGATCTCGAGCCCGACGGCAACGGCGGGTTGTGTCCCGCATTCAATCCGTACGACAACGACGAGTGCTGGGGCGACGGCGACGCCGGCTTGCTCCACCCGCCGGCCTACACGATCCAGGGCGGCGCGGTGGTGCCGTGCGCAGGCGAGGCAGCGCCCATCGGGCAGGTTTGTCGGACGGCCGCGTGGGGCCCCAACCTGGACATTCACGTGGTCAACAATATGCCGAACCAGACCGTCGGCTATGTGAACGTTCTGATGGATTGGGACCAGGACGGCAAGTGGGGCGGGGCGTCTTCGTGCCCCACGGGGGCTGCTCCGGAGCATGTGCTCGTGAACTTCCCCGTCCCGCCGGGCTTTGCCGGACCGCTCTCGGCGCTGGGGCCGCCCGGATTCCTGATCGGGCCGAATGCCGGCCATGTCTGGACGCGGTTCACGATCAGCGAGGTGATGGTGCCGAATGACTGGGACGGCGCCGGCTCGTTCGAGGACGGCGAAACGGAGGACTATCTCCTGGCGGTCGACCCGGCCCAGCCGGATCAGTATGACTTCGGCGATGCCCCGGACCCGAAGTATCCGACGCTGCTGGCCAACAACGGCGCGCAGCATGTCATCTGGACCGGCTTTTTCCTGGGCGCCCAGATCGACGCCGAGCCGAACGGCCAGCCGAACCCAACGGCCACCGGTGACGACATCAACAATCTCGCCGACGAGGACGGCGTGACGTTCCACACGGCCCTGTTCAGCGGCGTGCCGAACACCATCACGGTCACCGCGACCCTTCCCCCGTTCATGCCGGGGCTGGCATATCTGAATGCCTGGATCGACCTCAACGGCGACGGCGACTGGGCCGACGCCGGCGAGCAGGTTATCACGGATTACGTCGTTGCGAACGGTGCGAACGCAATCACGTTCGTGCCCGGCGCGATCACGGCGACCGGCTCGACGTTCGCCCGATTCCGCCTGAGCACTCAAGTGGGGCTGTCCTACACCGGCCTCGCGCCGGACGGCGAGGTCGAGGATTACAGGATCGGGGTCGTTCCCGTGAAGTGGCTCCAGCGGCCGGACGTGAATCCGACCGGCGTCGACGTGGACAACTTCTGGGTGCAGTTGGCCGACGACTTCATGTGCACGCAGAGCGGCCCGATCACGGACATCCACCTCTGGGGCTCGTTCGTCGGCGATTACCTGCCGCCGCAGGGCCTGAACAGCCTCGTATTCACGCTGTCCATTTACTCCGATGTGCCGGCCGGTCCGGACAATCCGTACAGCCATCCGGGGCACCTGCTCTGGAGCCGGACGTATGGCCCCGGCTCCTACGGAGTGGGGCTGTGCACCACGACCTCGGGCGAGTGGTGGCACGACCCGGCCACGAACTCGTGGCACTTCCCGGGCGACACGCAGATCTATCAGTTTGACTTTGTCGTGCCCGAGGCGGAGGCCTTCCGCCAGCGCGAGGGCACGACGTACTGGCTTGGCGTGAAGTATGCCAACGAGTTCCCGACGGAGGCCACGTTCGGCTGGAAATCGTCGCTCGAACACTGGAACGACGACGCCTGCTGGCTGGACACAAACGCGGACCCGCCGGTCTGGCGCGAACTGCGATACGGCGACGGGCATCCGATGGGCATGCCGCCGGGCATTTCGATGGACCTTGCGTTCGCGATCACCGGTGTGCCGGGGCCTGTGCCCGACCCGGACGACTTCGGGGATGCGCCCAAGCCCTATCCGACCCTGCTTGCGGACGGCGGCGCGCGGCACACGGTCATGCCCGGGTTCAACCTCGGCAATCTCGCGGATACCGAGCCGAACGGCCAACCGAACGCGACGGCGACGGGCGATGATCTCAACAACCTGGCCGATGAGGACGGGGTGACCTTCAACGGCGCGATGTTCTCCGGCGTGCCGAACACGATCACCGTGACGGCCACGATCCTGCCGGGCGTCACGGCCTATCTCAACGCCTGGATCGACTTCAACGGCGACGGCGACTGGGCCGACGCCGGCGAGCAGATCCTGGTGGATCGCGGGATCGCGGGCGGCGTCAATTCGTATACGATCGTGCCGCCCAACATCACCGCGCTGGGGCAGACATTCGCGAGGTTCCGGTTGAGCACACAGAAGGGCCTGTCGTACACGGGGGCGGCTCCGGACGGCGAGGTCGAGGACTACCGGATCGAGGTCGTCCCCGTGAAGTGGCTGCAGCGGCCGGACGTGAGAACCACCGGCGTGGACGTGGACAACCACTTCGTCCAGTTGGCCGACGACTTCAAGTGCACGCAGACCGGTCCCATCACCGATATTCACCTGTGGACGTCGTTCGCAGACAACATCCTGCCGCCGACCGGCATCGGCAGCCTGACGTTCACGCTATTCATCTACTCGGATGTGCCCGCCGGACCTGGGCTCTATAGCCATCCCGGAGAACTGCTCTGGAGAAAGACGTTCGTCCCGGGCACGTACACGGCCAGCCTATGTGCGAACGTCGAGGGCGAGTGGTGGTTCGACCCCGCGACCAACTTCTGGAAGTTCCCCGGCGATACCCAGATCTACCAGTACGACTTCTACATCAAGAAGTCGGAGGCGTTCTGGCAGACCAAGGGCACGATCTACTGGCTGGGCCTGAAGTACAACGAGCAGGAACCGGGCCAGTGCACGCTGGGCTGGAAGACGTCGCTCGAGCACTGGAACGACGACGCCTGCTGGCTCGATCCGCGCGGGCCCGTTCCGACCTGGAGGGAACTGCGGTACGGCGACGGGCATCCGATGGCGCCGCAGTCCATCGACCTGGCGTTCGCGTTGACCACGTACAAGTCGTGCCACAAGCCGCCGCAGGATGCGGACGGCGACGGCGACGTGGACCTGACCGACTTCGCGCAGTTCCAGGCGTGTTTCAACGGACCGAACCGGCCCTGGCCGCCCACGGCCGATCCGTTGATCTGTACGTGTTTCGACGATGACGCCGACAGCGATGTGGACCTGGTGGACTTCGGCGTCTTCCAGACGTGTTTCAACGGACCGAACCGGCCGCCGGGCTGCTGACCGCGGGCGGTTCCGGCTGCCGCG
This sequence comes from uncultured Planctomycetales bacterium, assembly GCA_964617025.1. Taxonomy (GTDB): domain Bacteria; phylum Planctomycetota; class Phycisphaerae; order UBA1845; family PWPN01; genus CAZMVY01. The sequence continues at coordinate 5,744 of CAZTVU010000083.1, read as the reverse complement.
GCAGCCGGCCGCAATGCAGCGCCCGCGTTTGCTATACGGGACACACGGCTCGCTCAAGAGCGGGCCGTGTGTCCGCTTGTTTGTCACGCCCGGCCCGGTTCGCGGGCCTCTTCGTTGCTGAACCGCATCGGCCTGCCTACAATCCTCGCGATTTGACCGGACGGCGTCGAAGAGGCGCGTCCGTTTCCACGCTTTCTGAACGGAGGCTCGCATGTTCTGCCCACGCATGAAGTCCGCGGTATTGGTGATCGGAGTCTTGTTCACGTTTGCGGCGGGCTCGCTCGGGGCCGGCTGGGCGAACTGGCGCGGGCCGAATCACGACGGCATCAGCCACGAGAAGGGGTTCAAGACGTCGTGGACGGAACCTCCCAAGGTCGTTTGGGAGTACGACCTGGGGCCGGGGTTCAGCACGTTCACCTGCGTCGGCGGCAAGCTCTACACGTGCGGCACGAAGGAGGGTCAGCAGGCCGTCTTCTGCTTCGACGCGGCGACGGGGAAGGTGATCTGGGACAAACCCTTCGAGAAGCAGCTCAAGGACGGCCAGGGCGGCGACGGCACCCGGGCGACGCCGACCATCGACGCCGGCCGCGTGTACATCCTGGGCGGCCACGGCCTGCTGCTGTGCCTCGATGCCCAGAAGGGCACGGAGATCTGGAAGAGGCAGCTCAAGGCCAAGCCTCATTGGGGGTACTCCGGCTCGGTGCTCATCGAGGGAGACATGGCGGTCGTGTGTGCCGGCGGTGCGGACGGCGGCCTGCTGGCCCTCCATAAGGCGACCGGCGAGCCGGTCTGGAAGTGCACCGAGGAGGCAGCCGGCTACTGCACGCCGTACCCGTTCACACTGGACGGCAAACGCTACATCCTCGGCTTCCTCGCCCGGTACGCCATCATCGCCGACGCCAGGACCGGCCGCGAGGTCTGGCGGGAGCGATGGAAGACGTCGTACGACGTCAACGCCGCCGCCCCGATCTTCCACGACGGCCACCTGTTCCTGACCTCGGGCTACGGCACCGGATGCGCGCTCTACAAGCTGAGCACCGACGGCGACAAGCTGGCCGGCAAGGAGGTCTGGCGGAACAAGACCTTCGTCAACAAGTTCCAGTCGTGCGTGCTGAAGGACGGCGTCCTGTACGGCGCGGACGAGAGGCGGTCGCTGCGGTGCGTGGAGTTCCTGACGGGCAAGGAGCTCTGGTCGGCCGACGGCTACGCGAACGCGACGGTGATCCTGGCCGACGACCACCTGATCGTCTTCACGGAGACCGGCAAACTCGTCATCGCGAAGGCGTCGCCCCGGGAGTTCAAGCCGACCGCCGAGGCGCAGATCCTCAAGAACCGTTGCTGGACGATCCCGCTGCTGTGCGGCGGCAAGCTCTACTGCCGCAACCTGTCCAAGGCGGTGTGCGTGGATCTGGGCGGGGCCAAGTGAAGCGCATCCTCTCCTGTGCCGTCTGGCTCGCGGTGGCGGCGACGACGCCCGCGGACGACTGGCCGCAATGGCGCGGTCCGCGGCGCGACGGGGTCTGGCGTGAGACGGGCATCGTGGAGCGATTCGCCGGCCACGAGCTGGCCTACCGATGGCGGACGCCCATCGGCTCGGGCTACACGGGCCCGGCGGTGGCCGAAGGCCGCGTGTTCGTGATGGACCGGCCGAAGGAGGGGAAGACCGAGCGGGTCGTCTGCCTCGACGAGGGGACGGGGCGGGTCCTGTGGGTCCACGAGTATCCGTGCGTCTATCGCGGCGTGGACTATCCCCTCGGGCCACGGGCCACGCCGACCGTCGCCGACGGCAGGGCCTACACGGTCGGCACAATGGGCCACCTGTTCTGCCTCGACGTGCGCGACGGCAAGCCGATCTGGGCCCGGGACTACGTGAAGGACTATCAGACGAACATTCCCACGTGGGGCGTCACATCCGCGCCGCTGGTGGATGGGCGGCAGTTGATCGCCCTCGTCGGCGGCGCGAACGATGCGGCCGTCGTCTCGTTCGACAAGGACACCGGCAGGGAACTCTGGCGGGCCCTGTCCGTCGGCGACATGGGCTACTGCCAGCCGGTGATCTTCGAGGCGGGCGGCGTCCGCCAGCTCATCGTGTGGCTGCCGGAGCGGATCGTCTCGCTTGATCCGAGGACCGGCCGGGTCCACTGGGAGCAGCCGTTCCACTGCCGCATGGGCCACACGATCATGACGCCCGTGTTCGACGGCGAGCGGCTCTTCGTCTCAACGTTCTTCAACGGACCGATCATGCTGCGCCTGTCGGCCGATCGGCCCGCTGCCGCCGAGATGTGGCGCGGCAAGAGCGACAGCGAGCTGGCCACCGACAAGGTGCATTGCCTCATGTCGACGCCGGTGCTTCGGGGCGGCCACCTCTACGCGATCGACGCCTACGGCGCCCTGCGGTGCCTGAAGGCCGACACCGGCGAGCGGATCTGGGAGACGTACCAGGCCACGGGCAACGACCGCTGGTGGAACGCGTTCCTCATCCAACACGGCGACCGCACGTTCCTGGCCAACGAACAGGGCGAGCTGATCATCGCCCGGCTCACGCCGAAGGGCTACGAGGAAATCAGCCGGGCCCGGCTCATCGAGCCCACCCAGCAGATTCGGCGGCGCAATCTGGTCTGGTCGCACCCGGCGTTCGCGAACCGATGCGTCTACGCGCGCAACGACCGCGAGATCGTCTGCGCATCGCTCGCGGCGGAACCCCGCCGGGATCCGCCCGCGACCTCCGCGCCGGCGCCTACTCCCTGACCACGTTGAAGGCGATCCGATCCACGGCGGTGCGGACGGCCGCCTTCCGGGCGAAGTTGCCCGGCACCATGAGGGCGAAAGCGGGTCGCGTGGGCCGTTCTACGGCGAAGCCGCAGGTTCGTCCACCGTCTGCCGGCAAGCGGAATGCAAGCACGCCGGCTTGCATGGGAATCCCTGATGGCGGGTCCATGCTTCGCCTTCGGCTCAGCAACGACTCGCCCGACCGGCGCGAAGCGAGTGATCGCCGTACCGAGTAACGTAACGTCGACCGACCGTCCTCGAGAGGCGGTGGCAAGGAAACCGAATCGCCGGTGCCGCGCAATCCCACCGCGAAGCGCGGCGGGTGCGCGGGGCGACGCCTGAGCCGCTGTCGCGGAAGGGTGTTCGCAAACGTCTGGAGCTGGCAGATTCCGCCCGAAATCGATACATTGGGCGTTATGAAGACCATCGGTTTGATCGGGGGCATGAGCTGGGAATCGTCGATCGAGTATTACCGGATCATCAACGAGGCGGTGCGCAGCCGTCTGGGCGGACTACGCTCGGCCAAGTGTGTGCTCTACTCGTTCGACTTCGAGGAGGTGGCGGCGCTTCAGCGCCGCGATGCCTGGGGCGAGGCGACCGCCCGCATGATTGACGCCGCCCGGGCCGTCGAGCGGGCCGGCGCCGACTTCGTCCTGATCTGCACGAACACGATGCATAAGATGGCGCCGGCGGTGCAGGCGGCCATCTCCGTGCCGCTGATCCACATCGCGGACACGGCGGCGGTCCGCGTGAAGGCCAGCGGGTTGCGGCGGGTCGGCCTCCTGGCGACGCGCTTCACGATGGAGCAGGATTTCTACACCGGCCGGCTGGCGAGGGACCACAATCTGGAGGTGCTCGTGCCGCCGCAGGAGGACCGCGAGGTCGTGCACGACATCATTTTCGGCGAGCTTTGCTGCGGCATCGTTCGCGACGCTTCGCGGGAGCGGATGAAGGCCGTCATCCGGGGCCTCGCCGGAGCCGGGGCGGAAGGGATCATCCTCGGCTGCACGGAGCTGGGGCTGCTGATCCGGCAGGAGGACAGCCCTCTGCCGCTTTTCGACACGACGGTCCTGCACGCGCAGGCGGCGGCGGAGCTGGCAATGGGGTAACGCCTCGCGGCGGGGCGGCCGCGCGGAGAATTGTGCGATGAAGCGAGTCCTGGGGGTCGTCGGGAGCCCGCGTCGCAACGGCAACACACACGTGCTGGTCTCGCGCATCCTGGACGGCGCGACGGAGGCCGGGGCCCAGGCGGACCTCCTGTTCCTGAACGACATGACCATTCGCGAGTGCGACGGCTGCCAGGTGTGCTGGCAGGGCAAGCCGTGCAACAAGCACGACGACATGAACGGTGCATATCCGCAGATCATCGCCAGCGACGCCATCGTCTTCGGCACGCCCGTGTACTGGTATGCGGCGTCGGCCCTGATGAAGGCGTTTCTCGACCGGTTCGTGTACTTTAACTGTCCGGAGAACCGCGCGAAAATCCGCGGCCGCGCGGCCGCCCTGGCGATCCCGTATGAGGAGGAGAGCCCCGATACGGTCGCGCCCGTGCTGGCGATGTTCGAGATGTCGCTGCGGTATCTGGAAATGGTCCTGGTTGGCAGCGTGATCGCCCCCGGCGTCGGCAACATGGGCGACATCATGAAGAGGCCCGAGCTCCTGGATCAGGCACGCGCCCTGGGCCGGAAGCTCGCGGGCGCGTAGGCCGCGGAAGCGGAGCCGGACCGATGTCCGGCGCGAGTGGCCAAGGAGTATGCACATGAAGCGAACGTGGGTTCTTCGTTCATCGTCCATCGTTCCTCGTTCTTCGTTCCGCGGTCTTTCCGCCTTGCCGCTCCTGTTGCCGGTCGCGGCGGCGGCGGCCGACGAGATGACCGTTTCGCAGCGGCTGCAGTTCGAGGCCCGGCGAAGCAGGCCCGACTACATCGCCTACATCCCCGGCAGCTACGACGGCTCCACGCACGACTGCCACAACGAGCACTTCCTGGTCTTCGAGGGCCCCGACGGTTCACTCATGGCCGTGTGGACGCAGAACGTCGCCTCGCCCAAGGGCCCCCCCGGCAACCGCATCGTCTTCTCGAAGTCGAAGGACGACGGCGTCACCTGGGCCCCGCCCACCCACGTCGCCGGGCCGAAGACGCCCGACGACCCGGCGAACATGGCAAGCTGGGCTTCCCGATGGTGTCGAAGTCCGGCCGGATCTACGTCCTGTTCAACCGCAACCAGGGCACGCAGGGCTGGATCAAGATGCACACGGGTACGATGGAGGGCTGTTACAGCGACGATGCCGGGGCCACCTGGTCGAAACCGCAGGATATCCCCATGCCCCGCAGCCCCTACGACGACCCGACCGGCAAGGTGCCCGGCGAATGGATCGTTTGGCAGAACCCCGCCCGCGACCTCCAGGGGCGGTACTACGTCGGCTACACGCACTGGGTCAGTTCCGCGAAGGCCCACCTGAAGAAGGTCGAAGCGTGGACGCAGATCGAGTCGGTCGTTGAGTTCATGCGTTTCGAGAACGTCGACGCGAACCCGGAGCCCAAGGACCTTCGCATCCGCTGGTTTGCCTGGGGAGAGCAGGCCCTGCGCGTGCCGCACTTCAAGTATCCGCTGCTGTCGATCGCGCAGGAGCCGAGTATTGTCCGCCTGCCCGACAAGCGGCTGTTTTGCGTCATGCGGACCAACAGCGGCTTCATCTGGTACAGCCTTTCCGCCGATGACGGCGAGACCTGGTGCAACCCGAGGCCGCTGCTTCGGCGGGACCACGGCCTGCCGATCCTCCAGCCCGTCGGCTGCTGCCCGATCTATCAGCTTGCCGACGGCCGCTATGTCCTCCTGCACCACAATAACCGCGGCGATATCACGAAGAAGACGGAGGCCACGTCCGGCCCGCGCAGGCCGGCGTTCATTGCCCTCGGCGAGGTAACCGTTCACGCCTGTCGGTCAGATTCGCTTATCCAGCGGTGTCGGCAGGT
>CAZTVU010000082.1:0-18243 GCA_964617025.1 uncultured Planctomycetales bacterium | reverse complement strand
CAGTCCATAAGCGCCGACGGACGACGAACGGCGCGAAGCGGATGGCTGGAAGCGCGAAAACGCGGCCGGATCGTCTTCGGAAAATCTTGTCGGGAGAACAAGACGGGTCGAGGGATATCATCGAATGGGTGCTGCCGTGCGGAAGCGGGGATGCATTGCGACGACAGGGGAACGGGCCTACGCCGGCGCGGGGCTCGTTGAAGGGCAGGCGGCGCCGCCCGCGGTGCGCGTCCTCGCCCCGCACGAGTCCCGAACGATCAGCTCACAGTCGAAGGCCACCTCGCGGGCCGGCAGGCTGGGCTCGGCGAGGCGCTCGAGCATCAGGCGGACAGCCATGTCGCCCATGCGCTCGCAGGGCTGACGCATCGTCGTCAGCGGGATCTGCACGAGCGTGGAGTACTCGGCGTCGTCGAATCCGACCACGGCGACATCGTCGGGTACGCGCCGACCGTGACCGGCCAGGTGGCGTATCAAGCGTGCCGCCATCTCGTCGTTCACACACACGAACGCCTCGGCGCGGATCGTGTCGGTCAGGGCCGGGACTGCGCCGAGGCGCCGCGGGTGCGCGCAGTGAATCCAGGCGGGATCGGGCTCGATGCCGTGGTCGCGGAGCGCATCCTGGTAGCCGGCGATGCGGGCCGATGCCGTCGAAGCGAGGCCCTCGTGGGTGACGAACTCGATGCGGCGATAGCCGAGGGCCAGCAGGTGCTCCGTGAGCACCTGCGTGGATCGCCGGTTGGCCACGCCGACCAGATCGTAGCGCGAACGGCGGGGATACTCGTAGATGTCGCGATCCAGCAGGACGACGGGGATGCCGGCGCGGTCGAACGTCTCGACGATGTGGGCGTTCACGTGCATCTGTTCCGCGGGCAGGATGAGCGGGATGTAGAAGACGCCGCTGACTCCGCCGTCGACGTACGCGCGGCAGAGGTCCTCCGCCCGGCGGGCAAGCCTGGCGAGGTCCTCGCTGCCGTCGTGGGGGTCCTCGAGCAGCACGCTGTATCCGGCGACACGGGCCGCGCGGGTCATCTGCGCGCCCATAGGGGCGAAGATGCCGCCGTAGGCCGCGGGGACCAGCAACCCCCAGAGCGTGCCTCTCGCCTGTTTGCGCGGGCAGACGAACGTGCCGGCCCCGCGACGGCGAACCACGAGCCCCTGGTGCTCGAGCTTGCGGATTGCCTGGGCGACGGTTTGGCGACAGGCGCCGAAGCGCTGGCTGAGCTCGGCCTCCGTGGGCACCTGCTCGCCGGCGGCGAATTCGCCCGCGGCGATGGCATCGCGAAGGTATTCATAGATCGATCGGTGCTTGCTTTTCGCATCCGTTGCCATCGAACAGGCACTCCCGCGTCCAGGCGATCGGATAAATGTGTGTACAATTCATGCGTTCCTTGGATTGTACCCGCATATGTCCACGGCCGCAAGGGACCTGTTTGTATGCATAATAGACGCCTATTGATATCGCATATAGGGTTTAGCGATAAGAAGTATCACGAATACCTTACGAGCCTTTCGCTTCCAGTTTGTCGAAAGATCCGGGCAGTAACCGTAGTTAAGGTTATTTATGATATAAACTTATTGAGCTGGGTGTCTCGGCGAGAGCCCAAAGGCTAGCGAGGGGGAAACTAAGAGATTTGTATTGTCGTGTTCATGGTCCCTCCAGAACTCGTTCGAAGCCGCTTGGGGCCAACCGCGCCCGACAATTTGTATGGTCTTCTTGATCGAAAAGTGCCATTTTCATGTTGACATGGGGATATGAATCGTTTAAGATGACTGCGTTGGCACCCGGGTGCGGCCGCTCCGCGTGTTCGAAATGGTCTTCGGCGAGCCGACATCGCGCCACTTCGCCGAGGCTGGCGGACGGCCCTCGTTTGATGCCCAGGGCCGACCAGAGCGCTGGTTTGACGGACCCGCGAGGAGTGAGTTCGCAGGTGTCCGGCGGACGTCTGATTTCGAGTCGCGGAAGCCACGAGGACGTGGTCGTACGAGTTGCAGGATGGTGGAGGCAGATCGCGGCCGTTGCGCGCCTTGCGGATGATGTATTGGCCAAAGTCGGAAGCCAGAGTTAGAGGAGAGACCAGCATGTGTCGGTTCAGCTCGGGAAGCATGGCGGCGCGTTGCCGCGTCGCGGCGATGATCGGGGTTGCGTTCGTCACGGCCGGCGCGAGCGGCCTTCAGTCGCCGTATCCGGGTCCGGGGCCGACGTCAGCCCACCGGGTGATCGAGGCCGAGAACTATGACAGCGGCGGTCCCGGGGTGTCGTACAACGACGCGACGGCCGGCAATACGGGCGGCAGCGCATACCGCGCCGACGACGTCGACATTCAGCAGTACCAGGGCGGCACAACCAACACGCCGCCCGTGTATACGGTGAACCAGTTGGCGGACGGCGAGTGGCTGGAGTACACGATCGACATCCCGCAGAGCGCCAATTACCGCATCGGCGCGCGGATCAAGAACCCGGCGACCGGCGTCGTCCAGGCCTTCCTGCAGGTGCAGATCGGAGCCGACGGGGGGCCGTACGAGTTTGATTCCGGACCGGTCGGCATGCCGACGGGCACGAACTGGCGGACGGGCCAGTTCAGCGCCTCGGCGGCGCTGACGGCGGGGACCCGGGTGCTGCGTCTCACGGTGGTCACGCAGGGGACGCTCGAAGAAATCGATCAACTGTATCTCGTCCTGCTGACCGGCACGCAGGAGGCCTATCCGGGCGGGACGCCCCATGCCATCCCGGGCGTGATCGAGGCCGCGGACTACGACATCGGCGGCCCCGGCATCTCCTACAACGACACGACCAACTGGCAGGCGGGCACCGCGACCGGTTACCGCAATGTCCGCGCGACGGACGTGGACGCGTTCACGCTCAAGACCGAGGGCAATGTGGTCGGATTCACGGCGAGCGGCGAGTGGATGGAATACACGGTCGACGTGGCCGAGGCCGGGCTATATGAGGTCCTCGTCCGCTACTCCGTCACGGCGGCGGACAAGACCTTCGACATCACCGTGCAGCCCGACGGGACCAGCATTCTCGGGGGCGCGCAATCCTTCCCGTGGGGGGTCGGCGGCATCAACGACTACTCGTCCGCTCCCTTCCTGGCGAACCTTGCCGCCGGCGTCCAGGTCCTGCGCTTCACCATGCCCGCGGCCGGAAACCTCAACGTGTGCCGGTTCGAGTTCCGAAAAGTCAACGGCGACCCCCCGACGGACGACATCGGGTTCTGGCGGTTCGACATCGACGGCAAGAACGCCGACGACACGGCCGACGTGGTGCGCGACCTCAGCGCTCACGGCCACCACGGCCTCGCCGTGGGCGGCCCGAAGTACCTCAGCGACATCCCGGGAATCAAGCCCGGCAACACGAGCACGACGATCACGCCCAACCATACGCACCACGGCGGCTACCCGAACCGGCTCTCCCTCGACTTCGTGCGCAATTCGGGCCACTTCGTGGCCGTTGACGACACCGACGGTTCGCTCAGCCTCGGCGACTCGAGCTTTACGATCGAGGCATGGGTCAAGCCGTACTCCGTGCCGACCGGCACGAGCGATCCGGCGGAACGCCAATGGCTCGTCTGCAAGAAGGCCGCCGGCACGGTCGACAGCGAAATTGACTACGGCCTTCTGACGGCCGGGGCCGACCTCGCGGCCGCCCCGACGTTCAGCAACTACAACGCCGATCCATTGAACCCCTACGTCCCGACCGGCGGCGAGTTCGTGCTGGTCTTCGGCACGGGCTCGGGCGTGCAGACGGTCGCCAGTCGGCTCAAGATGACCAGCGCGATGAGCTGGCGCCGGATCCAGGTCTCCTATGACGCCGTGAAGAAGGAGGTCATCTTCCTGTTGAACGGGGAAGACGGCGACCTCGTGAAGGGAGTGCAACGAAGCGGCGCCGCCGTCAACTCCGGCAAGCTGTACATCGGCGCGCATGTGGATTCGGCCGGCACGGTTGATCAGTTCCTCGACGCCACGATCGATGAGCTGCGGATCACGCCGAGGCCGCTGGCCGGGTCGCCGACGAAGACGGCGCTCTTCGGCACGAGCTGGTACTGGGAGAATGACGGCAGCTCGACGCCGGACGGGATGTACACCGTCCTCGGCCGGCGGCCGTTCGCGATGAACCGCGGCCAGATGTATGACTGGAACCGCTGCTTCTGGGACGTCGTCTCCGTGCCCGGCGAGCCGGGCAACCTTGCGCTCCGACTGGTCGACGCCGACGAGGCGATCCCGACCGGCAAGAACCAGTCGAACTGCATGAAATGGGACAACGCCGACGGCGACGCCGGCGACAACGCGATGCCGCAGCGGACCTCCGACGGCGTGACGCTTCAGATGCGGTTCAAGCTTCCCCGTTTCGTCGCGAACCGCGACAACATCTTCGACAGTTGGGAGGGCCGGGCGAAGTTCGCGTGGTTCGTCAGCGACCTGGTCAGTTTTGCCCCTTACACGAAGAATGCGGAGTTCGGCTGGAACGTCAGCTACGCCGACGAGGCCGCGCGGACGGGCATCGCGCTGTGGGCCAAGGAGAAGAACATCGACGATAACAACGACGGCGTGTACGACCGGCGATGGCAGTCGGGCGATCTCAACGACGGCCAATGGCACACGCTGCACGCCGTGGGCTACGCCGACGGCACCGACCTTCGTCGGAAGACGTGGCTGGACGGCGTCCTCGTCGAGGACTTCGTGATGAAGTACTACGTCGATCCCGGCAGCATCAATTTCGGGTTCAACGACCACTACGACCCGAACATGTGGACGGCGGAGGCGTGGTTCGACTACATCCGCGTCTCGGGCGAGGGCGCCTGGGATCCGCAGGGCCGGCCGATCACGCCGATGCCGTGTACGCGGCCGCAGCCGACGGACGCGGACGGCGACGGCGACGTGGACCTGACGGACTTCGGCGCGTTCCAGGGGTGTTTCAACGGGCCGAACCGGCCGTGGCCGGCGGAGGCCGACCCCGGCGTCTGCCACTGCTTCGATCTGGACGGCGACCAGGACGTCGACCTGGCGGACTTCGGCTCGTTCCAGGGGTGTTTCAACGGGCCGAACCGCCCTGCGGCGTGCGGTGGATGATGGGCGCGGGCGGCCGGCGTGCGGTCGCCCGCTGTCTTGAGGGACCTTACGGGCGTGGGGGGCAAGCCCACGGCGCGGCCCGCGAAAGGGCCGCGATGGCGAGTTCTGTTTCGAGGAGGCAGGAAATGCGAACGGTACTGATGGGCATGGTGGTGCTGGCGAGCGCCTCTGCGGCCTTCGCCGCCCCGTTGACGCTGGGCGACGTGAACTGGTACGTGAAGTACTTCGCCGACGTGAAGCCGGACAATGCCGCGGTGGTCAACCGCGACGGGCTTCGGATGTTCTACGCCAGCTACAAGAGCGGGCAGAGTATGGCGCCGAACTACATCCGCACCGACGCGACGGCCGCCGATCCGCAGGAGTCGGCAGTCTACCCGACCGGCGATCAGAAGGCGCTGGAGGTGGACGACAATACGACGTTGTCATATGCGTCGTGGTCGAACAACAACCCGCCGGCCGGATACGGGTATGCCCTCCGGGACGATATCTCCGCAGGCTTCACGCTGGCCATGCGGATCAAGGGCACGTCGACCAGCGCCACTTCGAGCAGCACGGTCATTGCATTCACGGAGTTTTATCACCGGCTGCTGGGTACGAACGTGCCGGGCGCGGATCGGCCGCGGGACGACAATCGCTTCAAGATCTACCAGGACGAGGCCGGCGCGGTGCACCTCCAGAACAACAAGGTCTCCGGCTCGCTGTTCGACAGGGTGATCAGTGATTCGTATCACGATGTCTGGATGACGTCGGAGCTGGACCCCGGCGGGGCGACGGTGACGAAGAAGATCTGGTTTGACGGGCAGTTCGTGGCCAGCCAGAGCGGTCTGAGCATGCGAACCGGCCAGGATCGGACGTGCCGAATCGGCACATTCGACTCCACGAAACTGGCAAACATCCGGATCGACTACATGGCCTGGACGGATGAGGGCGCGATCTACCTGCCGGAACCGGCGACGCTTGCGTTGGCGGGGCTGGGGGCGGTCGCCTTCCTCCGGCGTCGCCGGTCGGCGGCGTAAGTCCGCGCGCCGGCGTTCGGGTTGGGAACAGGGGGCTCGCGGGCGGCTCGGCCGCCCGTGTGCCCCCCGGAAGGCCGTCGGCGGCATCCCGCGGGACTGCCGAACCGGTTCCGTGGGCCGATGTATCGGAGGGCAGCACGGGTGTGGGGCTCGTGTCCGGCCCCCGTCTCTTGTGGGCGGCCTCGGCACGAGCTGTTCGCGGGTCCAGCGGCGGGCCGCAGCCCACGCGTGCGTGATGGAAGATTGGCGTGACGAAGCCGGATGAATCGATTAACATCGACCTCAGGCGGTCGGAGGGGTGCCCGATATAATAGGTACATTCGGACCAGGAGACTCCCTCATGTCTCAACGCTGCCGGGTTTCGCATCGTCGCGTGCGAGCGGCCGCTCGGCGAATGGGCTTTACGCTGATCGAGCTGCTGGTGGTCGTCTCGATCATTGCCCTGCTGATCTCGATCCTGTTGCCGTCGCTGTCCAGGGCCCGCGCGGGGGCGAGGTCGACGCTGTGCGGCACGAACCTGAGGCAGGCGGGCAACGCGGAGATGTGCTACGCCGCCGAGTACCGCGGCTACATTCCTCGGGGCGGCAATCAGGAGTCGCCAAGCTGGATCACACTGCTCCCGCGGCAACTGGGTGATTCGCGTGCCTACAAGTATGTCAACGAGGTCCCGGTGCACCGGCACCCGGTGTTCACCTGTCCCGATCGCTCGCGGACGGTCCCGCGGCCCGCGCTGGATTACGTCATCAACACGTTCCGCAGCGACATCAAGCCGATGACCAAGACGGACTGGAGCAGTGAACGGGACGAACAGCAGGCGCCGACGGAGTCGTCGGTCTGGCGGCAACCCGCCCGTGTCCTGTTGATCGGCGACGCCGCACTGGAGAGCGGTCGTGCCCAGGACGGAGCGAACACCACGGGGGATCTGAAGACGGCGCGCGAGCAGTACTTCTACATTCAGACCAATCCCCAGGCCCTTGCCAGGCTCGGCAAGGGCCTCGACCACTACGACGTGTGGCGCCCGGAGTACATGCAGAACCACATGGAGCAGATCCCCGGCGGCCGTGGCGGGCCGCAGTATCTGTCCAAGCGGCGGGCCGGCACGAAGATCCACATGAATCGCTACTGCAACTGGCTCTGGGCCGACGGGCACGTGGAGAAGCTGATCGACCGCGAGCGCACCCCGGAAGCCTGGTATCGCCTCTACGGCGTGCGGAACCCGAAGTAATCCCCCGAGCGCAGAAGGCGGCCCCTCGTTGCCTGTCGCAACGATGAAAGGCAGAGAGCCGGGTGTGGTTGCGCGCGACTTCGGTCGGCGTCGTTTTGCGTCCCACGTGATTTCGCGCCCGACGTGAACGGGACAGGCTCGGCCGGCGGTGTTTCGCCGGTGCGGGCCCCGCTCGGTTTCTGCGGCGAACTTGCACGGGCACCCGCCGGAACGAGCCAGTCCCGGGCGCCCCGGGGTGTCGAATAATGCCGACGAGGGCGTCGGCACCACGTGGGGCCGGCGCTCTCCCCGGCCGGGGGCGTGCCCGTCGCCGCGTTTTCGAATAGTATCCCCGCCGCGCGGAGCGTGGTGAGTCAGGATCTCTTCGATACGAGCAAAGGACGGACGGCATGCCGAAGCGGAGCGACATTCACAAGGTCCTGATCATCGGTTCGGGGCCGATCGTCATCGGCCAGGCCTGCGAGTTCGACTACTCCGGCGCGCAGGCGTGCAAGGCGCTGCACGGCCTCGGCTACGAGATCGTGCTGGTGAACTCCAACCCGGCTACGATCATGACCGACCCCGGCATGGCGGACGTGACGTACATCGAGCCGCTGACGCTCGAGGCCGTCACGGAGATCATCGCGAAGGAGCGGCCCGACGCTTTGCTGCCGAACCTCGGCGGGCAGACCGGCCTGAACCTCGCGGCGGAGCTTCACAAGGCCGGGGTGCTGGACCGGTACGGCGTCCGGATCATCGGCGTGCAGGCGGATGCGATCGAGCGCGGGGAGGACCGGCTCGCGTTCAAGCAGACGATGAGCAAGCTCGGCATCGACATGCCGCGCAGCACCATCTGCTACAGCGTGGAGGAGGCCGAGGGCGTGGCGGCGGAGCTGGGCTATCCGGTGGTCATCCGGCCGGCCTACACGCTCGGCGGCACGGGCGGCGGCCTGGTGTACAACGTCGAGGAGTTGCGCGTCGTCGCCGGCCGCGGGATCGCCGCGAGCCTGATCGGGCAGATCCTGGTCGAGGAGTCGGTGCTCGGCTGGGAGGAGCTGGAGCTGGAGGTCGTCCGCGACGCGAAGAACCAGATGATCACCGTGTGTTTCATCGAGAACGTCGACGCGATGGGCGTGCACACGGGCGACTCGTACTGCACCGCGCCGATGCTGACCATCTCGCCGGAGCTCCAGCAGCGGCTCCAGAAGCACTCGTACGACATCGTCGAGGCGATCCAGGTCATTGGCGGCACGAACATCCAGTTCGCCCACGACCCGAAGACCGGCCGCGTCGTCGTCATCGAGATCAACCCGCGGACGTCGCGGTCGTCGGCCCTGGCGTCGAAGGCGACGGGATTTCCCATTGCGCTGGTCTCGGCGAAGCTGGCCGCCGGCCTGACGCTGGATGAGATCCCCTACTGGCGGGACGGCACGCTCGAGAAGTACACGCCCTCGGGCGACTACGTCGTGGTCAAGTTCGCCCGGTGGGCCTTCGAGAAGTTCCGCGATGCGCAGGACCGGCTCGGCACGCAGATGCGGGCCGTGGGCGAGGTCATGAGCATCGGCAAGACGTACAAGGAGGCCTTTCAGAAGTCGATCCGGTCGCTGGAGAACGGCCGCTACGGGCTGGGCTTCGCGAGGGACTTCAACCGGCGAAGCCTCGACGAGCTGCTCCAGATGCTCCGCGAGCCGTCGAGCGAGCGGCAGTTCATTCTGTATGAGGCCCTGCGCAAGGGCGCGACGATCGAGCGGCTCTACGAGCTGACGTACATCAAGCCCTGGTTCCTGCAGCAGATGAAGGAGCTGGTGGAGCTCGAGGAGCAGATCCTGACGCACCAGGGCGGGCCGCTGCCCGACGAGCTGCTGGTGCGCGCGAAGAAGGACGGCTTCGCCGACCGCTACCTCGCCAAGCTGCTGGGCGTGCCCGAGAGGGACATCCGCGAGCACCGCACGCGCCTGGGCGTCGTCGAGGCGTGGGAGCCCGTCCCGGTCAGCGGCGTCGAGAATGCGGCCTATTACTTCTCGACCTACAACGCGCCGGACGCCGTCGCCACGTCCGGACGGCCGAAGGTGATGGTCCTCGGCGGCGGCCCCAACCGGATCGGCCAGGGCATCGAGTTCGACTACTGCTGCGTCCATGCCGCCTTCGCCCTCCGCGACCTCGGCTACGAGACCATCATGGTCAACTGCAACCCGGAGACCGTCTCCACCGACTACGACACGTCGGACAAGCTCTACTTCGAGCCGCTGACGGTGGAGGACGTGCTGAGCATCTATCGGAAGGAGAAGCCCGAGGGCGTCATCGTGCAGTTCGGCGGGCAGACGCCGCTGAACATCGCCCAGGAGCTGGCGGCCGAGGGCGTCCGCATCCTCGGCACCAGCCCCGACACGATCGACCTCGCCGAGGACCGCGACCGCTTCCGCACGATGATGGACCGGCTCGGGATCCCGATGGCCGAGTCCGGCATGGCCAGCACGCTGGAGGAGGCGCTGGAGATCGCCGCGCGGATCGGCTATCCGCTGATGGTCCGCCCGTCCTACGTCCTCGGCGGCCGCGGGATGCAGATCGTCCTCGACGAGGAAATGCTGCGCGAGTACGTGGCGGCGGCCGTCGACGTCACGCCCGAGCGCCCCATCCTGATCGACCGCTTCCTGCAGAACGCCCTGGAGGCCGAGGCCGACGCCGTGGCCGACGGGACGGACGTCCTCGTGCCCGCGGTCATGGAGCACATCGAGCAGGCGGGGATCCACTCCGGCGACTCGGCGTGCGTCATCCCGCCGATCAGCATCCCCGAGAACCACCTGCGGACCATCGAGGAGTACACCGCGACGATCGCGCGGGAGCTGGGCGTCGTCGGGCTGATGAACATGCAGTACGCGATCGCCGACGACCAGGTGTACGTGCTGGAGGCGAACCCGCGGGCGTCCCGGACGGTGCCGTTGGTCTCGAAGGTGTGCAACATCCCGATGGCCCGCATCGCGACGCAGCTCATGCTGGGCCGCAGGCTGCGCGACCTGAAGATCCGGCGGGGCGCGATCCGGCACTTCGGCGTCAAGGAGGCCGTCTTTCCGTTCCCGATGTTCCCGGAGGTCGACCCCGTCCTGGGGCCGGAGATGCGCTCGACGGGCGAGGTGCTCGGCCTGGCCGACACGTTCGGCCTGGCGTTCTACAAGGCGGAGGAGGCGGCCAAGCAGGTCCTGCCCACCGAGGGGACGGTGCTGATCTCCGTCACCCGGAACGAACACGCCGCCGTCCTTCCCGTCGCGCGGCGGTTCCGCGAGCTGGGCTTCCGCGTCCGGGCGACGACCGGCACGCACGCGTTTCTGACCTCCCACGGGGTGGAGGCCGAGCCGATCCGCAAGCTCACGGAGGGCCGCCCCAACATCCTCGACGCGATCACGAACCGGGAGATTCACCTGATCGTCAACACGCCCGTCGGCAAGCAGAGCCAGTACGATGATTCCTACATCCGCAAGGCGGCGATCAAGTACAAGATCCCCTACATCACGACGCTCAGCGCCGCCGCCGCGTCGGTCGAGGGCATCGCCGCGCGCCGCCGCGGGGCGGGCCGGGTGCGTTCGCTGCAGGAGTATCACGCGGGGATCCGGTGAGGCGCCGGGCCATGGCGGCCGGCGCCGGCGCGAAAGCGCTTCCCGTGCGCGCGGGCGTGGTCACGCCGGCGAGGAGGGCCGCTCTCCGTTGGAGACTTTCGCCGCGTTGAGCCCCGAGGGACGATGGGCAACGGCTCCGCGCGCCGGCCTCCGGGGTGCCGTCGTCGCGCCGGCGGCCCTACGCGACCACCTGCACGGCCCGGTGCTTGTGGCAGGCGCGCTCGATGGCCGGCAGCAGGTAGTCCTTTGAGACGACCTCCCAGCTCATCTGCCGGGCGAGCTCGAAACCGCGCCGGCGAAGCTCGGCGTGGGCCGCCTCGTCCTTCGGCAGACGCTGGAGCAGCTCCTCCGCCACGTGCGCGGCGACGGCGATCTCGATCCGGTCGCGCTGTTCGCGGTCCATGCGGAGCAGGTCGTCGATGTCCATTGGCCGACCGCCGAGGTCCGTGTAGTCGGTGACGATCACATTGGGGCAGCCCTCGCCGCGCGTGACGGCGTCGACGAAGCCGGCGCACCCGCAGACGTTCGTCACGACGCACAGCGCGCCGAAGCTCAGCGGTTCGAGCTGGGCGATGCCGAACGGTTCATAAATGCTCTGGCCGAACTCCACATGCGTGCCGCGGCGGATGTCCATGAATTCCATGTCCTCGGGCATGCGCAGGCCGCAGGTGGCGCGGTCCCAGCCGAACTGGTTGACGAACACGACCTTGACCTGGCGGGCGCGGGCGTTGAACTCCTGCACGCCGGCGTAGAACAGCGCCTCGCCGCCGGACAGGTCCGGCATGCCCTCGCGATGGGCGACGGGCCACTTCCACCACTTCTCCATGTTGCGGACGTCCTCGGTGCGGCGGGGCGGCACTTCGGTGCTCAGCACGAACAGGACGCCCGTCTGCCCCGTCTGACGGAAGCGCTTCTCGACGTGTTCGAGGACGCGAAGGTCGCGCCACAGGCCCTTGCTGATGGCCGTGCGCGTCACGTGCGTGAAGATGTAGTCGGGCCGGTAGCCCAGCAGGTTCTCGCAGTACTGACGCATGCGCTCCTGACTGCCGCGGAGCTCGTCCATCGACACGTCATAGGCCGGCAGGCCGTTGTAGCAGAGGTCGATGTCAACGTGCCGGAAGGTCGGGTCGAGGAAGCGCATCTCCTCGACGACGTAGTCGCCGACGGCGAGGATGTTGTCGCAGAAGCGCGCGGCGCTCACGAGGGCGTGCTTGAAGTAGTGGCTCTGGTCGCCGAAGACGTCCTCGACGTACAGGCCGTCGCGCTTCGCGAGCCGCAGGACGTTGTAGAACATCGTGTCGTGGCCGGGGTGGTCCTCGACGATCTTGCGGATCGGCGCGACCTCGTGGGCGTAGAAGACGGTGCGGTAGGGGTGGGAGGAATCGAGAATCGCCGCCAGGGCGGTCGGCATTCCCATGAACTCGTGCGCGACGATGACGCATTCATGCCCCGGCCCCGTCGCCCCCAGCGCGGCCAGGCAGGCAAGCGCCGGCTCCGCGAGGTCGACGTACTGCTCGTATTCCCAGTAGCGCTCGTATTCCAGCGAGCTGATCCCGAACGTCTCCCACATCCGCGCCTTCAGGCGGTTGACCAGCCGTTGGTCCACGTGGCTCACATCAATCAGCACGACCTCGGGGCTGAGCCGGGTCCCCGTCTTGGGGTCCGCGAACGTCCGGCGCCCGTAAACGATGTCGACGCTGTACTTCCTCTGGACGTCCGTCAGGAGGTGGGCCGCCGGGTGGCGGGCGATGCCGTCGATCGAGCTATAGAGGACCTCCCCCTGGCGCCCGAGTCGCAGCTCCGCAGGCCCTTCCGTGGTGAATAACGGCCCGATAAGAACGGTCCGATCGACCGACTCGATGTAGTGCCGGCTCGTGAAGAGCCCCTGCAACACCGCGCCGATCCCCCCGACCTTTTGAACCGCCTCATGCGTTACATGCGCCAGTGTCCTCATGGGTTGCCTCCCTTAGCGTTTCAACACTGGTCACCATACGATTCTACCCGCTCCCCGCCAAGTGATCCCGCCTGGGGTGTTTTCCGCCGGGAGCGGGCGTCACGATAACCGCTTCGCGGGACCACTGCCCCCGGCCGTGCACGTGCTTCTCGCATGCACGCGAGAAGCCGGAAAACCGCAAGGCCGCACTCGCAATCCCGCAGGGCCGCGTGCCGGCTGCCCCCGGGGCGTGATTGTAGACGGGCCCGATCATCGGGTCGCTTTCGTTTCTCCGCTCTCCGCTTTTCTCGTTTTGAAGCCTTGCCGCATGCGCCGCCGCGAGTCGCGGTCGCGACCACGCGGTACAGTGGTCGCGACCCGATCGCACCACATGGATCCGCGCGGGGATTACGGGCAACCCGGCGGCCGGTTCGCGCCGTTGTAGCACGCCTGAAAATCGCGGTAATCCGTCAGGTCCACGTCGCCGTCGCCGTCGAGGTCCGCATCGCCGCAGCCCGACCTCGCGGGGGCTTGATTGGGGCCGTTGTAACAGCTCTGGAAGTGCTGAAAGTCGTCCAGGTCGACGTCCCCATCCGTGTTGAAGTCGGCCGCCGGGAGCAGGCGGAACAGGCTCGCGCCGCTTGCCGAATCATTGGCCGTCAGGGTGAACGCGAATTGCGCATCGAGCCGTGAGACGTCCCCCGGGATCTTCTCCCACGCGGTCCCGGGCGCGCCCCCCGGCGGGGGCATGGGCCGGCCTTCCTCGGCCTCGGATGTGGCGCCGGCGCTCATCACGATCAGCGGCGAGAAGAACCACGCCCACGCCGAGGTGCCGTTGTACCGGGCGACGTAGATGCGGGACAGTCCCCCCGGCCCGGTGAGCAGGCCCGTCGCCCGCGCCGAGCCGTTCCGGTTCGCGTCGCGGACCTTCAGCGTCGAGTGAGCGAAGGCGCTCGGCCTTCTCAGCGGGGCGAACGTGATCGGCGTCGCCGTCAGGTTGAAGGTCGTCAGGGCGTTGTCGGCTGCGACGTCGAAGTCGAGCGCCACGCTCGGGTCCGTGCGGATCGTGACCTCCAGCGCCCGCACGACGCCCAGCGGCGTTACGCCGTTCGATCCGAGCAGCGTCACCGGCCCCGGGAGCGACCAGCGATATTCGTCGTCGATCGCCGTCAGGTGGGCCGGGAAGTACCAGATCAGGTCGGCCACTTCCGATCCCGCAGCGGCGTGGACCTGCACGAGGGCGGCCGTTACGGGCATCACGTCGGCGGCCAGGGGCAACGGCGACATCAGCACAAGGACGCTTGAGACGAACGGCATGCGGGCCGGGCAGGTGCGTGACCGGCCGATTCCGACCTGGGGCCTCATGATCCACTCCTTCAAAATAGTGCTTAATAACCGATGCGAATATAGCGCGCGGACCTTCGCGGGGCAAGGGCCGAACCGGGGGCGAGGTGGTCGCCGGGCGATGTGGCGGCGTCGGCGGGAGGCGCTGTAGAATGCGGCCGCGCAGCCCGGCGGCGCGGTCGGGTGACGTCACCGGGTAACGGTCCAATCAAGGAGCCCGCGATGGTCATTGTCGAATCCTATGCCCTGGCGGTCGTTCTGTGCGTCATCACGATGCTCTGTTGGGGCTCGTGGGCGAACACGCAGAAGCTGGCCAGCCGCGAGTGGCGGTTCCAGCTCTTCTACTGGGACTACTGCATCGGCGTGCTGCTGCTGACGCTGCTCTTCGCCTTCACGCTCGGCAGTTCGGGCGCGGCCGGACAGGGATTCGTCGAAAACCTGCGCCAGGCCGGCGGCGAGCACATCCGCAACGCCCTCCTCGGCGGCGTGATCTTCAACGTCGCCAACATCCTGCTCGTGGCCGCCATCGACATTGCGGGGCTTGCCGTGGCGTTTCCGATCGGCATCGGCCTGGCCCTCGTCCTAGGCGTCATCCAGAACTACCGGCAGAATCCGGTGGGCGATCCGCTGCTGTTGTTCCTGGGGGTGGCCGGCGTCACGATCGCGATCGTCCTCGACGCCCTGGCGTACCGCCGGCTGGCGTCCGGCAAGACGGCCACGGTCAAGGGCATCGTGCTGTCGCTGCTGTGCGGCATCCTGATGGGGCGGTTCTACGAGTTCGTGGCCCGCTCGTTCCCCAAGACCGTCGAGGGGTGGAAGGCGGCGGACTACGGCGGTCTGCTGACGCCGTACACCGCCCTGGTCTTCTTCGCCCTGGGGCTGTTTCTCTCCAGCTTCGTCTTCAACACGCTGATCATGCTGCGGCCCTTCAGCGGGCCGCCGGTGCCGCTGGGCGACTACTTCCGCAAGGGCACGCCGTGGCTTCACGTCGTGGGCATCCTCGGGGGCATGATCTGGGGCGTGGGGATGTCGCTGAACATCATCGCGGCCGGCCCCGCCGGCCCGGCCATCTCCTACGGGCTCGGGCAGGGGGCGACGATGGTCGCCGCGATGTGGGGCGTCTTCATCTGGCGGGAGTTCAAGACGGCGCCGCGCGGGACGAACAGGCTGCTCACCTGGATGTTCGTCTTCTTCCTGGTGGGCCTGGGGCTGATCGTCTACGCCAACGCTCGACCGGCGGGACGCGCGCCGTCCGGCGCGCCCGCCACGGAGCCCGCGGCCCGGATCGGCACGGAGGTGAGGCATGGCTGATCGCATCGTCGTCGTCGGCAGCTCCAACACGGACATGATCATCCAGACCGCCCGCATCCCGCGGCCGGGCGAGACGATCCTCGGCGGGAGGTTCTCGATGGCGGCCGGGGGGAAGGGCGCCAATCAGGCCGTCGCCGCGGCCCGCGCCGGGGGACGCGTCACGTTCGTCGCCCGCGTCGGCGACGACCTGTTCGGCGAGCAGGCCGTCAAGGGGTTCATCCGGGACGGGATCGACGTCACGCACGTGGTCCGGGATCCGGAGGCGGCGTCCGGGGTGGCGCTGATTTTCGTTGCCGCCGACGGGGAGAACAGCATCGGCGTGGCCTCGGGGGCCAACGGCCGGCTTGCGCCCGCCGATGTGGCGGCCGCGGCGGACGCCATCGCCTCGGCCGCCGTGCTGATCATGCAGCTCGAGACGCCGCTGGAGACCGTGAAGGCGGCGGCGCAGATCGCCTCCGGAAAGGCCCGCGTCATTCTCAACCCCGCCCCGGCCCAGCCGCTGGGCGACGACCTCCTCGCGTGCGTCTCCGTGCTCACGCCCAACGAGACGGAGGCCGAGCTGCTCACGGGAGTCAAGGTGGAGGATGAGGCGACGGCCGAGCGGGCGGCCCGGGCCCTGCGGACGCGCGGCGTCCCCGTGGTCATCATCACGCTGGGTGCCCGGGGCGTCTATGTGTCGTCGGAGTCGTTCAGCGGGATGGTGCCGGGCTTCAAGGTGCAGGCGGTGGACACCACCGCCGCCGGCGACGTGTTCAACGGGGCGCTGGCCGTCGCGCTGGCCGAGCAGCGTTCCCTGCCGGACGCGGTTCGCTTCGCGAATGCCGCCGCGGCCATTTCGGTGACGCGCCTGGGCGCACAGCCCTCCGCGCCGACGCGGGCCGAGATCGATCAGATGCTGCGTCGATAGCAGAGCGGCTGCGGTGCCGCACGCGGCGGCCTTACGGAAGGACGGTGCCGTTGACGATCTCGTCGCGGGCCCAGAGACGCTCGCGTCGGACGACCACGCTGCGGGTGGGGAAGTAGTATTTCGGGTGGACGGCCGGGCCGGTGGCCTTGTCCACCACCTTTCCGGTTGTCTTCCACGTCGCCCGCAGCGGCTCGGCGTGGCCGTCGAACATGACGGCGTTGATCACGCGCCCGCCGCCGTGGCGATAGGAGAACTTGCGGCCGATCGTGTATTCGCGGGCATAGCCGGACTGCGTGCTGTAGTCGCTGGGCGGCTGGGCCGAGTGGTAGCCGGCGAATCCGTTCGTGCCGGAGTCGTAGTCCATGTATGTCTCGTCCTTGACGAACCGCGCGCCGTCGGCGAGGAACACCTTCAGCGAGGCCCGGCCGATCGCTTCGATTCGGGGGAAGTAGCTCGAGGGGACCTCGACGCTGATCAGGTTGCTGTCCTTGCCCAGCGGCTGCCCCAGCGCCCAGGCATCGTAGCCCGCCTTCGAGCGGTACTGGTTGTACACGGCGGCCCCGCCGCGGACGATGGTGTTCATGGTGAGGTAGCTGATCGCGCGGATCTTCGGCAGGTTGGGATCGACCGCGTTGGTGTTCGGATTCCACGCGGGCACGACCTGGTTGTTGGACGGGCACTCCATCGGGCCCGACGTGGTGATCGGAAAGTACGCCTTGCGCAGGTCCGACCAGGAGACGCCCGGCGTGGCCTTGGGCAGGCTCACGTTCATCTGCTGCAACAGCGGAATGCAATAGTCGAACGAGTTCACGGGGCCGGGCGTCCACGGCGGTTCGCCCGCGCCGCGCGGCAACACCAGACCGCGCCGCATGCCGGTCGTCAGCGGCGACCCCGGAATGTGGCCGGTGTTCTCGTTCTGATACGCCTGCTGCGCCACGCCGAGGTTCTTCAATCGGCTGAGGCACACGGCCGCCTTGGCCTGGTCGCGTGCCTTCGCCATCGAGGGCAGCAGCACGCTCATCAGCATCGCGATGATTGCCACCACCACCAGCAGTTCGATCAGCGTGAACGCACCGGCGGACCCCCGGGGGCTCCTAGTCACCATGCCTGACCTCCCCGCCGCACTTCGGGCACTTCGTGGGCGGCTTCACTCCGCGATACTCGTTCAGAACCACTAATGTCCTGCACTTTGTGCATGCGACCGCCGGCGCGAAGGCCTGCTTTCCGCATTTCGGACAGTGCAGAACGGGCGGCTCGCCGACGACCGCCTTTCGCGACTCCGTGTAGCCGCACTCCCAGCACTGGGTCGGCGCCTCGATTTGCGGCACGCCCCCGCCCCAATCCGCCTTCCACACGTAATAGCCGAGCGCCGTCGCAGACACCACCAGTACCAGGGCGGCTATCGCGACGCCCGACGGCTTCGTGCTGCCGTCGTCGGTCAACACGAGTTTCCTGATCCATCCGGTCACGCAAGGATTCTCCGGCGGATGTGCGCGAAATCCGCCAGCCATGCCGCTCGGCCGGCGACGGCACGCGCGATGGATTATACCGAATCGGCCCGAACCTGCAACGTTCGACCCAAATCCTAACGATACCCAAGCGCAAGATTAGCGCCACACGAGCGTAACTATTGGCCATCCGGTCAGTATGACGGGAATCCGACAGTCTCGACAACCGATGTTCTTGTAATTTTTAGTGAATTATGTTCTCTGTTTGTTCATTCGGGGAAAGATCGAGGCATATTCGCGTCGAATCTCTGGAGCATCACGGCTGCCTCTGGTATCATGCCCGCCAACTATGTTCCTCGCGCACCTGACACACGAAGCCGTTCAGAAGATCGGGGGCAT
>CAZTVU010000081.1:0-18378 GCA_964617025.1 uncultured Planctomycetales bacterium | reverse complement strand
GACCTGCCGACACCGCTGGATAAGCGAATCTGACCGACAGGCGTGAACGGTTACTAAATGTCTAACTCCGCGCCTCAGACTAATACTGTGTGGGCTGGTTGCGCAGCCGTCAAGTCCTTGAGCGACCTCACGCTGGTCGGTGGCTCGATCGAGGGTCCGCCTGTAAAACCGCCCGATCACCTGTTGAACCCGACATCCGATCGGGCCCATGCCACCGACCAGCATGAAGCGCTGCATACCGCCGGGCCGGGATCCGCTAGATGCGGACTCGTGTACACCTTGCCCGGCCACAGTCCCACTCGCCACCTCCTGTTTAGCAAGGCCTATGCCAAACACGCGGCCCTCACGCCACACAGGCCGTGTATGAATTTAACTATTTAATAGTACGATAGTTATAACCTCAAATCGCCTGCCGCCAGCCAGCTTGCCTCGTTGGTCCCGGCCGCTGGACCTACCGAGAGGTAAGCCGTGCCTACAAGCCGCGCGGCCAAACGCCGGAATTAGCGATATCTGAAATCGATATCCGGCGGCGGCTGAGGGGTTCATCGGCAGACCAGCCAATCGGCGTGCCTGCAGATTTTTCCCTAGTTTGGCCTTGCAACAGTCAGATGGCCGGCATATCATACTCTCCAGCAGGGCTACTAATCCTTTTGGTGGGGCATGTTTCCCCGCCCAGGAGCGGATGGAATCACGGATGGAAAGGGCACAGTAGTCCAGCCTGTAGCCTTCTGAACACTCCGGGGTCGGCTGTGGCGTGCCAACGATGCTCTGATGCTCTATCGAGCACGCCCCGCCCCGGGAGTTCGACGGGCGGAACGGAGCACCAACGATGGGTAAGTTCAGGATCGCACCGTTGGGGGCAATCGGGCTCCTTGTTGCATGCAGTGCGGCAAACGCCCTCGTGACTTTTACGGGAACGGGAACGAACGCGGCGACGGGCACCTCGCTAGCCGCCGAGGCGAAGTTCGAAATCGACGGATCCCAATTGAAGATCACGCTTTCCAATATCGCCACCAGCGATGTCTTGGCGCCGTCGGACGTGCTCACCGCCGTGTTCTTCAAACTCCCGACCAACCCCAAGCTTACGAAGCAATCGGTGGTCGTGGCTCCGGCAAGCCACGTGCGGTTTGGCACGACCGATTCGGGTGGCGTGGTAGGCGGTGAGTTCGCCTATCGCCACGGCCTCAACATCCAGGGCCAGAATCAGGGCGTTAGTTCCGTGGGACTGGGTGTCTTCGGGCCGAGCAATCGGTTTCCCGGCAAGAATCTCGCGGGACCGACGAGTCCCGACGGGCTCCAATATGGCATCACGAGCGCGGGCGACGACCCCACAACGGGGAACAAAGCGGTAACCGGAAGTCAAGCGCTAATCCAGAACTCGGTGCTCATCACGCTGGGCCTTCCCAGCACCGCAGCGATCAAGGAAAGCGACATCGCCAGCGTCTGGTTCCAGTATGGGACGGACCTGTGCGAGGTCGGCTTCCAGGGACGCCCCGGCGGCCCGCCAAGCAGCGACGACCCGATTCCCGAGCCGCTGACTGCGGTGTGTTGTATCGCAGGATTGGCCGCGTTGCAGCTGGTCCATCGCGGCCGGGGATCGCTTGCCGCTTGACAGCCGCGATTCGGCGCCGCGATCTCCGTCTCGAACCCTGTGTATTCCTTCACACCATCAGGCCTGTTTCGTAGCCCGCAAGAACGGGTTGCCAATTTCGCAGGGCTGGGTGACCGCCATCAGAGATTTGCGATTCGCTTACGCCGGTCGTGCTCCTGAAGGGCCGCGATCAAGTCGTCCATCTCGCCCATCAGGATCCGATCGAGCGAATAGAGATCCAGTCCGATGCGGTGATCGGAGCAGCGATTCTGCGGAAAGTTGTAGGTTCGAATTCGTTCGCTCCGGTCGCCCGAGCCGATCATGGTCCTGCGCGTCTGGTCGCGTTCGGCCCGCCGGGCCTGCATATGATGATCGTACACGCGGGAGAGCAGCAGACGGCGCGCCTTGGCGCGGTTCTTGTGTTGGCTCTTCTCGTCGCGCATGGACACGGTGATTCCGGTGGGAACGTGCTCGAGGCGTATGGCCGAGGAAACCTTGTTGACGTTTTGTCCGCCGGGACCGCCGGCACGCGACACGTGCTCGATGACGTCCTTGTCCCAGTCGATCCGCAGGTCGATCTCTTCGGGCTCGGGCAGGACCGCAACGGTCGCCGCCGACGTGTGGATGCGGCCCTGGGCCTCCGTCTTCGGAACCCGCTGGACCCGGTGCCCGCCCCCTTCGTACCCGAAGTGCCGGTAGACGCCGTCACCCTTGATGCTCAGGACGATGTCCTTGAACCCCCCCAGATCCGTCGCTGAGGAATCCAACACCTCCACGGCGAAGCGCCGGCGTTCGGCGTAGCGCTGATACATCTCGAACAAGTCGCGGGCGAACAGGGCCGCCTCCTCCCCGCCCGTGCCGGCACGGATCTCCAAAATAACCGACTGGATCGCGGCGTCGTCGTCCGTGACCAGAATGCCCAGGATCCGATCAAAGGCCGCCTCCACGGCGGCCTCGAGTTCAGCGGCCTCGGCATCGGCCAGCGCCCGCAGCTCGGCGTCCGTATCCGCCGCGCCGGCGAGGGCGCGGTTCTCCGCAAGCTGTTGCTCCAGACGTCGGTACTCGATGTACGGCTCGACCATGCGCCGCAACCGCCCGTGTTCGCGGGCCAGGGAAGCGATTCGGGACCCGTCACCGGCGACTTCCGGCCGGTTCATCTCGGCGGTGAGCTCCTCGTAACGCCGGCGAATCTCCTCGAACTTCCCGATGACCGAATCGCGGGCCTTCGCGGATATCAGCATCTGTGCCATGCACGCAGTCCCTGGTCGAAACCACGGAAACAATCAACACGTCCGCAAGAGCGGTGAAGCCGGCGTCCTCGAATCACGCCCGGCCCGGGGTGCGGCGGCCACGCCCCGCTTTCGCGGCGAGCGCCGACACAGCGACCGACGCACAAAAGCCGCCACGCCGTCGAACCCGGCCGATGCGCGGTCGGATTCGACGGCGTGGCGGAAATCCGGCGGGTTGCTAAGCCTTGGCCGGAGCCTTTGCCTTCTCGGCCTTCTTGAAATACGACCCGCCGTACTTGCGCTGGAACTTCTCAACGCGGCCGGCCGTATCCACGAATCGCTGCTGCCCGGTGAAGAAGGGGTGGCAGGCGGAACACATTTCCACGTTGATCGTCGCCTTGGTGCTGCGCGTCTTGAACGTATTGCCGCAGCCGCAGGTGACCGTGCATTCGACGTACTTGGGATGGATGTCCGGTTTCATGCTCTCACCATTTCACGTCGTCGACAACCGAGCCCCTGAGTATAGCCGAAAGCCGCTTCGGCGCCAACCACCGGAGCCGCAGCCGCTACCGCACGCGGCATGCCGCATCACAACTATCGGAGGCTGTGAGGGTTAGCTCACGGCGCGACCGGCGTGCCGGCACCGGGCCCGGGCGGCGGAGCGACGGCCTCCGACAGCGGAAACTCGGAGCTGAGCCGGTTCAGCACGGGTTCCGTCCGCGCCAAGGCGCCGGTGGCGGCCTGGGCATCGCGGGCCGCCGCCGCCTTGCCAAGCCCATCGATCTCTTTGAGCAATTCGGAGCACAGCTCGTTCATGCGGCCCGCGTTTGCCGAGGTGCCGGACTTGCCCATGAGCTTGCGAACTCGCGAGGCCCAATCCGCAGCGTCGTCTTGGACCTCTTCCCAATCGCGTTTGCCGAGGTTCTTCTGGACGTCCTTGTGCTTGTCAAGGACCTTCTCCAGCTCCTTGGCGTAGGGCGTGCGCCGGGCCCCCGACGACGGCGACGTGCCTGAGTCCGAGGGGGCGTTGATGGAGACGTCCGGCACGCGGACGTCGGCCTTGAAGCACCCGCCGGCACCCGCCGCAAGCATCGCGAACAATCCGATCACACCGATACGCAAGATCATGGTATGCCTCCGAGTCCGCCGTCGTTGTGAACAATGCACGGCGTCCGGCGTCGGGGGCCGCGGTCGCGGGCTCCGACGCCGGGCCGCCGGTACGGACGACTCATTTGACATCGGCCATTGCAACGGGCGCCCTCTTCTCCGCCGATCGCAGGGCGGCCTCCAGGACCCGCTGCGTCTCATACGCATCCGCGAACGTCGGGATGGGGACCTCCGGATCGTTCCCCGCAATGACGTTCAGGATGTCGGCCGCCTGGTTGATGAAGCCGTGCTCGTAGCCTAGGATGTGGGCCGCCGGCCACCAGTTTCGGATGTACGGGTGCGACGCGTCGGTGCACATGATGTCGGTCCAGCCCTGAACGGCGGGCTCGGCGGTGGCGTCGTAATACTCGAGCCGGTTCATGTCCTCGAAGTTGAAGCGAAGCGCGCCCTTTTCGCCGTGAATCTCGAACTGGTTCCAGTTCTTGCAGCCGGTGGCGAAGCGGGTCGCCTCGAAGCTGGCGACGGCGCCCTTCTTGAAGCGGGCGAGAAACAGCACGGCGTCGTCGACGGTTACCTTGCCCTTTTTCGAGCCGCCCTTCGAGCCACCGGCGATGCCGCCCTTGGCCAGCGCGGCGGGGAGGGTGCGCTCCTTGATGAAGGTCTCGGCGATCGCACCGGAGACCTCCACGATCTCGTCGCCGGTCACAA
Organism: uncultured Planctomycetales bacterium; assembly: GCA_964617025.1. Classification (GTDB taxonomy): domain Bacteria; phylum Planctomycetota; class Phycisphaerae; order UBA1845; family PWPN01; genus CAZMVY01. The sequence continues at coordinate 13,743 of CAZTVU010000081.1, read as the reverse complement.
ACCGGGCCATGTCGATGATGTGGGCGTTGAGGTCGCCGTGCGCGCCGCTGCCCGCCTGCTCCTTGACGAATCGCCAGAGCAGGGGAACCTGCGGCCCGGCCCAATCCTGCAGGTAGACGCAGCGGACGTGGTAGATCCGGCCGATCTTGCCGGCCTTGACGAGCCGATGGGCGAGGCCGACGGCCGGGCAGCGCCGATAGTTGTACCAGACGAACGTCTTGGCCTTGGATTTCTTCGCGAGTTCAACCATCTGCCGCGCCTCGGTCAGGGTGCTCGCCAAAGGCTTCTCACAGGCGACGTGCTTGCCGGCCTTCAGGGCCTCGATGGCCATGGGGGCATGCATGTTGTTCGGGCTGACGACGTCGATGAGCTGGATGGCGGGGTCATGGACGACCTTCTGCCAGTCGGTGGAGAAGTTGAGCCAGCCCCATCTCTCGGCGAAGACCTCCGGGTTTTCCTGGGGCATGCCAAAGCTTGTGTGCATGACCGGCTTGAGGGGAAGCTCGCCAAAGAACTTCGCAACCTTCAGCCACGCATTGCTGTGCGTACGACCCATGAAACCCTGCCCGAGCAAGGCGACGTTGCATGTCTTTGCCATCGCGGATTCTCCTCAAACATGCGGAAGAGCCGACCGGAGCGTACCCTCGATCCGCCATCGGCATTCCCTTGGCATCTCTGTACAGGGGGAGCCCCACGCGGTCAAGCCAGGCCGGGCGGCCCCCGGGTCCGGGACGGATGCGCTCAACAGTGAATGGTCCTCACCAGGGGACGCATCTACAACGGGCAAGCGAGACAGGGGCGTGAAGGCCTTACCGTACTCCGTCGTTGCATAACGCAACGACGGGAAAGCGAGAAAGCGAAAAACCGGAAAAGCGAAAAAACTTTCGAGGACCCACGTCCGGAGTCCACCCGTGGTGCGGTAGCGAGCTCACCCGATCATCCGACGCTTTTCCAAGATATCCGCAGGTTTCCTGTTTGGCCGACGAGCTTTTCCGACGACGATCCGGCCGCGTCCGGGCGTTGCCGGATATCCGCTTCGCGCGATCCATCGTCCGTCGACGCCTGTGGACTGCGGCGGCAACGCCACCGATTCGGCTCGGACGGTCCGCCGCAGGCCGGCGCGCCGCAGCGAAAGCGGCGGCAAAGCCGCCGCAGTACAAGACGCGCGGGCCGCGTCGTGCGGATCGGCGTGAGGCTTCCGTTCCGGCTCCAACGGGCGACCGGTCGATACGGCGCGATGGCCCCCACGCCCGAGCGGACCGGTTGCCTTGTCTCCGCGGCAACACAGCATACCATGTGCGTAAGCCGGAAAACTCGGATCGTCGCGCGTCGTCGGACGTTCCGGACGCGGCGTGCCCCTGACGGGCTCGGCTTCTTGAGCCGCAACCGGCGATGTCCCGATGCGTGAATCTCGCGCTGTGGATAGCGGAGGAATCGTAGCATGCCTTCTCGACTGGATCGACGGGCGTTTCTCGGCGGCTCGCTGACACTGGGAATCGCGACGGCGGGCTCGGGCCTGTCAAGCTATCTGGCCGCAGCCGGCGAACCGGCCGTGGACGCCCGCGAGGCGCCGAGCGGCGGCATGCGTGCCGACGTCCTCGTTCTCGGGGCCGGGGCGTCGGGCATCCCGGCAGCGATCGCAGCAGCCCGCCTGGGGGCAAGCGTGCTGCTGCTCGAGGAAGACCCGGTGCCGGGCGGAGCGCCGGTGGACATGGGCGTCACCATGCTGTGCGGCTGGCCGCGGGTGGGCATCTTCCGTGAGATGGTCCACCGGCTGCAAACCAGACACCACCTTCTCGGCCGCCCGGTGGCCCCTGAGGAAGAAAAACGCGACACCTGGTTCCTGCCGTCGTCGTACGTTCAGGTCCTCACCGAGATGATCGCGACCGAGAAACGAATTCGCCCGGTGTGTGGCGCACAGGCCGTGGCCCCGATCGTCGATCGACAAGGACCACGGCCCCGCGTCAGCGGCGTTGTTGTTGCGGGGCCCGGCTCAAAACGAATCCCCGTTCGGGCGCAGGTGACGATCGACTGTACGGGATCCGGGGCCATTGCCGAGGCCGCAGGGGCGACCGCCCTGTACGGCCGCGACGCCAAATCGGCGTTCCACGAGCCGCACGCACGAGATGTCGCCGACACGGTGGTAATGCCCTGTACATGGATGTACGTCAGCCAGCGATTTCGGGCGAGCGTCGAGCGCCCCATGGACTTCGGACTGCTGAATGCCAAGGGAGTGAACGAGTCGGGTTACGGCTGGTTCGGCTCGGACCCCGCGGCCTTTCGCCGCCGCGACACCGGGATCTACCTGCACTGGGGATGCAGCGTCCTCTGTGAGGACACCCGAGACCCGATGGCCCTCGCCCGTGCGCAGCAAGAGGGCTGGCGGAAGATGCTGCCCGATCTGCAAACGCTGTTCGAGCACGGCTACGCGACACACCTGCCGCCTCGAATCGGCGTCCGCGAGGGGCGTCGAATCGTTGGCGAACATGTGATCACGGAGATCGACCTCAAGAGCGGTACGATGCCGGCCGACACGATTGCCGTCGGGGAGTACTATCTTGACGTCTGGGGCGAGCGTCTGACGGAGGACGCGAAGCGCCTGCCGCCCTTCGGCATACCGTACCGAGCCCTGATCCCCAAGGGTGTGGACGGTCTGCTCGTCGCCGGCAAGATCATCAGCGGCACGCATGTGGCGATGAGCGCCTACCGCGTGCAGCCAATTGTCGCCCAGATCGGCCAGGCGGCCGGCAGCGCCGCGGCCATGGCCGCGCGCACCGCAGCCGACCTGCGCGGGGTGCCGATCGCCGACCTGCAACGACACCTGCGTGCGGCGGGCATTCCGATACCGGGGTAGAGCCCGTCGTTGCATAACGCAACGACGGGAAAGCGAAAAAGCGCAAGAACGGCTACCGAGGGCCTCGTCGGGAGTACGCCGGCGCTGCGTTCGTGAGTTCACCCCGTCACCGGGCGTTCTTCGATGGTACCGCGCGGTTTCTTGTTCTCCCGACAAGCTTTTCCGACGACGATCCGGCCGCGTCCGGGCGTTGCCGGATCTCCGCTTTGTGCGATCCGTCGTTCGTCGGCGCCTGTGGACTGCGGTGGCAACGCCACCGCTTTGCTCGGACAGTCTGCCGATTTGGCTTGGACGGTCTGCCGAACACCGGCGCGTCGCGGCGCGCCCCAGGGACAGCGGCGGCAAGGCCGCCGCAGTCCAAAACCCGCGGGACGCGCCCCGCAGGACGGCCAGGGCGACCGCCGGCCGAGTCGAGGTCGGGGAACGTTCCAGCACAACAGGCGGACAAGACTCGCGCGTCCTTGGGTTCCGGCAAAGGCTGCGCTGAGCTTTTTCGCAATCTCGTTTTTCCGCTTTCCGCCGTTGCGGGATGCAACTCCGGGCTGGAGCCGGACGCGCCCCGCTCCGCAACCGCATGCCGGCCGCTGTCGCGTCGAATTCGCGCGGAGGCCACCGAGGTCGGTGGAGCGATCAACCCTGTACGGCGGCCCCGTCGCCGGCCGTGTACACGGCGTAGAGGCGGGCGTCTTCCGGGCGGAGGCCGCCGAATTCGACGCGGATGCGGAACGGACCGGTTGTCGGCTCGATCCGCTCGCGGCCGGCCCAGCGGACGGGGATTCGCAAGCCGCCGTCGCGAACCGGGACGACGGCATCACCGGTGTAGCCCGGAAGCGGGCGGAACTGGCGATCAAGCAACTCGACGCGCAACTCCGCATGCGGGGAGAACACGTCCGCATTCAGGTAAACGCGGCCACCGCCGCCCAGGGCGAGTGGCGCGGAGATGACATGCGGCGGGACCTCACGTGACCAGGTCTGGCCCTCGAGCGGCTCGGGGGTGGTGCAGTAGTAGCCCAGTCGGTCGCGCCGCCACATCGCGACGCGGACGGAGGTGCCGCCGCCCGGACCCCAGATGCCGTACCACGTGATCGTCCGGTCGTCGACGTTCTCGACCCCCTGCCCCTGACAGAGGCGGGGCGGGTCGCCGTGGCTATCCTCGCCCGTCCAGCCCTCCTCGGCCGAGTCGATGACGCGGAAGTCCGGCAGTGGCTCGCGATAGTGCAGGCCGTCGTTCGTCACGAGCAACCCGATGTCCATCCGCATGTCGCGGCGGTCGTCCGTGACCGTCGAGCCGTCCCACATGCCGTAGAGGCCGATCACGACGTTGCCGCGGTCCCACAGCCCCGCGCCGAGGTGTACCTGACGGCCCATGTTCGTCCCGGACAGGACGGGCCGAGGCGGAACGTCGTCTCGGCGGAAGCCCACGACCGCCGCATCCGTCCATCGCTCGAAGTCATAGGACGCGAGGCTCAGCAGCACCCGCTTCTGAAAGCCCCGGTCCCAGCCGGCGTTCTGGGCGCAGATGTAGTAGCAACCGTCGCGACGGATCAGGCCGGAGGGCTCGATCCGCGCATGCGTCACGGGATTGCGCGGCGACGGCCGCCAGCGAAGCCCGTCCGGGCTGAAGGCCACGCAACCCTGGTTGCGACTCGACTCGGACTCGATCTCGCAGAACATTTTGAATCGACGGCCGGGGTCGGGGTCGTCGGGCTCGTAGAGCACGTTGCACGACATGGCCCGACCCCCCCAATCGAGATCGACGAGATTGTTGTCGCGCCGGCCGGCGTATGCGACGAGCCCGAGCGCCGGCTTGCGCCATCGCAGCCCGTCATCGCTGACGGCGTAGCAGATTCGCAGCGGCGCCGGCTCGGCCCGGCCCCGGCCCAGGTACCACATTCGAAACTGGCCGTCGATTCGCAGGACCGTCCCGTAGTAGCTCATGTTCTCCTCGTCCGGGAAGCCGGGGCCGCCGCGCGTCAACACGGGGTTTCCGGGGTACTTGGCCGCCCGAACGAGGCGCAGGTCCACGCCGTGGCGAAACGGCAAACCGACGGAGTCAAACGGAAACAGGACCGCCTCGCGATGGGGAAGGCGGTCGACTTCGATCACGTCCTCGCCGAACACAGCCGCCGCAAGAGCCAGGCACGACGCGAGAACATACCCAACAGGGCTCGGGACACGCATCATCAATAGAACTCCACGGCAAAAAGCCGAGCCTGCCGCAACTGGAACCGAAGGATGACGGGCTTGCCGCCATGACGCAGCGCGGCATCGCCCCTCCACGTAACCGGCAACGCCAAACCGTCGCCGACCAGCCGGTCGGCATCGGCGAACGACCGGCCCTCGACATCGGCGCCGCCGAAGACTCGAACGGCCACACGGATGTGGCCTGTCGGCTGGATGGAGGCGTTGAGCCTGATGCGGTCGGCCGGCGGAACGACGGCGACGGTGGCGAACTCGCCCTCGTCATCGCATTGCAGGGCGACCAGCCTGCCCCGGGGCCAGGTGGCCAGCCCGGAGACGCCTTCGACGCCGGGAAACAGCCCTTTCCGCTGGGTGATGTCGCGACCGGGGTATTTGTGCGGGATGGGTACGCCGCTGTAGGCCATGCCCCACCTGTCCCCGGGATACTCGAGCAGATTGCCGGAGCAGGTAACGAAGGATCCGTCGCGTTCGCCCGGCGCACCGGGCGTAACCACCGGCCCGCCCGGCACGAGCGACCAGGCCCAGCCGTCGCTGCTGGACCACAGCCACACGGCCCCCGCGTCGCGCTCCAGTTCCCACAGCCAGGGCAACATCACATGGTTGTCGGGCGCATCGGGCAGCGTCGTCTTTCCGTTGGTGTACCAGACGTGACTGGGCGGCGTGTCCGCCCCGGTGCCGACGACAATCTCCGGTTTGCTGAAATGGCGGAAATCGCGGCTGACCGAGCGGCCGATCGACCGGCGGCCCACGCCGATCCACACGTCGGAGTTGTCGGGGACGTAGCCGGGCGCCCGCTCGTTGACCTGCCAGACCCGGATGTATGCCACGTACAGCTTGCGATCGACGTCGTAATAGCACACGTTCTGCGTGTCGGCATGCTGGATCATCAACGGCTCGGGCAGCGACGTCCAGCGCAGACCATCCGGTGAGACTGCCCCGAACACGGCGAACACGCAGCGGAAGCCGCCGACGTCCGGCCGCCGGGCCATGGTGTCGGCCTCGCCGGGGTACTTTCTTTCGAACGCCGCCCACTCCTCATCGGTGCACAGCCCGAGGTAGAACAGCTTGTACCGCTCTTCCCGCGAAGACGGATCGACGAACACGCAGCCGCCGTGCCAGCCCCGTGTGGAGCCGTTCAGATCGCCGCGGAAGACGATGTTGTTGTCGCGATTGCCGTCGTATTCGATGAGGCCGAGCCTGGGCACCTGCCACTTCACACCGTCGTCGGATTCCGCGTACGCGATGCATGCCCCGTGGCCGGGCAGGATCCTGTCCTTCGTGCTGTACGGCTCGGGGTTCGGCGAAGGGCCCACGGCGTACCATGCCTTGTATTTGCCGTCTTCGTAGACCGTCGCGGCGAGTTGGCCGGGCTGAAACGGCACCTTCGTCGCCGGCTGGGCCACGAGGCGGATGCCGCGGGGCATGTCAATGGGCTCGAAACGGGCCGGGCGGGCGCCGTCGCCCTTGAGCCACGCCCCGACGTTCCGGGCCGCGTCATCCGAGGACGGGTCGCGTTCGATCCGCCAGGCGAACTGACCCTGCCGAACGTACTTCCAGCTCGTGAAATAGATGTGCCGGCCCCTGAGCTTCACGGGCTCGCCGTAGTACGTCTGTGCCTGCGCCACCGCGACAACCCAACCACACAGCACGATGAACCCTCGGCAGTTTCGCATGGGTACCTCACCTGATTTCGAAACTGTACAGCTTCGCCGCCCGCAGGCGGAACCGCAGCACGGCAGGTTTGCCCTTTGCGACCTTCAGCGCCTGCTCCCCCTTCCAGGTCACGGGCGCCTTCAGCCGGTCGCCGATCAGGGGATCGCAGTCGTCGAGCCGCCGATCTCCAATGTCGTCCACGGCAACCTTGACGTAGCCCGCCTGCTTCGTCTCGAAGTTCAGGTATAGCGTCTCGCCGGGCAGCACCAGCGCCTGCGTGCAGAACTCGCCCTGCTCATCGGCGACGAGAGCGGCCAACCGCTCCTTCTTCCAGCAGGCCAGCCCGACCTGTCCCATGTGGCCCCAGCGCGGATACTTGTGCGGACGATGGAATCCTCCATACGGCAGGACGACGCGGTCGCCGGGGATCTCGGTCAGGCCGCAGCCTCCGAACAAGCAGCCCGCGTCCCAGGATCCCTCCGGGCCGCACGTCAGCACGTCGCCGCCGGGCAACCACTGCCACGCGGCGCCGTCGAGGCTCGACGCGATGCGCAGCGTGCAGCCGTCCACGCGCCGCTTATAGATGGTCGGAAACATCAGGTGCATCGTTCGCGTGCCGGGATACAGCGACTTGCTGTTGTCGTAGTAGTCGTCGGCCGGGTCGTCCTCCGTATGCGTCCAAAGAACCGTCTCCGGCATGGGCCAGCGGCGCAGGTCCGTCGTTTCGGCACGGCCGATGGCGCGACGGTTCATCACGATCGTGCGGAAGTAGCCGACATATCGTTTGAGGAAGCCGTCGTAGTAGACCACGGTCTGCGTGTCGCTCATGTGCGAGAGCATGGCCTCGTCGTTGAAGGTCCAGTGCAGGCCGTCCGGCGAGACGGCGTACTGGATAATCGACTTGTGCCGCTCGCCGAACGGCGTGACGCTCCAGGGCCGCTCGCGCTTGAGGCGGACAACGGGGGCGTCGTCCTTCAGGATTGCCATGTAGACGACTTTGAACCTTTCCTGCGGCGGGGCGTTCGGGTCGACGAAAACGCCGTTGCCGTGGAACGAGCCGTACGGGCACTTGCGGCCGTCGATCACGATGTTGTTCTTCGTGCTGCCGCGGAACTCGCAGAGGCCGAGTTCCGGCTTGGTCCAGTTCACGCCGTCGGCGGATTCCGCGTAACAGAGCATGTTGGTTTCGCCGCCGGCTCTGGGGGGAACGACCTCGTACCAGAGCCCGAACTTTCCGCCAAGATCGAGCAGGCTGATGTATCCGCCGATCATGAATTCCCAGTCGCGCTCGTTGGGGACGATCGGGCCGATGCGATCCGCCTTTTGTGCCTCCAGACGAATGCCGTAGGGCACGCGCCACGGTTCGCCGCGGACGTTCGGAATCTCCTCGTGGGCAAACAGGGGAGCGCCGCTGCCGTCCGCCTTGAGCCACGCGACGGCCCCGCACTGCACATAGCGCCAGTCGATGAACAGGTGCGGGCCGGTCGGCAGGTGATACGGCTCCTGGTTGTACCCGTACGCGAAGTAGCGTGCCATGGGCGACATGGACGGCGGCGGCGACTCGGCCTTCGGCTCGTCGCCCAGGCCCGCCTTCGCCACGACGCCGGCCGCACCGGCCGATGCGAGCTGAAGAATCCTTCGTCGACTCAACCGGTTGGGGTGGATGGGTCTCGACATGACATCATCTCCTTGTTATTCCGCGAGCGGACGCCGCGTGATCGCGAACCAGTTCCATTCCCGGGCGCTGGCGGTGATCGGCGAGAACACGCCGGCGAGGTATCCGACCGCCATTGCCGACGCAAAGGCGAGCACCGAGGGCCAGAGGAAACTCAACGTGCTGAAGAACGCGACGTACACGCCGACCGCCGTGCCGACCAGCCCGCCGAAAAACGCACTGAAGCCGGTCGCCCGCCGCGTGAACATCCCCAGCCAGAAGATCGCCAGCACGGGCCCGGTGAACGTCTGGATGACCTTGTTGCCGATCTCGAACAGCGTGCCGAGCCGATCGAGCTGGCAGGCCAGCAGCGTACCCGCAAACCCCGCGACGACCGCCGCAACCCGCGAAAGCCGCATCTGAAACCGACGCTCGACCGGGCCGGGGTCATCCGGCGGACGACGGCGGCCCTTGACCAGACGACTGTAGAAATCGACAAAGATCACGGTGCTCTGCGAGTTGATCGCCGACGCGATGGCGGACAGCGAGGCGGCCATGATCGCGGCGATCACCGGACCCGTCAGGCCGCGCGGAAAGACCTTCGCCATGAAATAGGGAAAGTAGTAGTCGGTGTTCCTCGCCACCCAGTCCGGCAGGGCCTGCGTGCGAAAGTAGATGCTCAGCGCGACGCCGACGCACGTCAGCGTCACCATCCACACCGAATCGCTGATGGCCGTGATGAGGAAGCCCCGGCGCACGTCGCGGATGCTCCGCGACGTCTGGAACCGCTGCACCATCACCTGGTCGCTCGTGTAGCCGGTCAGGCGGCCGACGACCGTGGCGATGAGTACGCCGTACCAGGTGACGGGCTCGCGAAACAGCTCGACGAACTGCGCCCCGAGTCCCCCGACCGCCGGCCGCGTGGCCGCGTAGACCGGCGGGCCTTCCATCGCTGCGGCCCACAACGTGCCGGCGTCGATCGACACGTTGGCGAAGATCACAACGGCCGTCAGCAGCAGGCCGCCGAACATCACGACGAACTGGATCACCTCGGTCCAGATGACGGCCTTGACGCCGCCGAGCATCGTATACACCGTCGCCACCGCGCCGAGCACGAGGATCGTCTGCTTCAGCGGCAACTGGCCGCCCGTCGCCGTATGAAACGCCAGGCACGGGACGTACAGCGCGGTCGCCATCCAGCCGAGCCGCCAGGCGATGAAGATGACCGCCGCCAGGCAGCGCACGGACACGTCGAAGCGGTGTTCGAGGTACTCGTACGCCGAGTAGACGTCGAGGCGGCGGTACATCGGCATCGTGACGAAGAATGCGTAGGGGTAAAGCACGAACCACGAAAGGCTGCCGAGGATCACGACGATGCCGTATTTCAGGAATGCCGACGGCTGCGTGAGGTAGTCGATGCCGCTGTTGAGCGCCGCCATTAGCGACAGGCCGATCGGCAGCCAGCTCATGTGCTTGCCGGCGAGAAAGTATTCCTTGACGGTCCGCTGCCGCCGCGCGTGATACCAGCCGATGCTCAAGAGCATGAGCATGTACAGACCGATGATCGCCCAGTCGGTCCGGCCGAACAAAAGCGTTTCCCGCCTCGGATCCACGCGAACCCTCTCCTGGCCCGGCATCGGCCCCGCCGTCCACCCGCAACGCTGAACCCGCAACTCGCTTCATCGGTGCGTCGCCACCGCACCCTTCCGCACCGTATACTCCAGATCGTCGAAATACGCCTCGACGTAGTGCCCGCCCCGGTGCCAGCTCAGGAAGCCGAACCGGTCAAACGCGGCGTCGCCCGCGATCGTCGCCGGCGGCACGTCGGCCGACACGGCCGCCCCGTCGAGCGTCGCCGTCACCAGGCCGGGCTGCCCCTTGGGGCCGGGCCTGTAGTGAAGTGTCCACGCGTGCGGCCGCCCATCGGGCCGAATGACCGGGCCGCGCGGCACGACCACCGCGGCTTCCTCCGAGTTGCGCAGGGCGGGGCGGACATAGTGGCCCACCGCGCTGGGCCCTTCGATGAGAAGGCCGAGCGAGTTCGGCGCCGGCGCGCCGATCGACGTCCGCGCGTTGTACCAGCCGACAAAGACGGCGCTGTCGGCCCCCGCGGCCTTGAGGCAAATCCTGCCCGACGCCTTCAACTCCTGGCGCATCGACAGCTCGCCGGTCGGCGCGCCGTACGCCAGCGCCTCGTGCGGCCGTGTGGACTCGATCCGCCAGATCAGGCCGCCGAATTCGCCCGGCGCACCGCCGGCGAAGCGCGTGTCGCGCCAGCCGAAGTTGTGCCAGGGCCGGATCGCGCAGTCTCGGAACGCCACGCGGTTGCCCAGCGCATCCCATTTCGGATCCGCGGCGAGGTCCTCGCGCCGGCCGTCGATGACGAGATCGTCGATCCACAGCGTGAGAGACCCGCCCGAGTTCTGCACATTCAGGATGCCGAATCGGTCGAACACGGCGCCCTCCGCCCGATGACCCTTCTCCAACGGAGCCCGATGGACCTGTCCGTCCATCGTGAACGCCATCAGGCCGTCCCCGCCCGCGCCGGCCGGGTCGTACTCGAGGGACCAGGCGTGAGGCTTCCCGTCGGCGGGGATCATCGGCGTCTTCGTCGTCTGATACGCGCCCTCGAAGGTCGCGCCGCCGCCGGTGTTCCACGTCTGCGTTCCGTACTCGAAGAAGACGCGGAAGCAGTCCTGCTCGCCGTCGATGCGGAAGACGAGCGAGTTCGGCGTGCGCCAGCCGCGCGACGCATGGTGGAACCACCCTACGAGAACGCCGCTGCTGCTGTCGCATCGTGCCACACGCAAACGTCCCGAAGCCTGCAGCCGATCGTTGAGCGATCTCGTCGCGACCTTCCGGGCGTAGTAGGCCGGCGTCAGCGAACGCCAGACCCGCCCGCCGATCTCCCCGGCCGATCCGCCGGCGAGGTTCGTCGCGCTGAAACCAAAGTCCTGGATCTTGTCCACGCAGCGCGACGAATCGACGACGTTGTTGCGGCCTTCCCACCCGGGATCGCGGCCGCAGTCCTCACGCGCGGAAGCGGTGTCGGCGGCGTTCACCATGGGAGAGCCCCAGACAACCACAAGAAAAGCATAGCGGTATGACTGTCGGACCATCGCAGACTCTCCAGCCGGCGGAAGCACCGGCGCTTACGGGGCGAACTCGAACGCAAACAGGCTTGCCTGCCGGATTTGGAACTCCAACCGAACGGTTTTCCCGCACAGATCCGCAAGCTTTCGCTCGGTGTGACCGACGTCCCGCCAGCGCACCGGCAGGCGCAGACCGTCGCCCGAAACCGGCAGGCAGGACTCGAGGTCCAGGCCCTCAATCGGTCGGTCGTCCTCGAGCACGGCGACGCGTACGGATCCGGACGGACCGGCAGCGTTCAGCAGCAACCGCTGGAACCGCCCGTTGATCCGCAGCGGCGTCGTTACCAGGATTGCCTCCCGATTCGGCTCCGGCACACGGGCGACATAGCGGTCCAGCGGCATCCGAACCAGGCCGATCTGCCGCTCTTCAAAGCGGTTGGCCTTGTGTCCCGACCGATAGCCCGAGTAGTACAGGTAAACCTGATCTCCCACGATCACCTGCTCGTCGATCCAGGCATGCGAGCGGTCCCAGGAACCCGTCGGTCCCCGATCAAGAAAAATCTCGCGGTCGCGCACCCAATGCTCGCCGTCGCGCGTCCAGGCCAGAGACGTATAGCCCGTCCCGTACCCGCCGCCGCGTTTCTCGAGCAATTCCCTGGGGTCGCTGAAAAGGTCGTCGCGCAGGACCTTGACCATGCCCAACCGGAGCGGACCGCGGTTGAGATACCCGTTCATCGCGTAGAACTCGGTCTGCCCCTCGTCGAGCGAATCGTCGGCCCGCAGAATGACCCAGGGTTCCAACCAGGACGACAGATCTGTCGAGAAGCTCTGGAATGTCGTTCGCCGCACACCCTTGAAACGCGGGCTGGGCATGTGCACAGAAACGGTGGCCACGTAGCGGTGACGGAGGTCGTCCCAGGAGACATTGGTGATATCGTGGTTGTGCCGGATCAGCACGTCCTCCTGGAGCGGGCGGAAGTCCAGGCCGTCGGGCGACACGGCGATTCGCAAGCCGCCGTCGTACCAGTAGCTCAGAACGTATCGCCGGGAGGGATCCTTACAGCCCGGTCCCTGGTCAATCACCTCGGAGCCGAACTGAATGGGTGACGGATCCTTCAACACCCGCCGGGGGCGGATCCAGCGGATGCCATCTTCCGATTCCATGTACGCCACATGCGAACGACCGCCGCTCCGGGCCTCGTCCGCCACGCCGTACCAGATGCGATAGCGGCCCGACTCCGGGCTTTTCGACACGGAGAAGTACGGCTGGTACACGCCGTCCTCTCTGCCGCGCACAAGGGGATTGGGGATTGTGGAATCGCGCTGCGGCTGCATCACGCGCCGGACCAGATTCCGGCTGGAGGCGATCAGCTCGTCGTCCACGAACAAGTGGGGGCCCGGCGATGCCGGGACGGCATCGGTCCGGCCCGGGTCGGACGCGCGGGGGGCGTAAATCGCAGACTTGTCGGGGGCGTCGGGTCTTGCTTCCGGCACCTTTCCCGTTGCGTTATGCGTGAGTACCAGGAATCCGGCCACCAGGATCGGCCGCTTGAGCATCTTTGTTCGATCTGCCATGGTCGGTAACTCTTTTTTCAGCTGCGATCGCCGACATCTGCTCCTGCATCCGGCTCAGTAGTTCGTGAACGATCCGTCCTCGCGTCGCCAATGCGGCGGCTCGGTCATCTCGGCGGGATGAGATCTCGCCGCCTCCGCATTGAACGTCACGCCCAGCCCCGGCGCCTCGGGCACATTGAGACGCCCGTTTCTCATTTCGAACGCGCACTCAAACACATCGGGCAGCATGTCCTGCGGCGGCCAGAGCACCTCCTGCGGCCCCGCGTTGTCGCACGCCAGGTCCAGGTGCAGGGAGGCCGCCGTGCAGATCGGCCCGAGCGGGTTGTGGAGCAAAAGCCGGATCATGTGCGTCTCGGCCATCGCCGCGATCTTGCGGCCCTCCGTGATTCCGCCGCAGATGCACAGGTCGGGTCGGACGAAATCGACCAGTTCCTCCTCGATGGCCGCGCGAAACTCCCACTTCGTCGCCCACTGCTCGCCCGCCGCCAGCGGCACGCGGGTCTGCGAGCGGACATGGCGATAGCCGGCCATATGCTCCGACCGGATCGGGTCCTCGATGACGAAGACATCCAGCGCCTCGCACTCGCGGCAGAACCACACGGCCTCGGCAGGGCTCAGGCGCGTATGAAGATCGACCATCAGCTCCAGGCGGTCGCCGACGGCCTCGCGCACCGCCCGCATGACTGCCGTCTTGCCGTCACGATCCTTGTAGA
>CAZTVU010000080.1:12845-18577 GCA_964617025.1 uncultured Planctomycetales bacterium | reverse complement strand
GGCCGGGGCCGGCAGCGGCTCGGTGGTCTCCGCGTCTTCGACCTCCTCGACGTAAACATCCTCCAGGTCGGTGGCATCCACCTCGCGGCGGAGGAGGTAGTAAATGATGGTGCTGCCGGAGAAGTAGAACGAGACGAGGAAGGCGTAGACCGTCAGGACGGCCAGGCCGACCCACACGAAGATCATGACGCCGCCGAAGACGTCGGCGCCCTGGCGGCCGAAGAAGGCCCAGGTGGGCATGAGGCTCTCGAACGACGGGCTTCGCCACATGACGTCGAGCTTGGTGGTGTCGGCTCCCGCCGCCGGCCGCGAAGTGCCCAGCAGGCCGATGCCCAGGAAGAGCCGCGTGAGCTTGAGCATGACCAGCGCGAAGAGGCGCACGAACAGGTAGCAGAAGGCGCCGTAGACGCTGGCGACCAGGAAATAGAAGATCGCGCGCCACGGTTTCGAGTAGATGTAACTGAAGCTCCGCGAGATGGCGTCGAAGCTGTCCGAGCCCTCCACGGCAATGGTGGGCCACAGGAACGGGCCGCCGCCGACTGCGCCGATCAGCACGAGGGCCATGACGAACCCGCCGAGCAGCGACAGGAAGAAGAAGATGCCCGTGATGATCTCGCCCAGAACCGGGATGGCGGTGACGAGCCCGGCGATCACGAGGAAGATGCCGATGAAAATGATCAGCGCCAGCGGGATCAGCGGCGCCGCGAAGAACCCGATGAACTTGCGCCGGGAGAAGTCCAGGGCGCTCTTGAGCGAGATCTTTTCGTCGCGGGCGGCCTGCATCGCCGCGATACGGCAGATCGCCCCGCCGAAAAACGACCAGATCGCCAGCACCAGCAGGCCGAACACGATGGCATAAAGCCAGTGTTGCATCAGCAGCCACTTCGCCCCGAGCGCCATCAGCAGGAGGGACGCGATCATGCCGGGACCGGCAGCGGCCGGGTCGGCGATCACGCGGGGCAGGGCCCGGCCGTCGGGCGCGATGACCTCGCCCAGAAGGCCGGTGAAGTTCAGCGTACGGGCGCCCTCGGCGGCCTGGCGGAGGGCGTTTCGCTCGTACCAGAGCAGCGAGGCAAAGATCCCCTTGGGCTCGATCGACTCGATTCGTGCGAGGGCCGCCTTGTGCCGGTTGAGCGCGGCCAGGCGCTGCGCCTTCCTGGCGTCGCCCGAGAGGCCCTTGTTCGCATCGATCGCCTTGACCTCCTCCGCGTAGTGCGCGCGAAGGCGGTCGGGCAGCTCCCGGAGGGTCTTCCAGTAGTCCGCATCGTCCTCGACTCGCTTGCGGGCGTCTTCCGCCTTCAGGACATCGCGAACGAGCTTGTCGTTGCTCAGGACGTCGGCGACGATGATCTTGCCCTGGCCGATCCGCTCCGCCCGCCATTGCTTCATGTCCGTTCGCGCTAAGTACGCCGCGATCTCGCCCGGCAGGACCCGACCGCATGCACTCGACGCGCCCCAGAGGCCGTCCATCACCCAGCCGACGAAGATCGTCAGCAACAGACCCGCGACCGCCAGGACAAGCTTGCCGGGGTGTACCGCCAGCCGGAACGTGCGAAAGACATGCGTGAAACCGAAGCGCTCGCTCCAGTTGATGCGCCGCAACTCCTGTGTTTCCTCAGGCATGGTATTCCTCCACGGACTCAGAGATCGCGCCGCGCCCTCCGCCATTTGCCGACCGGCGGACATTATAACCCTGACCACAAGCCCGGCAACCGGCGTCGGCACAGGGATTTGGCGCCGACAACACCCCGCGCCGCCGCCGCTCGAAAAGCGTGCCTACTGGCGCACGGCCTGAAACGTCGCCGTCTCAATAGCCCCGGCCGATCCGGAGCCCTGTGGATAGGATGCGATGCGACGGGTTCCGCTCATGACACCCGTGCCCTGAGTCGTACCGTCGATGCGAACGGTGTAGCGTGTGCCGGCTGGATCCACAGCGCCTTCCCCCTGAAAGACAAACCCCGCCGTTGTGAAGCTCGTGGTGCCCGTTATGACGCCGGGCAGTGCGCCCCCGACCGCGGTGAAGCCGGTTTGCGTACCCGCCGCTGCGAACGTCCAAATCTCCGAGGACACGCTCCCGACGGGGCTTCCGAACGGTTCCCCGCCACCCGACACGGCCCTTACCCGGAGTGTAACCCCCCACTGGCCCTCGAGCACGCCGGGCCCCCCGTTGGCCAATGTGCCGTCACTGGGACACTGACTTGCCGACAGGATCGCAGCCAGGCCGGAAACACCCGCGAGGACCGACAATCGCCCGACAGACCCGCGGAAACGGTCGCGCCCCGTCAATGGCAGGCGTATCCGAGGCGCCGCCGCGATCTGTGCGTGCAAACGGTGCGAGACGCTGGGATCCGTCCGCGGCATGGTCGCGCGATTGTACCGCGAAGTCACGGGTCAGCCCAACGAGCCCGTCGACCGATCCGGCTGCACATCCGGCTGCGGTGCCACATCGCGGCTCAAATTGATGCCGTATAGTGACTTCACGGCTGAGAACACGGATTGATCCAGTGTGGCGGTCGAGCCGGCCGCGGCGGAGCCGGCGCGGCGGGTCGGCCGGGATCCCGCCGGTCGCGGCCGGCGCATCGGTTCGCCTTGGAGCAGACCGGCGAGGCGTGCGAATTCGCCGGCCTTGAGGGGCTCGGCCTGCGGATCCGTCAGTTGCTGGACGAGGCGGCTCCACACGAGGATTCGATTCGCACGTCGAAATCCCCCCATCAACTGACGCGGCAGCACCCGGAGCAGGGCCGAAATCGCCAGCGCGGCCATTATCGGCCGGGCGAAATCCTCCAGTGCATCCGCATACTGACGGATTTCCGTCAGAGTTATCCCATACCGGCTGGCGAGCTGAAGTCGCTGGTGCGCATTCTCCACCGTGGACAATCCCTCATGGCGAAGGAGCAGGGCGGCATCGAGCTCGGCTCGGACGTCCTGGGGCAGCTTCCGATATACGGGCGTCTCGGCGAGTCGGCGAAAGGCCTCGGACCCGGCGGGTGCGTCGTTCGGAATCGGTGCGGGACCGGGTGATACCCCTTGGGTCTTACGCCCCGCGGCGTCAGCGCGTTTTTTCGGTGTGCGCGGGCGGACCGGCATGGTGACCCTCCTTTCCGCCATCGTGACCGTCGCACTCAGAAAACGTCTTCGCCGGTCCGCAGGGGCACGCGGCCGCGGAGCACCCCCACCGCCCGCAAAGCTGCCCTAACGTCAAATTCGCAAGCAACTTCGCCGGGACTGAAGACAGAAGTTTTTTCGGAAGTGCGAGCGGTCGCGATTTGCCGAAAAACCCGATCGGCATTTGACAGACGTCGCCGCGTGTGCTAGCCTCGTCGGCGGAGAAGCACCTTCTCGGGTCCGGCACCCCGCTCGGGGAAGAAGCCGACGACGAGCCTGGCGTCCGTCGCGTTAAGCCGAACGAACCGAGCGCGGTCGCGCTCGTATCGGGGAGTGGGGGCACGACCGAGCGGGTCGGCCTCGCGCGCGGTTTCTACGCCGCGAGGAAAGCGGCGTGTTGGTACTGGACTCTTCCTTCGAGAGTGTCGATGGATACGCACCGAAGGACGACCACGACGAGAAGGCGAGTTCCAGCACGCAGCCAGATCCGTGAGGATGGCATCCGGCGATGTGGACACCTACAGTGGGTTGCCCTAACATGCCGAGCAACGGACACCGCGAGGCGTGTGAGGGTCGGGGCCGGGACCCCGGCGGTCGCGGACGCGGTCAGCGGCGGCTGTGTTCAGGATCGGGAGTGACAGCGCCATGAAAGTCTTGATGCTCGGTTGGGAGTTTCCGCCCTTCATCAGCGGCGGACTGGGCACGGCCTGCCACGGCCTCACGAAGGCCATGAACGAACTGGGCATGGAAGTGCTGTTCGTCCTTCCCAAGCCCGTGCCCGCGCAGTTCAGCTCGCACGTGAAACTCATGACCCCGCGGTCGCAGTTGGCCGGCTCCATCCAGTACAAGCTGAGCGAGTTCGAGCGCGTCACGTTTCGCACGATCGACGCGGGCCTGAGCCCGTATCAAACCCCCGCGGAATACACGGAGCGCTATCGGTCGGCGGCGGCTCGGGCGGGGCTGGCGCCGAACGCGCTGGAGGCCGCACCGGTCGCGGCCGAGGGCGGGCCCGGCGATCACTACTCCGGCGACCTGTTCACCGAGGTGCAGCGGTACGCGCGGCTCGCCGTGCACATCGCCACGGAGGAGAGCTTCGACGTCATCCACGCGCACGACTGGATGACCTATCCGGCGGGCATCGCGGTCGCCTCGCTGACGGGCAAGCCGCTGGTGGTGCACGTGCATTCGACGGAGTTCGACCGCAGCGGCGAGCACGTGAACCAGCGCATTTACGACATCGAGCGATCGGGCATGCACCACGCGGCCCGCGTCATCACGGTGAGCCACTTCACCAAGAAGATCGTGGAGGCGCGGTACGGCGTGCCGAGCGACAAGATCGAGGTCGTGTACAACGCGATCGA
Source organism: uncultured Planctomycetales bacterium (assembly GCA_964617025.1). Lineage (GTDB taxonomy): Bacteria > Planctomycetota > Phycisphaerae > UBA1845 > PWPN01 > CAZMVY01. The sequence goes on along the minus strand of CAZTVU010000080.1, from coordinate 14,111 downwards.
CATGAACGGCAACAAGAAGAACGGGGTGAAGCTGCACGACATCCGCCGGGATGAAAAGATCGTGCTGTTCCTCGGCCGGATCACGATGCAGAAGGGCCCGGAGTACTTCCTCGCCGCCGCCCGCAAGGTGCTCGATGTGATGGACAACGTGCGGTTCATCATGGCGGGGTCCGGCGACATGATCCGCCACACGATCGAGCTGGCGGCACAGATGGGGATCGGGCATAAGGTGCTGTTCACCGGCTTCCTCCGCGGGGAGGACGTGGACCGGGCGTTCCGCATGGCGGACCTTTATGTGATGCCGAGCGTGTCGGAGCCGTTCGGCATCGCGCCGCTGGAGGCGCTGTCGAACGACGTGCCGGTGATCATCAGCAAACAGTCGGGCGTCGCGGAGATCCTGACACATGTCCTGAAGGTGGATTTCTGGGACGTCAACGAGATGGCGAACAAGATCGTCGCGGTGCTGCGGCATCCGCCGCTTCAGACGACGCTCCGCGAGCACGGCAGCTTCGAGGTCCGCCGGTTGAGCTGGAACGACTCTGCTCGGCGGTGCATCGGCGTGTACCAGAGCGTCCTCGCCCAGTGCGCGTGCGCCTGACCGCGCGGCGCTTCCGTCCGGACTGAAATCGGCCATTTCCGCGCGCCGCGCGCCCCGGCGTCGCAAGCGTCCACGCGAGCGAATGTTGACGCAGATATCGCGACGATGCCGCCCGGCAATTCGGAAAAGACGCATCGCGTTTGCATCATTGTCGCACGGCGCGAAAAACAACTTTCTGCAAAATAATCCCCACGAGAGGCGGAACTTCAGAAAGAGTTGCGTGTCTACGTACGCAGACAACCGCATGGAGGTGAGACCCGTGTCATCACGATGGCGTGCGACGTACGAAAAGATGGATGCGCTCCAGACCGACCTGGAGCGGTTGAAGAGAGAACTCGCCGCGGCGTGGGCATCGAAGGAATCGGCGGCCCGCGTACCGGTCATTGAGCATCGCATTCGGAAGGTCTGGGAACAGATGGACGGCCTGGCGTGCATGTTGAGCGAGCCGATCAAGCCCCGATCGCACGAGACGAGGACCGACGCGCTGGCGGCGGTGTAAGGACGTTCCGCCGTCGACGGCGCGACGGCGAAGGAGCGAGCGGCAAAGCGACAAAAGGGCGATCGCAGGCAACCCGGCGGGGCGTTACGCCTTGGCGGCGGCGCTTACATTCTCGGTGGTCGCCGGATCGTGGGCCGCGCGAACGTCGTGCTCCACAGCGAAACGGTAG
>CAZTVU010000080.1:0-12832 GCA_964617025.1 uncultured Planctomycetales bacterium | reverse complement strand
CTACTTTCGCACTTTTGCGGCACAACAACGCGCCGCGCCGGGGTTTACCCGACCGGGCCGGACCGATAGACTTCGGGCCATGCTCGAACGGATCGACACCGAGGAGCAGCTCGAGGATGTCCTCTCCGAACCGACGCCGGACGTGGTCGAGGCCGTCCGCGCGTTGGACGGCGACCTCATGCTGCTCGGCGTCGGCGGCAAGATGGGCCCCACGCTGGCCCGGCTCGCGAGGCGGGCGCTGGATGCCGCCGGCTCGCGGCGGCGGGTGATCGGCGTGTCGCGATTCTCGACCGGCGGGCTGGAGCGCGAGCTGAACCGGGTCGGCGTCGAGACGATCGCGTGCGACCTGCTCGAGGAGGGCGTGGCCTCGTCGCTGCCCGATGTGCCGAACGTGATCTACCTCGTCGGCATGAAGTTCGGCACGACCGGCGCCGAGGCGCTCACGTGGGCCATGAACGTCTACCTGCCCGGGGTCATCGCCCATCGCTTCCGCCGCAGCCGTATCGTGGCGCTCTCGACGGGAAACGTCTACCCGCTGACGCCGGTCGCCTCCGGCGGGCCGACCGAGGACCATCCCGTCGGCCCCATCGGCGAGTACGCCCAGTCGTGTCTCGGCCGCGAGCGGATGTTCCAATACGGCTCGCAACGGTACGGTACCAAGGTCGTCCTCATCCGGCTGAACTATGCGATCGACCTGCGGTACGGCGTCCTGCTGGATATCGCCCGGCGGGTCCGCGACGGCGTACCGGTCGACCTCGGTATGGCCCACGTCAACGTGATCTGGCAGCGGGACGCGAACGCGATCATCCTTCGGGCCTTCGACCTGTGCGACAGCCCGCCGGCCGTGCTCAACGTCACCGGGCCGGAGGCCGTCTCGGTCCGGGACATCGCCCGGCGATTCGGCGAGCGGTTCGGCGTCGAGCCTCGATTCACGGGCTGCGAGGGCGATACCGCCCTGCTCAGCAACGCGGCCCGCTGTTGCCGGCTCTTCGGCCCGCCGCCCGTATCGCTGGACCGGATGATCGAGTGGGTCGCCCACTGGGTGATGATCGACGGCCGGACGCTCGGCAAGCCCACCCACTTCGAGCAGCGCAACGGCAAGTTCTGACCCGACCCGAGAGACCGAGTCAGCGCGGCCGCCGGTGCGACGTCGGCTGGCGGACCGATCGCCAGTGTACTGGGCCGGCCGGAGGGAGCGTCGCGGCCCCGGACGCTCGGCCGCTGCTGTGGAATACGGCGGCTGCGCTACCGCGTTGGCTCGGACGGCCGAGCGCGCCCCGAGGCGCCGATGCACGCCCCCAAGAAACGACGCCGAAGCCTCCGCACTCCAGGACGCGCGGACCGCCTCGTGCGGGCCGGGGGAACGACCGGCGGCCGAGTCGAGCCCGGGCGGTCGCGTCAGAACCCCGGAAGGTACTCCCGCTCCGCCTCGAACAGCTCCTCCGCCATGGCCCGGATCTCCGCCGGGCAGCAGACCGCCGCCGTCAGCGGATCGAGCATCAGCGCGTGGATCGCCGCCTCGCGCGACCGCTCGATGCACGCCGTCGCCGCCAGGTCGATCATCCGCATGTTCCAGTCGCACACGGCCGCGCACTGCGGCGGCAGCGGACCGAATCGCACCGGCCGGACGCCCCCGCGGTCCACTTCGCAGGCGACCTCCACCACGCCGTCGCCCGGAAGATTGTCGATCAAGCCGCGGTTGGGCACCGTCGCGTGAATGACGCACGGGGCGTTCGTCTCCATCGCCTCGACGATGTAGCCGGCGTACTCCGGCGACCGCGCCGTGGCGATCTCCATCTCGCCGGCGATCCGCCGTCGCCGGTCCTGGTCGCAGCTCCGACGCCAGTTCGGCCACTCCCGCGCGTAGAAGCCGCTGCCGCCCCGGTAGCCGTCGCGGCAGTATTTCGCGATCAGATCCGGCCGCTTGCGGTAGTACGGCAGGTACTCGCTCAAGTGGCCGCTCGACTCCGTGACGAAGTGGCCGAAGTGCAGCATCACGTCGAAGCGGACGGGGTCCCGCTCGTAGAGGGCCGGATCGTTGCGGGCCCGCTCGAACAGCGTCGGGTAGAGGTCCGCCCCGCGGTGCGTCAGCTCCGTGAACCACGACAGGTGGTTGATCCCGCCGCAGCGCCACTGCATCTCGGCGTAAGGCACGCCGGCGTACTCGGCGAGCTGCCGGCTGGTCCCCTGCACGCTGTGGCACAGGCCGACGACCCGCACCCGGCTCGCCCGCGACGCCGCCAGGCACAGGATGCTCATCGGATTCGTGTAGTTCAGCACCCAGGCCCCGGGGCAGAGCGACTCGACGTCCCGCAGCACGTCCAGGAACACCGGGACCGTCCGCAGGGCCTTGAACAGCCCGCCCGGCCCCACCGTGTCGCCGATGCACTGGTCGACGCCGTACCTTGCCGGGATGTCGTTGTCGTGCCGCACGCACGCGACGCCGCTGACCTCGATGCAGTTGATGATGTAGTCGGCGCCGGCCAGCACTTGCCGGCGGTCCGTCGTCGCGGTGACGGACCACCGCCGGCCGGTCACATCGACGATCCGGCGCCCGAGCCGTTCCGCCAGGTCAAGCCGCTCGGCGTCGATGTCGACGAGGGCCATCTCCCCGCCGTCGCACCCGGGGATGGCCAGGACGTCCGTGAACAGGTTCTGAAAAAAGAAGCTTCCCGCCCCGAGGAAAACGATCTTCATCGGCAATCCCCCGTCGCGGCTCGCGGCGGCGCGAGCGGCGCGGGCGGCATCTTCCGGGGGCCCGCGATTGGCGTCAATCCGACGACGGGCTCAGCGTGTGAGGACATCCGCACAGCGTGCGGCGAGGTATCGGAGGATTCGCCGGACCGAGACGATGCCGACCGGGACGCCTCCCTCGACCAACGGAATGTGACGGAAGTGGCCGACGTCCATCCGGTTGAGGGCGAAGGCGATCGGGTCGTTCGGGCTGAGCGTCTCCGGCCGGGGCGTCATGAAGCGCCGGACCGGCTCCTGCCGAAGCTCGGCGTAACGTTCCCCGACCTTCGTCACCAGGTCGCGCTCGGAAAAGATGCCCAGCAGGTTGCACTCGTGCATGATCAGCACGGCCCCGACATCCCGGCGGACGAGCAGCTCGACGACGTCGGCCAGCGGCGTGTCCGGCTCGACGGTGGGCGGCGGCTCGAGCGGGAGCACATCCAGCGGTTCATCCAGGACGTCCCTCGCCGCGGGCGGCCGCTCGCCCCCCGCCTCCGCCCGAACCAGGTCGTGCCCGCAGTCCGCGCAGACGTCCTCGCCCGCGAGGTTCTCATGCCCGCAATGATGACATCGCATAGGACACCCCGAGCGCCGGCCGGGCCGCGCTCGCACCGCCGGTCATTTGACTTCCCACGTCTCGCTGCCGGCCAGGAACTTCGCCAGGTCGCCCTTGCCTTCCTTCGCCGTGATCTCGTCGATCTGCGACTGCATCAGCTCGTCATAGCACGGCCGCTCCACCGCCCGGAAGACGCCCATCGGCTCCGGAAACGCGGGATAGCGCATCCGGCTCAGCGCAAACGCCAGCGCGGGCTCCTCCGCCTTCTCGTCGTGGAACAACAGGTCATCTTCGCGGACGCCGTTGCCCAGCGTCACCACCTCCGGCGTCAGGCCGTTCAGCCGGATCCCCTTGTTCCGTTCCCTGCCGAAGACCAGCGGCTTGCCGTGCTCGAGGTACAGCGTGGCATCCGCCTTCGTCTCCTTGTCGGTCGCGTATTGAAACGCGAAATGGTTGAACACGTTGCAATCCTGGTAGATCTCGACGAACGCCGTTCCCTTGTGCCGAGCCGCCCGCTCCAGCACATAGCCCAAGTGCTTGACGTCAACGTCCACGCTCCGCGCGACGAACGTCGCCTCCGCCGCCAGCGCCAGCGAGATGGCGTGAACAGGGTTCTCGATCGTGCCGTACGGCGTCGATTTCGTCTTCTTTCCCAGCTCCGACGTCGGCGAGTACTGCCCCTTCGTCAATCCGTAGATCCGGTTGTTGAAGAGCAGAATCTTCACGTCCACGTTGCGGCGGATGGCGTGGATGAAGTGGTTGCCGCCGATGCTCAGGGCGTCGCCGTCGCCGGTGACGACCCAGACGGACAGGTCGGGCCGCACGCACTTGAGGCCGGTGGCGATCGGCAGGGCCCGGCCGTGGATGCTGTGCATGCCGTACGTGTTGACGTAGTACGGAAAGCGGCTCGAGCAGCCGATGCCCGAGATGAAGACGAACTTCTCCCGGGGAATGGCCAGCGTCGGCAGGACCTTCTTGACCTGCGCGAGGATCGAGTAGTCGCCACAGCCGGGGCACCAGCGGACCTCCTGCTCCGAGGCGAAATCCTTCGCGGTCAGCGTGACGGGCTCGGCCGGTGCGGCCATTTACGTATTCTCCTTCGTGAACATCGCTTCGATCGCCTCGCGCACTTCGTGAATCGCGAAGGGCTTGCCGCGAAGCTGGTGGAAGCCCTCCGCCCGGATCGGATACCGCGACTGAAGGACGCCGCGAAACTGCCCGAGGTTCAGCTCGCACACCAGGATCCGCCGGAACGCCGCAAGCACACGGCCGGTGTTTCGCGGGAGGGGGTTCAGATGGCGGAAGTGAAGGTGCGACACGTCGCGGCCCGCCTCGCGGGCCTGCTCGCACGCCGTCCGCACCGCCCCGTACGTCCCGCCCCAGCTCACCACCAGCAGGTCGCCGCTCGCCGGACCCTCCGGCCGGGCCTCCGGGATGTCGTCGGCGATTCCCGCGATCTTCTCCGCCCGCAGGCGCACCATCCGGTCGTGGTTGTCGGGGTCGTAGCTCACCGCCCCGGTGATGTGCTGCTTCTCCAGCCCGCCGATGCGGTGCTCCAGGCCCGGCGTGCCGGGCAACACCCACGGCCTCGCAAGGCGCTCGTCGCGCGAGTACGGAGCGAACGTCGCCGGATCGGCGTCGTGCGACACCTCGATCTTCGGCAGCTCGCTCACGTCGGGAATCCGCCACGGCTCCGACCCGTTCGCCAGGTAGCCCTCGCTGAGGATGATCACCGGCGTCATGTACCGGACCGCGATGCGAAACCCCTCGAACACGATGGCGAAGCAGTCGCCCGGCGACGCCGGCGCCAGCACGGGCACCGGGCACTCGCCGTGCCGCCCGAAGAGGGCCATGTTGAGGTCCGCCTGCTCCGTCTTCGTCGGCAGGCCCGTGCTGGGCCCGCCGCGCTGCACGTCGATGATCAGCAGCGGGAGCTCGAGCATGGCGGCGAGCCCGAGCGCCTCGGTCTTCAGCGAGAGGCCGGGGCCGCTGGTGCCCGTCGCGGCGAACGCGCCGCCGAAGGCCGCCCCGATCGCCGTGGTGATGGCGGCGATCTCGTCCTCGGCCTGGAGCGTCTTGACGCCGAAGCTCTTGAACCGCGCCAGCTCGTGCAGGATGTCGCTCGCCGGCGTGATCGGGTACGTGCCGTAGAAGAGCGTCTTGCCGGCCCGGTGTGCCGCGGCGACCATCCCCATGGCGATCGCCTGGTTGCCCGTCAGTGCGCGATATCGGCCCGGCGCCACCGGCGCCCTTGCCACGACGAATCGGGCGGGGAAGATGTCCGTCGTGTCGCCGAAGGCGTAACCCGCCTTCAGGCTGCGCGTGTTGGCCTCCGCCGCGTCGGGGTTCTTGCCGAACTTCTGCTTGATCCACCGCAGCGTCGGCTCCATCGGCCGGTCGTACAACCAGTACACCAGCCCCAGCGCCAGGAAGTTGCGGGACCGGTCGGCCGCCTTGGCGGTCAGGCCGAGGTCCTTGACGGCCTCCTTGTTGAGACGGTCGATCGGGATCTTGTACACCCGATACGACTGGAGGCTCCCGTCCTCCAGCGGATTTGACGTGTAGCCCGCCTTGGCAAGGCTCCCCTTGTCGAACGAATCTTCATCGACGATCAGCATCCCGCCCGGCTCGAGGTCCGGCAGGTTCGCCTTGAGCGCCGCCGGGTTCATCGCCACCAGCGCCTGCACGCGGTCGCCCGGCGTGTGGATGTCGAACGACGAAAAGTTGATCTGAAAGCCGCTGACCCCCGCCAGCGTCCCCGCCGGGGCCCGGATCTCCGCCGGGTAATCCGGGAACGTGCTGACGTCGTTCCCGAACACCGCCGAGGCGTTTGAGAACTGCATGCCGGCGAGCTGCATCCCGTCGCCGCTGTCCCCGGCGAACCGGACCACCGCCGACCGAATCTCCTGCAGCACCTTGCCGCGGGCACTCTCCCGCTCGATCAGCAACTCCGATGGACGATTTTCGGCGGTTTCCATGATCATCCGGGCACCCGGTCAGGCCCCCTCGCGGTTCTGACTCACCTGGCCGGGCGACGGCGGCAGGTTGTACACGGCGGCGGGGAAATGCTCGACGAGATAATGAATCAGCCCCTTGACCGACAAGACGCCGACCGGCGTGCCGCCCTCGTCGACGACCGGCAGATGCCGGTACCCACCCTCGAGCATGAGCCGGAGCACGAGGCCCACGCTGTCCGTGCGGTGGATCGTCACCGGATTGGGCGTCATGAACGAGTCCACCCGCGCCCCGAGGTCCACCCCCTTCGACAGGATTCGCTTGAGGACGTCCCGCTCGGTGAAGATGCCCAGCAGCCGCTTGCCGTCACAAACCAGCAACGACCCGCGCCGCTGCTCGCGCATCATCGCGATGGCCTCGCGAATCGTGATCCCCGGGCGCGCGATGAGCGGAGTCACCTGCTCCAGGCCCGAGACCTTGTCGGAGGTGAGATTCTCGCGGAGTTTCAAGCGGCCGGCTCCGGTAACGAATGTTCGGCCGATCGTAGACACGGGCGATAGCATTGTCAAATGAAAAACGGGTATCGGCTGTCGGCTATCGGCTGGGGCACGAAGGATCGCGAAGCCGGCGGGATGCGCATCGCCACCTCTGACGCCAACCCACAGACGGGTGCGTCTTGCTCGCCGGTCGCGATGAAAGCGTCTGCCCCGACCTCGGCTCGGGCAACGATCGCTCCGCTTCTCCTGTACGGCGTGACCCGCGTTTTTTGGACTGCGGCGGCCTTGCCGCCGCTTTTCCTGGGGAGTGCTGCGACACACCGGCGCGCGGCAGGCCGTCCGGGCCAAAGCGGTGGCGTTGCCACCGCAGTCCAAGAGCGCCGACGGACGACGGATCGCGGGAAGCGGATCGCCGGACACGCCCGAACGCGGCCGGATCGTCTTTGGAAAGGCTTGCCCGGAGCACAAGGAATCGGGCGATATCATTGCGGCGATCCCCAGTTGACATCGGCCGCCTCGGCCCCTAATTGTGGCCGCTCGTAGCAGGGAACCCCGTCGTTGCGTAACGCATCGACGGAGCGAACTTTTTCAGGGGACATCATGAACGACCTGACCATCCGCAAAGACCCGTGTGACCTCGACTTCCTGGCCCTTGGCGCCGTCGTCCACCGGCTGGACCCCGGCGTCATCCCGTTCCGCAAGGCACGCTCGGTCGACATCCACGTCTCCGGCGGCGAGTACAACGTCGCCGCGTCGCTGTCCGACTGCTTCCGGCTGCGGACCGGCATCGCCACCGCCATGGTCGATTACGGCATCGGCGAGCTCGTCCAGGCCCGCATCCGCGAGACCGGCGTCACGCCCTTCTACAAGTGGTTCGAGCACGACGGCGTCCGCGGCCCCAACATCGCCACCGTCTACAGCGACCGCGGCGTCCGGCCGCCCGTCGTCTTCTACAACCGCTCGAACGAGGCCGGGTCGCTGCTCAGGCCCGGCGACTTCGACTGGGCCCGGATCTTCGCTGCCGGCGTCCGCTGGTTCCACTCGGGCGGCATCTTCGCCTCGCTCTCCGAGACGACGTCCGAGCTGATCGTCGAGGGCATGCAGGCCGCCCGCAAGGCCGGCGCCGTCAACTCGTTCGACCTGAACTACCGCGCGAAGCTCTGGGCCCCGATCGGCGGCCTGGAGCGGGCGCAGCAGGTGCTCCGGCGGATCGTCGGCCACGTCGACGCCCTCATCGGCAACGAGGAGGACCTGCAAAAGGGCCTGGGCATCCCGGGGCCGGAGGTGGCCGCGAAGTCGAAGCTCGACCCCGACACGTTCTTCCGGATGATCGAGCGCGTCGTCGAGCAGTTCCCCAACGTCCGGATGGTGGCGACCACGCTCCGCGAGGTCCACTCAACCAACCACCACGACTGGGCCGCCGTCCTGTGGCTCAACGGCAAGCGGTTCGTCAGCCCCACGTGCCGGCTCGATGTCCTCGACCGCATCGGCGGCGGCGACGGCTTCGCCGCCGGCCTGATCTACGGCCTGATCACCGGCCGCGAACCCGAGCAGGCCCTCCGCCTGGGCTGGGCCCACGGCGCGCTGCTCACCACATTCCCCGGCGACGTCACCATGGCCCGGCTGGAGGAGGTCGAGGCCTTCGCCAAAGGCGGCTCCGCCCGCGTGCAGCGGTGAGTTAACTCCGTCGTTGCATAACGCAACGACGGAAAAGCGAGAAAGCGAAAAACCGGTGAAATAGAAAACGTCTTCGGAACTCCGCATCTGCGACCGATCCGCGGTGCGGTCGTGCGCTCACCATATCACCGGACCTCTTTCGGTGAATATCCCCGATTTCTGGTTCGCACGACGCGCTTTCCCGACGACGCTCCGGCCGCGTCCGTAAGTTTCCAGCTATTCGCTTCGCGTTATCCGTCGTCCGTCAGCGCCTATGGACTGCGGTGGCAACGCCACCGCTTTGGCTCGGACGCCCTGCCGCATGCCAGCGCGTCTTGGCTTGCCCCAGGAAAGCGGCGGCAGAGCCGCCGCAGTCCAAAAGGCGCGGACCGCGCCGTACAGGACAAGAGGGCAACCGCCGCCCGAGCCGAGGTCGGGGCAGACGCTTCCAGCAGAACCGGCGAGCAAGACGCACACAACGTCCGTCGGCGCTTGTGGACTGCGGTGGCAACGCCACCGCTTTGGCTCGGACGCCCTGCCGCATGCCAGCGCGTCTTGGCTTGCCCCAGGAAAGCGGCGGCAGAGCCGCCGCAGTCCAAAAGGCGCGGACCGCGCCGTACAGGACAAGAGGGCAACCGCCGCCCGAGCCGAGGTCGGGGCAGACGCTTCCAGCAGAACCGGCGAGCAAGACGCAAATACCATTGGGTGCGACCAAAGGCAGCGATCAGTCTCTTCGCTTTCTCGCTTTATCGCTTTTCCGTTTTCCAGCGTTACCGAGGACCCCGCTCCGCACGGTCAGCGCCAGCGGCGCTGGAAGCGGAGCGCGACGTTCACGAGGCTGATCAGGACGGGCACCTCGACGAGCGGGCCGATGACGGCCGCGAACGCGGCGCCGTGGTGGATGCCGAACACGCCGACCGCCACCGCGATGGCCAGCTCGAAGTTGTTGCTGGCGGCGGTGAACGACAGCGTCGCCGACCGCGCGTAGCCGGCGCCGGCCTTCGCGCTCATCCAGAAGCTGACCAGGAACATCACGACGAAGTAGATCAGCAGCGGCACGGCGATCAGCAGGACGTCGCCGGGCCTCGTGAGGATCTTCCGGCCCTGCATCGAGAACATCACCACGATCGTGAACAGCAGGGCGATCAGCGTGATCGGCGAGATCCGCGGGATGAACCGCCCGTGATACCACGCCTTGCCCCTGGCCCCGACCAGCACGAGCCGCGTCCCCATGCCCGCCAGAAACGGAATGCCCAGGTAGATGAACACGCTCTGCGCGATCTGGCCGATGGTGATGCCGGAGGTGTCCGCCCCCGGCAGGCCCAGCCGCGGCGGCAGGATGGTAATGAAGAGCCACGCGTACACGCTGTAGAAAAGGACCTGGAAGATCGAGTTGAACGCCACCAGGCCGGCGGCGTATTCCGTGTCGCCCCGGGCCAGCTCGTTCCACACGATCACCATCGCGATGCACCGGGCCAGGCCGATCAGGATCAGGCCGATCATGAACTCCGGCTGTCCGCGGAGGAACGCGATCGCCAGCACGAACATCAGCACCGGCCCGATCACCCAGTTCTGCAGCAGCGACAAGGCCAGGATCCGGTAGTCGCGGAAGACGTCGCCGAGCTCCTCGTACTTCACTTTCGCCAGCGGCGGGTACATCATCAGGATCAGGCCGAGGGCGATCGGGATGCTGGTCTGCGTGCCTTCGGGCCGGAGTGAGCCGATCCAGTCGCCCACGCCGGGCGCGACATACCCCAGCAGCACGCCGGCGGCCATCGCCAGGAAGATCCAGAGCGTCAGGTACCGGTCGAGGAAGGACAGTCGGCGGGCGATGCCGTCGGACATCCGATGCTCCTATCGATTCATCAGGGAGTCGGGCAGCGTCAGGACGAACGCGCGGATCTCGTCGCGGACGCGCCGGTAGGCGTCGATCGCCTCCTCCGGCGTGGCGGCCGACGCGGCCAGCCTCGGCGGATCGTCGAAGCCCACGTGGACGATCCTCGCCCCGCCCGGGAACATCGGGCAGGTCTCGTGGGCGTGACCGCAGACCGTGACGACGTAGTCGAAGGGCACATCCCGCAGCTCGGCCACGTTCTTCGACCGATGCCCGGAGATGTCGACGCCGGCCTCGGCCATCACCCGGACGGCGTGCGGGTTCAGGCCGTGCGTCTCGATGCCGGCCGAGTACGGCTCGATCACGTCGCCCTTCAGGTGCCGCGCCCAGCCCTCGGCCATCTGGCTGCGGCACGAGTTGCCCGTGCACAGGAACAGCACCCGCAGCTTCGCACGTGACGGTTCGGTTGTCATACGGCAAGTGTCCTCATCCGGCGCCGACCGGGCCGCAGCACCCGCACCCGGCCCCCGACGGCGCCGGTCCCTTGCGGGCCGTGATCTCGAGGCTCGTGATGTAGTCCGCCGCGCCGGCCCCCGGCGGCAGGTGCTCGACGATCCTGCGGTACAGCGGGTCCTGCGCGTCGCTCATCGCCCGTACATACTCCGGCCGGCTGGTCAGCACGATGTCGCTCAGCCCGGCATCCGCAGCCATCTGCCGGGTGTCCTCCGCGAGCACGGCCCCGGCGATGCACCCGATCCACGCCTCGACCATCTGCACGATCGACTCGGGCAGCGGCCGGAGCAGGGCGAGATCCGACACGGCCACCCGGCCGCCGGGCCGCAGCACCCGGGCGATCTCGCGCCAGACCTGCGGCTTGTCCGGCGACAGGTTGATCACGCAGTTGGAGATGACCACGTCGACGCTGCCGTCGGCCACCGGCAGATGCTCGATCTCGCCCAGCCGGAACTCGACGTTGTCGAGCCCCGTCCGCTGCCGGTACGCCGGGAGGTTGCCGCGCGCCCGGGCCAGCATCTCCGGCGTCATGTCGACGCCGATCACGCGACCGGATGCGCCGACCCTCGGCCCGGCGAGAAATGCGTCGAAGCCCGCCCCGCTGCCGAGGTCCAGCACGACCTCGCCCGGCCGAAGCGAGGCGACGGCGGTCGGATTGCCGCAGGACAGCCCCAGGTTCGCGCCCCCGGGCAAGGACGCCAGTTCGTCCGCCGAGTAGCCGATCGTCTTCGCGAGCGCATCGGCGTCGACGGCCGAGCCGCAGCAGCAGCCGCTGCCGCATCCCGGCGCCGCCCCGGCGATGTTCCGCTCCCCCGCCCGAGCGATGCCGGCATAGCCTTCCCGGATTGTGTTGCGAACATCTTCACCGGTCTTCGGGGCACTCATGGTGGCGGCCTCCCGTCACGATCGATAACACTCGCAGAGATCCTCGAGATCGACCCTTCGAATGCGGGCAATCCTCCGAACGTCTTCCTCGACGGCAGGATGGGAGCGCAGGCAGTCGAAGACCCAGTCCAGCGTCCGCCTCGCCGCCCGCGACGCCCGGCGACCGGCCGGCCGGAAGTAGCACCACCGGCCCTCCTTGCGGCGCTCGACCAGCCCCGCCCGGACCAGCACGTCCATGTGCCGGGAAACGGTGGCGGGCGACAGGCCCAGCAGCTCGATGATCTGACACAGGCACAATTCGCCCTGTCGGAGGGCCAGCAGCGCGCGCACCCGCATCTCGTCGCTGAGGGCCTTCGTGATGGCCAGAAACTCCCGCACGGGACGTCTCCTCGGCTTTCATACTTCGTCAAGTAACGAACTATAGCGTATGGGCCGACGCTCGTCAAGCCCGCCGAAGGCGGTTGTCCCCGCATCTCCGGGGGATGTCACTCGACGCGGGCCGCCCCGCCCAAACCGCGCCCGACGCGACCCGGGAAACGGGCTGCGCCCTCCTGTGGAGCGGCAGCCGCCCGATCCCGCGGCAAACAACGCCGCCGGAAGGTTACCCGCGCCGATTCAGGCGGACGGCCACTTCCGCCACGCGCCGCCCGAGGTTCCGGGCCGTGGCCAGACCGAAGGTGTCCGCGCTGATGTCGTCCTTGCCGTCGTTCAGCAGAGTCCCGCCGAAGTGGGCCGTCGGCCGGCCGTCGCCGACGACGATCATCTCCTGACAGAGCATCGCCGCGAGGACGGACTGGAGGGTCAGCTCCTGGCCGCCGTTGCGGGCGCCGCCGACGGCGAGCACGCCGCCGACCTTGTCGCGCAGGGCGAAGTCGTTCTTGCGGAAGGCCATGCAGCGGTCGAGAAACGCCTTGCACAGCGCGCTCATGTTGCCGAAGTACACGGGCGTGCCGAGGATGATGCCGGCGACGTCGGGGCCGCCGATCTTCGCGGCGACGGCGGGGAAGTCGTCCTTCTCGCCCGGGGCCAGCGGCACGCCGGCCGCCACCTCGCCGGGGATCTTCAGGCCGGCGAGCTCGATCATCTCCACCTCGACGACGGGCGAGGCCGCCTTGGCGGCATCGAGGCACGCCTGCATGGCCGCCGCCGTCGTCTTGCCCTTGCGGGGGCTGCAGCAGACCCCGACGATCCGGACCCGGCCGC
>CAZTVU010000079.1:9220-19179 GCA_964617025.1 uncultured Planctomycetales bacterium | reverse complement strand
CGCAGCGGCCCGTCGTGCCCGCGACAAGGCCCGCACCGGCGGGGACGCCGGCCCCGTGAAGCGCTCCCTCGGCCGGATGCTGGTCCTCCTTCTCGCTGCGATCGCGATCGGAGCCGGCGTGAACGCCGTCCGATCGCAGCGGCTGCCGTGGATCACCACCCGCGAGCAGCTCTACCCTCCGCCCACGGCCACCCAACAGGCGGCCGCGATCACCCGGGACGAGCTCCGGGCCGCCATCGACGAGGGCGCCGTCATCATCGACGCCCGCACGGAGGAAAAGTATCAGAACGGCCACATCCCGATGGCCCACAACGTCCCCGCGCACGCGGTCGACGAGCATATCATGAATGTCTTCCGGTGGGTGCGCGGCCCCGACGATCGCGTGATCATCTATTGCGGCGGCGACGAGTGCGATGAGAGCCTGACCGTATACAACGCCCTCGCGGCCCAAGGGTTCACGAACCTTCGGCTCTACTTCGGCGGATGGAAGGACTGGAGCGACCCGGCGGCGAACATGCCGATCGAGACCGGCGAGCGGGCCGACGAGAGCCCGGCGCCCGTCCGGGAGGATTCGAGTGGGTCGTAGGCGGACATGGCTCTGGATGTCGCGACTGTGCCGATGGTTCCTCGGCGGGTTCTTCGTGTACGCCGGCGGCGTCAAGGCGCTGGGCCTCCAGATCCGGACCGAGTGGGTGCGCGTCCCGCCGATCCATAAGACCACGACGCAGCCCGACTCCGACCCCGCCTGGCGTCTGACGGCGAGCCTCCACGGCCCGGCGCTCTTCCGCGACGAGATCCGAAACTACCGCCTCGGGCGCTTCTGGTGGATCGTCCACCCCGCCGCCATCCTGATGCCCTGGATCGAGATCGTGACGGGGCTCTCGCTGATCCTCGGCTTCTGGGTGTTCGAATCGACGGTGCTGATCTGTGGCATGCTGCTGTTTTTCAACGCGATGGTGGGCTGGGCGATGCACCGCGGCCTGGACATCAACTGCGGGTGTACGGGGGGCGACACGAAGGTCGGCTGGCTGAAGATCAACGAGAACTTCGGCCTGCTGGCGATCGGGCTGCTCGGGCTGGCGGCGCGATGGCGCGTCCGGGCCATCGACCGCAAGCGCAAGGCGCAGGAAGAACAACCGTCGCCCGACGAACGTACGGAAGCATGATCGCCGTGGTGGCGGCGGACGCAGGCCGAGCCGCGAGCGAGGCCCGGCCGATCCACCGCCCGCGGCATGGAGACACAACCTATGGTGGACCTGATCAAGAAGGCGCTGCTGACGGGGGTCGGGCTGGCCGCCCTGACGAAGGAGAAGGCCGAGGAGGTCGGCCGCGAGATCGCCAAGGCCGCGCAGCTCTCCGGCGACAAGGGCAAGGAATTCGTCGACGAGGTCGTGGCGCGATCCGAGAAGGCCCGCACCGAGCTGGAGGCGACCGTGCAGCGGCTGACGACGGACGCCCTCGCCCGGATGAACCTCCCCAGCCGCGACGACATCCGAGCCCTCACGGAGCGCGTGGCCGAGCTCGAGCGGCTGCTGGCCTCGCGGACGCCCTGAGGGTCCGGTCGCCCCGCAGGGCGACGATTGCGGTCAGGCGAGTTCGTCGGGGATGGCGATCGGCCGACCGGAGCGGTCGACGCACGCCAGCGTGCTGGCGGCCTCGCACAGGATCAGGCCGTCGCGCTTGAGGGTGTAGGCGTGGTCGATGCGTGCGCGGGTCTGCCGCACGATCGACGTCGTCAGCACGAGCACATCGTCGTAGCGGGCCGGCGAGCGAAACCGACACTCGATCTTCGCCACCACGAAGAATATGCCCCGCGCCTCCAGGTCGCGGTAGCGGAAGCCCGCCTTGCGGAGCAGCTCCGTCCGCCCCATCTCGAGGTACTCGAAGTACTTCGAGTGGTGCACCAGGTTCATCGGATCGCACTCGGCGTAGCGCACGCGGATCTCGATGTCGCACGCCGTCACGCTGCCGTGCAGTCGTCCGGTTTCCATGCTATCGCCCGATCAACGCCTCGAACTCCCCCTCCGTCAGCACGCGAACGCCGAGCTCGCGGGCCTTGTCCAGCTTCGACCCCGGATCGGCGCCTGCCACCACGAAGTCCGTCCGTCGGCTGACGGACCCGGCGGCCTTGCCGCCGAGTCGGCCGATCAGCTCCTCGATATCCTTGCGTGAATACCTCTCCAGCGTCCCCGTCACGACCACCGTCTTGCCCGCCAGCGGCTGATGCGCGGCGGCGGCCCGCCTGGGCTGCTTCATATTGACGCCGGCCTCGCGGAGACGCGCGATCAGACGCCGCGCAGCCGGGGTACGGCAATACGCCCGGATGCTCGCGGCCATCTCGGGGCCGATGCCCTCGATCTCCTCCAGGGCCGCTTCGTCCGCGTCCAGGAGCCGGTCCATCTCGCCGAAATGCTCGGCGAGCAGTTCGGCCGTCGCCGTGCCGACCTGCGGAATGTTCAGCGCGGCAATCAGCCGGGCCAGCGGGCGCGATTTGCTTTTCTCGATCGCCGCGAGAAGGTTGTCCGCGCTCTTCTCGCCCATTCGCTCCAGGGCGATCAGCTCATCGCGGCGGCCGGCCAGGGCGTACAGGTCGGCAACGTCGCGAACGAGGCCCTGATCGACGAGCTGATCGACCAGCGCGGGGCCGGCGCCCTCGATGTCCATCTGGTCGCGGCCGCAGAAGTAGCGGATCCGCTCCTTCACCTGCGCCGGGCAGGCGGGGTTCGAGCAGCGGATCGCGACGAGGCCCTCCTCGCGCGTGACCGGCCCGTCGCACGACGGACAGCGGGCCGGCGGCCGGATCGGCTGCGCGTCGCGGGGCCGTTTCTCGGCGACGACCTGCACCACCTGCGGAATGATCTCGCCGGCCTTCTCGACGAGGACCGTATCGCCGATCATCACCCCCAGCCGCTCGATCTGGTCGAAGTTGTGAAGGCTGGCGCTCTTGACCGTCGTGCCCGCCAGTCGCACCGGCTCGAGGTTGGCCACCGGCGTGATCGTTCCGAGCTTGCCCACCTGGAACCGGACCGACAGCAGGCGGCTCTCGGCCCGTTCGGCGGCATACTTGAAGGCGATGCACCACCGCGGGGCGCGGCTGGTCGCGCCGAGGGCGGCCCGCTGGTCGAGCCGGTCGATCTTGATGACCAGCCCGTCCGTCTCGTAGTCCAGCTCCAGCCGCCTGGACTCCCACTCGCGGATGAAGGCACAGACCTCGTCCACCGAGCGCAGCAACCGCCGGTGGGGGTTGACCGGGATGCCCCACGACGCAAATCGATCCAGCAGCTCATGGTGAGATTCGGCCCGCAGGGGAACCACCTCGCCGAACCCGTGGGCCAGGAAGGCCAGCCCGCGCCGGGCGACGATCCTCGCGTCGAGCTGCTTCAGGGTGCCCGCCGTCGCGTTGCGCGGGTTCGCAAACGTCGGTTCGCCCGCCCGCGCTCGCTCGGCGTTGAACCGGGCGAAGTCGGACCGCGGCCAGTACACCTCGCCGCGGACATCCAGCACATCGGGCACGTCCTTCCCGCGCAGCCGCAGCGGGATCGAACGGATCGTGCGGGCGTTCTGCGTGATGTCGTCGCCGGTCTCGCCGTCGCCGCGCGTCGCCGCCAACGTGAGCACGCCGCGCTCATACCGCAGGGAAATCGCCACGCCGTCGATCTTCGGGTCGACGACGTACGCATACGCCTCGCCGCCGAGCGCCTTGCGCACCCGGGCGTCGAACTCGCGGACCTCGCCCTCGCCGTACGTGTTGTCGATCGAGAGCATCGGCACGGCGTGGCGGACCTGCGCGAAGCCCTCCAGCGGTCGCCCGCCGACCCGCTGCGTGGGTGAGTCGGGCGTGATCCACTCGGGGTGCTCCGCCTCCAACGCCCGGAGCCGCTCGAACAACCGGTCGTATTCCCGGTCGGAGATCTCCGGCCGCGCCTCCACGTAATACAGGTGATCGTGGCGCCGGATTTCGTCACGGAGCCGCTCGATCTCGGCCTGGATGTCCCTGCTCATGCTCGTCACCCGACACGCCCGACGCCGGCGACGACCGCGCGTCGCGCTCGCGAAACCCGCGAGCGGCGGCCGGGGCGCGTCTGTGCCTCAAGATACCATGGGCCTTCCGATACGACCAAACCCCCGGAGGAAACAAGGCTTTGTTCCGTCGTTGCAGAACGCAACGACGGGAAAACGAGAAAGCGGAAAAGCGAAAAAAGCGTTCGAAGGGCCGCATCCCGAGCACATCGGCGGTGCAATTGCGGGTTCACTCGGTCATCGTGCGTTCTTCGATGATATCCGCCGACTTTGTGCCCTCCCGACACCGTTTCCGCACGACGATCCGGCCGCCTTCCGGCGTGTTCGGATGTCCGCTTCGCGCGATCCGTCGTCCGTCGTCGCCTGTGGACTGCGGTGGCAACGCCACCGCTTTGGCTCGGACGGTCTACGGTGTGCCGGGGGCTCACCGCGCGCCGCAGGAAAAGCGGCGGCAAGGCCGCCGCAGTCCAAAACGCGCGGACCGCGCCGTGCAAAACGAGCGGGGCAACCGCCGTTCGAGTCGAGATCGGGGCCGTGTCTCCCGGCGCAACCGGCGGGCAAGATGCGCGCATCTGGGGGTTGCGGCCAGAGGTTGCGCTGGGCTTTTCCGCTTTTTCGCTTTTTCGTTTTTCCGCTTTCCAACCTTGCCTCATGGAACACGGGGGATCACATTCGTATGTCCACGAAGCCCGCGGCGCGGTCGCGCGCCGGCCCCGTCCGGGAATCACTTTCGCGGCCGCGTCGCCGGCGCCGCCAGCTTTCGCTCGATCCGCTTGAGATACGATCCCAGGTGCGCGTGGTCAGAGAACCGCGTCTCGAGCAACCGCCGATACGGCTCCACCTTCTTTTGGCGCTCCTCGACCGGCTCCTCCCCGGACGCATACAAGACCGCCAGGTCGCCGATCGACCAGAAGAACGTCGGATCCGCCTCGATGGACCGCAGGAAGTAGTACTCCGCGAGGTCCCGCTGCTTCAAACCGGCATAGGCTTCCGCCCGCGCGTAATCCATCCGGGCCGGGGTCGCCGCGCGCGGCCAGCGGTCCGCCCGCTCGACCATCGCGAGCGATTCGGCGTACCGGCCCTTCCACAGCAACCGGTTGGCCGCCGCCAGGTCCTGCTGACGAACGCCGCGGAGGTAGTGCGTCGTACCGGCCGCGAGGAAGATGACGGCGGTCAGGCCGTAGCCCGTCCAGACGGCCAGGCCCCGCCCGCGCACGCCCGCCGCCGGCGGATGCCTCCGGCGCCACCATTGCATCGCAATCCAACGGACGCCGATGAACACGCCGAAGAGCTTCGCGAAAAGTACGGCCTCCTGTCGCGTGCTCGTCGGGATGAGCGTCGAGTTGAGGCGAACATGCGCGTTCGAAAAGGGCCACCAGAACCGGCGGTCGCTGCCCTGAAGGATATCCAGCACGACATGCGAGAGGATCAGCCCCAGGGCGATGGCGAAACCGCCCGCGAAGCCCCGTCGGCCCAGCCGGGCCAGACCCGGCGCCGCCACCAGGGCGGCCGCGACGGCACATGGCAGCGAGTGCGTCACCAGCCGCTTTTCCGCCGCATCGCCGCTGGCGACCACCTGCCGGACGACATCCGGGAGGTAGGCAAGCCCCACCACCACCGGCGTCCAAAGCGCAACACCCACCAGCGAGGCGCGTCGCGGACGAGTACACATCGCCGTGGCGAGACCCACAAACGCGTGGCCGATGACCGGCATCGAGGGACCACCCCGGCGGACCGGCGCCGACCGGCTCCCTCCGGCCGCGTGCGATCCGCCATCCATCGGATATCGGCAGGCGAGGCTATACGGCCGCCCCCCGTTCCGCAACAACGCGGTCGCATCGCTCGGTGCGCCCGGAACGAGCGTGGCGGCGAGCACGCGGACGGCCTATGATCCCAAGCATGAGCACGGCGCTGATGTGGTTTCGGCGCGACCTCCGCCTGCACGACAACACCGCCCTGAGCCGCGCCCTGGCCGAGGCGGACAGGGTCTACTGCGGCTTCTGCTTCGACCGCGAGATCCTCGACGAGCTGCACGACAAGGCCGACCGCCGGGTCGAGTTCATTCACCAGTCGCTCGCCGAAATGGACGCGAGCCTGCGCAGGCTGGGCGCCCGGCTGCTGGTGCGGCACGGCTTCGCCCGCGACGAGATCCCGCGCCTGGCCGCCGAGCTGAGCGTCGATGCCGTCTATGCCAATCACGATTACGAGCCACGGTGCCGGCAGCGCGACGCCGCCGTTGCCGCGGCCCTCGACCGTGATGGCCGCTGCCTGAAGACGTACAAGGACCATGTGATCTTCGAAAAGGACGAGGTGGTCGACAAGGCGGGGCGCCCCTACCGCGTCTACACGCACTACCGCAACGCGTGGCGGGCGCGGCTGACCGAGGACGACCACGCGCCCCGCGACTGCGGCAGACACCGGCGAAAGCTGGTCGCCCCGCCTCCCAAGGTCCGCTCGCATCCCTGGGAGCTTGCGGACCTCGGGTTCGAGAAGACCGACCTCCAGTGGCCCGGCGGCACCAGGGCCGGCCAACGTATGTTTCGCGGGTTTCTCGCCCGGATCCACGACTACCCGCAAACACGCGACATCCCGTCGATCGAAGGCACCTCGCGCCTCTCGGTACACCTGCGTTTCGGAACGGTCGGCATCCGCGAGATACTGACCGAGGCGATCGACCACGGCTCGGCCGGCGCGCAAAAGTGGATCGACGAGCTCATCTGGCGCGAGTTCTACAACATGATCCTGTACCACTTCCCCCACACGGAGGAGCGCGCCTTCCAGCCCGCGTTCGACGGCGTCCGCTGGCGGCATGACGAACGGCTGTTCAAGGCCTGGTGCGAAGGAAGAACGGGCTATCCCATCGTCGACGCGGGCATGCGCCAGCTCAACACCACGGGATACATGCACAACCGCCTGCGGATGGTGACGGCGTCCTTCCTGACGAAGGACCTGCTGATCGACTGGAAGTGGGGCGAACGCTATTTCGCGCGAAGGCTGCTCGATTACGACCTCTCGCAGAACCTCGGCGGGTGGCAGTGGAGTGCCAGCGTCGGCACCGACGCCCAACCGTTTTTCCGCATCTTCAACCCCGTCTCTCAATCGGAGCGATTCGACCCCGAAGGGGCGTACATTCGGCGATACGTACCGGAGCTGGACCGCTGTCCGATCGACGCCATACACGCTCCATGGCGTCTGCATCCATCTATCCAGAAAGAGGTTAGATGCACCATTGGCCGCGACTATCCCGCGCCGATCGTCGATCACGCCGATGCCCGAAAGGCGGTTCTGGAGGAGTTTCGTCGGGCAAAGACACGACGCGCCAAGCCCTGACGGTATCAAAGCGCGGCACGTAAGTGAGTTTTTCGTTTCTCTACCACGGCGGAAGCCTGGTATACTAACGCTGGGGCTGGAGTAGCCTGAGGCGCAAAGCTACGGGGTAGCGGCAAAGAAGCGGAGGTCTGTCGGGCGGACCCCCCTCGGACGCCCGGTTGTCTATCGAGATGCGCGAGGAAATGACCGCAATGGTGAGGCGAGGCGGCTGGACCGGGTTGGTCGCTGTGGTGCTTGGCGCCTGCTGGGGGGCGGGCCCGGCGTCCGGCGAGGCCGCCGACTCGTGCCCCCTGCTGCGATGGCAGCAACCCCCCGCCGCCAATCAGGGCTTCGGCAACCCGTCGAACGTCGACGGGCAATGTGTGTCGGCCGCACCGCCGCTCAATGCCGTCCTCGCCGACGATTTCGCCGTCGACGACGCGGCCGGGGCGGTGATCACTCAAGTCGCGTGGTACGGCTCCTACCTGGAACCTGCGTTTGAGCCCGGGCCGGGGCAATCGCGTCAGGTGGATGGATGGTTCATCGGCCTTCACGCCGACGATCCCGCGAACACGTGCCTGCCGGGCCCTCTGCTGGGCCTATACTGGATTGCCGGCAGCGCGGTTGTGGCGGAGGACACGGCAACGGTCGCATGCGACTCCGCGCCCGTGTTCTGCCACCGCGCGAACCTGTCCGACGGATGCCTCGTGGTCCAGGCGAGCGCTCTGGCCGCCCCGGATGGATTCCACGCGCAGGCCGGGCGCTACTGGATCAGTATCCAAGCCGAGGTGGGATACCGCACGGACTGCGCCTCCGGTGTCGTGTCGTTCAGCGGCACGCTCGCCGACGGCCCGTTCTGGTCCTGGCACAGCACACCGATCGGATACGGCCACGCGTGCGCGGCGCAGCAGGGGCAAGCAGACATCAGCGTCGGCCCCGCCTGGGCCTTCGCGTGGACGGGCGAGCTTCGCTGGGAGCAGTATCCCGAGTGTGCCCTGGATCCGGCGCGAAGGCTGGACCTCGCCTTCTATCTCAAGGACGCGGCCGGCCGCATCGTGTGGTTCCAACCCCACGAATCCTCGGCCCCGGACGCACCGCTCTGCGGCAGCGACACCGCACCCAAACGCACGTTCCCGCCTGCGTCTGCCTCGCTCGCCACACAGACGCTCGCCGGCCTCCAGCTCCAGTTGGCCGGACAGGCGCCGATCTCCATCTCGCTGATCGGCGACCTCGCCGCTCGCTACGGCAACCCCGAGACCGCGGCGCCGGGCATCGAGGCGATGCCCACCGAACTGCTCCTGCTCAGCCTGGCCGGCAACGATCCCGTCCTCGGCGAGATCGGCCTGCAGCTCGACACCTCCGCGCCCTCGGTCGGCGAAATCATCGACACCGACCCGGACCCGCAGAACAGCTTCCCGGCCGAGTCGTATCTGGACGTCTTCGTCGAGCTCACTCTTCCCGAGGCCCCGGAAGCGCTTCAGGTGCTGCGATCGCAGGGACCCATGCGCATCACCGCAAGCCCCCTGCTGCTCGAGGTCCCCCCCGGCGGCGGCATTCAGTATTCCGCCTCCGCGGCGGTAGACCTCGTCGATTCCGAGGATCAAGTCGTCGGTCAGATCCTGGCCGGCGTGTTCACCCTTCCGCGGGAACTCGGCGTGGGCACGCACTCGGACATCGACTGGGGCCGCACCACGCGCAGCCACTGTCTGAACCGGACTGCGGCAGCCGACTTCACCGGGGACGGCCGGGCGGTCTGCCGCATCGAATGGTGGGGCACGTACCTCGATCCGCGATTCGCGCCCGTACAATATGGCGGAGCCGGCTCGCCCACGGCGATTGACGGATGGCTCGTCCGCTTTTACGCCGGACCGGACGTCTCGCCGCCGGAGCTCGGGTGCGCGCCCGAGGGGCTGCTGGGGACGTACTTCGTCCCCGCCGAAGCGGTCGTAATCACCCCGGCGGGAATCCAGTCGTGCGAGCAGCAGCCGATCTACCATTACACGGCATCCCTCGCCTCCGCCTGTCTGGTCCGGGCGGAGACCGATCCGCGAAACCAGACCGTACCCGCGGCCCCCGACGCCTTCATGCAGCAGCCGGGATACCGATACTGGCTCGCCATCCAGGCGGTGGCGGGGTTGCGGATCGAGTGCCCGCCCGGTGCGCCGCCGGCGCCATCGCCCACCGCAAACACGGCCGACCAGGATTACTGGGGCTGGCTGACAAGCCCGACAAACCTGTTGTGTTGCGCCACGACCGGACGCCCAGCCCCGGTGCTGTCCGCGCCGTTCGGACTGACCGAGGACTGGCGGAACGTGGCCGACCGGTGCGACTCATCGCGCCCCTGCGCGGATCAGGCGTTTGCGCTTCGATCGGCCGCCGCGCCGTGCAACAGGGTCTCCCAGGATGCTGATGCCGACGGCGACGTGGACCTGGGCGACTTCCTCTTCTTCCAGGACTGTTTCAACGGGCCGAATCGGCCCTACTCGCCGCTGGCCGACCAGCAGGCGTGCTACTGCAACGACCAGGACCGCGACGACGACGTCGACCTGACGGACTTTCTAGCCTTTCAGGAGTGTTTCAACGGGCCGAACCGGCCGGCGGCGTGCCGCGCTGGGCCGTGCGGCGTGTCG
>CAZTVU010000079.1:0-9210 GCA_964617025.1 uncultured Planctomycetales bacterium | reverse complement strand
CACCGATCCGTGCAGTCTGACGCCCCAGGATCTGGACGGCGACGGCGACGTGGATCTGGGCGACTTCCTCTTCTTCCAGGACTGTTTCAACGGCCCGAATCGGCCCTACCCGCCGCCGGCCGACCAGCGCGCTTGCCTGTGCAGCGATCAGGACCGCGACAACGACGTCGACCTCACCGACTTCCTCGCCTTCCAGGCCTGTTTCAACGGGCCGAACCGGCCGGTCGCGTGCCCGCCGTGACGGACAGCGCTACGCGTCGGGGCCGCTCATGCGCGCCGGGGCGAAGCACGAAGCCGGCCTTCACGCGGCGGCCAAGACGACTTGAGGATTCGCTTCGGTCACTCAACCGAAGCCGGCGTACCCGCGGCAGCGCCCGGGGTCCCCGCATCCGGCCGCACCGTCATCCATCGAAGCACCAGGCCCACGGTCGCCAGACCGGCCACAAACACGACCAGGAAGACGATCAGCGGGCTGACCTGAGCGCGAACGGCCCACTGCCCCAGCGAGAACCCGCCGGCCTCCGGCCGCGCCAAGTGGAGCAATCGCAGGTGCTCGCGCCCAATCGCCATCGTCAGCGCCAGCAAGGTCAGCACCGCCGCCGCCAGGCCGAACATCCGCAACGAGAACGGCTGCCGCAGCGACAGCACCAGCGTCACGATGTGCGCCGGCACCAGCACAAAGACCCCCGCCGCGAAAAGGAAGCCCGCCAACGTGCTCGGACGAAACATCGCCGCGACCGTCCCCAGGTCGTGGTGGAACAGGAACGCGACGCCGGCAATGATGTTCACGCCGCTGCCGATCAACGCAACCCACAGTCCGAGCCGGATCATGCTCGCGCCCGTCTCGGCGTCGTCGGGGCAGCGCCCCCGCCGCCACCAGCCCGCCGCAGCCAGCCAGACACCCGCCACGGCGACGGCACCGATCAGCATGTGCAGAACCCGCGGGAGGACGGAGACGTGGCCGGCGTAGGCCACGTTGCGCCGCCAGTGGCCGTCCCGTGCCCAGTGGCCCAGGTCGGGGAAGCTGCTCAGAACGTGGTTGTTCGTGAGGATCCACGCGATGGCGACGAAGCAGGCCGCCGCGACCGACGTCACGACGAGGCGCCGCCCCGGTTTGTCGGTCCATGTCCCGGCGCGGCCGAGCAACGCATTCGCCCCGCGGTTCGTCACGACGTAGGACAGGTAGAACCCCACAATGAGCAGGCCGATGATCGACAGCCAGACGAATCCGAGCAGGATCGTCGACGCGTAGAAATACGGGCCGTACAGCACCTGCACGAACAGCAGCCCGTCGTGATCGCGAAGCTGATCATCACCGGCATCATCTGCGCGATCACGTTCGTGATGCGGTTCGACTCCTCCCGGGCGGCCGGCCGCAGAAGGGCCCGCGCGTTGAGCCCGATCGCCAGCAGCGTGCCGCCCAGGGCGAAGTTCATGAACAGCAGGTGCAGCAGCAGCGTGACCAGCATCAGCACGATGAACAACCACGGGGCCGCCGGCAGGCCGAACTCGTCCATCGGCGGGATATGAGTCGCCTGAGCGATCACGGCCGCACCTCCCTCGTTGCACGGGCGCTGGCATGTCCCCCGCCCGGGGGGGCCGCCGCCAGCTTCGCCCGATGAGCCTCGATGAGCGTCATCTGGTAATCCACGACGGCCTGAAGCTCCTTCTCCGTTCCGCGGAACGGCGGCATGTATCGCCGGACGCGGTCCAGTTGCCGCGTGGTCTTCTCCATCCATTCGCGCGAGGCGTCCGGCACGACGGCCTCGACGGCATTCGTCCCGCCCGGCTCATGACACATGCGGCACTCGGCCTGATACACGCAGCGGCCCAGCTCCGCCGACGGGAGGGAGTACGCCTCCGTCAACGTCATGGACGGCGGGTAGGCGAACCGGGCGTAGCGAAGGATTCCGTTGCGGTCGATCTCCGCGGCCGCGCGCGGCGAGGCCGGGATCTGGTTGCTGTACAGGTAGCCGTAAATGAGGTACGGCTTGCGGATGCCCTCGCGGACGAACTCCATCGAGCCCGTCGCGATGAACGCCGTCGCCAGCAGGACCAGAGACGTCTCGAGGTTCACGTATCGCTTCGCCCGAATGAGCCCGAAGTAGGCATAGAACCCGATGAGCAGGCTCGCCGCCCCGCCGAACATGAGAAACAGCGTCATCGCAATCGCCCCGCCCAGCGGCAGGTCGCGAACCCGCGGCGGGAGCTGCGCGAAGTACCACAGCGCCAGCGGCGCCATCAGCCCGAGCGGCACGAGGAAATAGCTGCTGAAGTTGATTACCCGCTGCCGCTCCTCGCGGCTGTAGGCAGGCTTGAGGTTCACGATCACCGCCGCGAACAGCGCCGCGATCGCCAGGCAGGAGATTGTCCGCAGCAGCAGCGACGGCCAGTACGTCGGGTTGAAGAACCCCAGCCAGAAGGCCTGCTCCCCGGTGATCGTCCCGGCCTCCAGCAGCGCAAGCCACCGGGCCCCCGGCGTCAGCATGAACGTGAGGATCCCGTTGATGATGACCAGACTCATGAAGGCGGCGACGGCATAGATCCAGGCCACGGCGGTGTGCCGCCGGGGCGAGAGGCGATCCCAGCCGTAGTAGTACGCATATCCGGCCGCGATCTCGACGAAGAAGAAGACCCATTCGATCGCCCAGCCCCAGACGAAATTGTGGATCAGGGCGCTCGTGGCCGCCGGGCTCACCAGCCCGATCGTCACCCAGATGCCGACGCCCGTGACCGCGCCGGCGACGAACGACAACAGGACCAGGAAACTCACCGTGTCCCGCAGAAAGCGCAGCAGCAGGTCGTCGCCGCGCCGCCGAGCCACGGTTTCGCCCACCGCCAGATAGATCCCCGCGCCGACGGCGAAATGCGCGACGAACACGTGAAAGATCGCGATGATCGCAATCAACATCCCGCCGCCCAGGCGGGGCACCTCAAAGAGCGGGTAATGCATGGTCGCACCCTCGCTGTGCTGATCCGCGAGTAAGAAACACGCGTGATGCTACTTTGCCGCGACATATACGGCAAGGCCCCTGCGCAGCCCCCTCGCGACGCGGGTACGCCGGCTCCGATGCGATTCTGCCGTACGGTATGGCCTCGGTGTCAACCGCCCCCGTCCGTGCCGGCGACCGAGGCTCCCGCCACCGTCACCACGACTTCACGGCTCCGCGGCCGTACGTCGCATTCGAGCAGGAAGATTTGCTGCCACGTGCCGAGCACCGGTCGGCCGTCGCGCACCGGAACCGTCAGGTCCGGCCCGAGCCATGTGGCCTGCAGATGCGAATGCCCGTTGCCGTCGTGCCATGCAAGCTCATGACCATAGTCACGGCTCGGCGGGATCAGTCGGTCGAGCAGCTCCGGCAGGTCGCGCTGGAGGCCCGGCTCGAACTCGATCGTGCCGACCGCGCCCGTGCTGCCGACGACAAAGACGTGGGCCGTACCGGTGTGCACGCCCGAGGCCGCGACCACACCGACCACGGCGTCGGTGATGTCGTGCATGTCCCGATGGCCGCGCGTCGCGATGCGGAGGGATTGTTGGTACGTCGTCATGAAATCGCTCCGTGCGTCACCCAACACGTCAGTCCGGCTCCGCCAAACATGAAGACGCGCGGATTCCGGCCTCATCCAGCCCGACCAAACGGCCCGCACCATATGGAGCCGACTCGTGTCGAGCCGGACCGGTTTGCATACCACATCGAACCGGTTCGCATACAGCGTCGGACCGGGCGCCATGCAAAGCTCACCGCGCCGACGCGGCCCGGCCCCGTTTCTCCCCGTGTCACAGCCGCCCGACGCCGGGGCGGTCATTCATCGCCGACGCGAACGACCTGTCGATAACCGACGGGCGGCCGGCCGTCATCGACGCCGATATCGAAGTCCTGTCCGGCGTCGAGCGCCTTGACAACCTCGTCGAGGGCCCGTCGCATCAGCCGCCGGTAGCGTTGCGACGACTCGTTCTTGCCCTCCGGATCCATCTCGCGCACCCACCACAGGTCAAACGGCTGTTTCCGGCCCGTCGGCGATTCGAGCGTCAGGAAGTAGCCGTACGGGATTTGAATCAGCTTGTCGAGCGTCGGCCGCTCGCCCCGGATGGACGGGCGCGGCTTCTCCGCCGCGCGCTTCCGAAGGACCTTTGTCAGCTCAAGCTGCTCGGGCCACGGCAGGTGGTGCCCGTGATCGCTCGTCCAGTACCAAACGTATCGCGCCCCCATGTCGTACGCGAGCCGGACGCCCAGCGGCGACAGCTTCGGGTCGGCCTGACCATAGATGCTCATTCCCCAGTCCTTGCCGAAGTGCCGGGCCGCGCCGCGCAGGAACGCATAGTGATAGCGGAACATCTCCTCCGCCGTAAACGGTCGGTCGAGACCGGTGGACGCCTTCACGTTCGTGTTGAACTCGCCGAGCTGATAGCGCCCTTCGTGGACGATCCCCGCCAGGCCGCCGGCGAGCTGGTAATACGCCGTCTCATATACCGTTTCCCAGGACGGATAATCCACCAGCCGCAACCGCATGTCGCCGAAGCTGACCCCCAGTCGGTGAAACTCCGCCTCGAGCTGATAGCCGCCGTACGAGCCCTTCGACTCGTAGCGAGACCGCACTCGCTTGACCAGCAAAGCCGCTGCGTCGGTGAAATACCGCAGCGTGTTATGGACCTGCTTGTCGCCGATCATGATGCACGTCGGCTCGTCCATGAACATCACGTTGCCGGCGTAGTTCGCCCGATACAGGTCGGCCGGGTACCGCATCGCGGGGTTTCCGCCGGCGCTACGGAGATAGAAGACCGGCTCGCTGCGGACATACGGCTCCTGCGCCGGGCTGACGCAGTAGAGATTGATGCCTGCGTCGATCATGACGCGATAGTCCTCCGCCGTGAACTGAACCCAAGTGTACTCGCTGGCATCCCCCTCCTTCGGCGGAGGCATCCGCTTGAGCTCCCGGTCGCGAAAGCTCCGGCCGGTGCCGACCAGCAGCTCGGGGTCCAGGCTCAGCACCTTGACGCCGTCCCACGCGGGCCACGGGGCGCCCTCACGAACGGCGACGAGCGTGAGCACGTGGCCGAGATACTCGCACGTGTTCGGCACGCCCTTCTGCCGGCGGGCGCCGGCGGCGGGCCGCGGGATGAAATGCCGGACGAAGTCCTCCCACGCCGGCACAAGCGCCTTGCCCGTGTGAATGTTCCGATACTCGAGCGATTCGCCCGTTTCCGGGATCGCGAGCTGGTAGCGAAGGAAGACGAGCGAATCCGCCGAGTCGGCCAGCGGGTCGCGCGAGGTTATGGCCCGAAGCGTGAACAGCGGCGGAGCGTCTCCGTCCGCCTGCCCGCGGACGGAGAGCTGCCATGTCACGCTGTCCGCGCCGGCGCCCGGGGCCGGGCCGTACGTGAAGTCCACGACCTGAAACGGCAGCTTCGCATCGGGCTCGCCCGGCAACGCGCGATAGTGGCCGTGGGTCCCCGCCGGCGGCGACGCGGCGGTCAACGCGCCGGCGGACAGCGTACCGAACATCAGACCGATGAACGAACCAGTCGACATCGCGAGACCTCCCGCGCGGCCGCAGGCGTCTCGTCCGCGCCGCCCGACCGCCGCGCGTTAGGAGCCTACGGGATGGATCGGCCGCTGTCGAATGCCGCAAGTCGGCGGCGCCGATCCGATAGCGCTTGACCTCCACGGGCCGCCGATCTACCCTGCGCATCCGACGCCGCCGGCCGGGCGCGGGGGCGCCATGCAGGCCGGCCGCACGAAAGGAAGCGTTTCATGCTTGCGCCGTCGCTCGCGTTTCTCTGGTTCTCCTGCGGATTCGCCGCAAGTCAGCCCTGTGCCCTCGATCTGTACGTGGCCGTCGACGGCAACGATGCCTGGTCGGGCACGTTGCCCGCGCCGAACGCCGCGAGGAACGACGGCCCGTTCGCTTCGATCGAGCGTGCTCGCGATGCGATCCGCACACGGAAGGCCGCCGGCCTCGCGGCCGGACCGATCACCGTCCACATCCGCGGCGGGGGTTACCGGCTCGCTCGAGCGCTCGAGCTGACGGCCGACGACGGCGGCACGCCGGAAAGCCCCGTCGTATATCGCGCGCACGCGGATGAGCTGGTGCGAATCGTCGGCGGACCGGAGGTCACCGGCTTTCGGCCGGTCGCCGACCCGGCCATCCTCGAACGCCTCGATGAAAACGCCCGAAAACACGTCCTGCAGGCCGACGTCGGCCCGCTCGGCATTCCGGACCTTGGCGACCCGGTCGCTCCCGGCCGACGGCTGGAGCTCTTCTTCCAGGACCGGCCGATGACGCTCGCACGCTGGCCCAATGAGGGCTTCGTGAAGATCGCCGACGTCGTCGGCGGCCAGCCGCACCAAATCCACGGGCTCAAGGGCGACAAGGTCGGCAAGTTCGCCTATGAGGGCGACCGCCCCGCCCGCTGGACGAAGGAAAACGACATCCGCCTGCAGGGCTACTGGTTCTGGGACTGGGCCGATGCCTTCGAGAAGGTCGCGTCGATCGACACCACCGCCCGCGTAATCGCCACCGCGCCGCCGTATCACGGCTACGGCTACCGCAAGGGGCAGCGATGGTACGCGCTGAACGTCCTGGCCGAGCTGGATTCGCCGGGCGAATGGTATCTCGATCGGCCGTCGAAGACCCTGTTCTTCTGGCCCCCGGCTCCCATCGATTCGTCCCGGGTATTCGTCTCGGTGCTTGCCAACCTGATCACGATCAAGGACGCATCGCACATCGCCCTCCGCGGGCTCTGCCTCGAGTTCTGCCGCAACCACGCCATCCTCGTGAGCGGCGGATCGGGCGTACGGGTCGAATCGTGCACGTTGCGAAACCTCGGCGGGGCCGCGGTGGTCGTCACTGGCGGCACGAACCACGGCGTCGCCGGCTGCGACATCTACGACACGGGCGAGGGCGGCATCAGCCTCGACGGCGGCGACCGCCACAAGCTCACGCCCGGCGGCCACTTCGCCGTCAACAACCATATCTATCGCTACAGCCGCGCGTCGCAGACTTACCGCACGGCCGCCTTCGCCGGCGGCGTCGGCAATCGAATCGCGCACAACTGGATCCACGACGCCCCCCACATGGCGATCGGCCTGAGCGGGAATGAGCACGTCGTCGAGTTCAACGAGGTCCACAACGTCTGCATGGATACCGACGACGCCGGCGCCTTCTACATGGGTCGCGACTGGACCTGGCGCGGCAACGTCGTCCGCTACAACTACTTTCACCACATCGGCCGGTTCAAGAGCCACGTCGGCGTGCAGTCGATCTATCTCGACGACTGGATGAGCGCGACGACGGTCTACGGCAACATCGTCTACCGGGGCGGGCGGGGCGTCCTCGTCGGCGGCGGCCGCGACAACCTCATCGAAAACAACATCTTCGTGGAGTGCACGCCCGCCGTACACGTCGACTCGCGCGGCCTGGGCTGGGCGAAGTACTACTTCGACGGGAAGGAAAACACCTTGATCCAGCGCCTCAACGAGATCCCCTATCGGCAGCCGCCCTGGAGCACGCGGTACCCACAACTGCTGACGCTTTACGACGACGAGCCCGCGCTGGCCAAGGGCAACCGCATCGTGCGAAATATCTGCGTCGGCGGCCGTTGGCTCGACCTGCTCGACGGGCTGACCGACAAGGTCGTGCACATCGAGGGAAACCTGACGGACGCCGATCCGCTCTTCGTCGACGCGGCCCGGCAGGACTTCCGCCTGCGACCCGAGTCGCCGGCCTTCGCTCGCGGCTTCCGACCGATCCCCGTCGAGCGGATCGGTCTGCTCAAGGGCGAGCCCCGCGCGATTCCGATCCCGCGACCCTGAGCGCGGTCACGGACAGCTTGGCGCGCGGTTCGGGCCGTTGAAACAGGCCTGGAACGTCCCGAAGTCCGCGAGATCGACGTCCGCATCGGCATCCGCATCAAGGCAGGCACAGACCGCGTGGTCGACCGGCGGCCCCGGCCACGGTCGGTTCGGACCGTTGAAACAGGCCTGGAACAGACCGAAGTCGGTCAGGTCCACGTCGCCATCGCCATCGGCATCCTGCGGCGGCGACTGGCACGGCGGCGAGACCGTGATCGTCATGGTCAGCGTGCCGGTATCGGCGCCCATGTCATCCACCGCCCTGAAGTTGACCGTGTAGGGGCTGCCAGCCGCCGTACCCGGCTCCGGCGTACCGCTGATCGTGATCGTCGCCGGATTACCCGTGGTGACCGTCGCCGACGCGGTCAGCCCCGCCGGCAGCGTTCCGGAAAGCTCGAGCGTCACCGTGTCGGGCGAATCGGCGTCGCCGGCGAGTGCATCGGTCGGGACGATGGCCGCACCTTCCGTCGCCGCAATATCGGTCACGGCCAGCTGCGGCGCGTGGTTCGTCACGGCGGAAACGCTTACATCGTCGAAGTACGCGCTCTTGCCATCCGGCGACGCGAGCTGATTGCCGAGATACAGCGAGTCGATCCCCGCAGGGGTCGCATCGACCAGCCGGCCGCGAACGCCGTCGACGTAGTAGGCGGCCCTGGAGTCACCGACCTTGATCGACAGTTTGTGCCAGCCCGTGGAACGACCCGGGCATCCCGCATCGTTCAGGTTAAACCAGTCGCTCGCGGCGCCACCGACGCGCCGCCCCTGATACTTCGTGACATCGAATGGCCCGGGGTCGAGCGTCCCCGAGACGGCATTGTAGAGTCCGATCGAGAACAGATCGGACAGCACGCCCACCCGGTAGCCGTCGCCGGACCAGTTGGCCAGGCTGGCGAAATGCCGCTGGTTTTCCGCCGGGTCGGTGTGTCCCGATTCGTGATAGAGCCACACCTCCAGCAGCACCGGGCTGACGGCGGTCGGGACGGTCGGAGTAAGGTCGCGTCCGATCTCCCCGCCGGCGTCCGTGTCCTTCGCCGACTGCGTCCCGGCGGGCGTGTGATTCTGTTCCGCGCTCAGCTCGAGCGGGCTGGCGGCCAGTTGCCAGCACGGCTCGAACGCGGCGCCCTCGAACGCATCCGCGAGACCCAGCACAGCCGGTACGACGCAGCGAGGTGCCGACGGGTCGCTCGTGCCGCCGGCGGTCGTCTGCGTGGCGGTGTAGCGATCGCCCACGACCAGCGGGGCCACGCCGTCCGCGGACGTGAAGACCACGGTCGCGCTGCCGCCCGTCGCCTTTGTGCCGACGAGCGTGCCGTTGGGGTAGAGGGCGGCGCTGGTCGCCAGCGGGCCGAGGCCGGCG
>CAZTVU010000078.1:8770-19223 GCA_964617025.1 uncultured Planctomycetales bacterium | reverse complement strand
ACTCGTCCGGCACGGCCAAGTTGATGCCGGTCTCCGCAGCCCGCGTCAGAATGGCCCGCGCGAGCGGGTGCTGCGAAAACTGCTCCGCCGACGCCGCCAGCCGGATGACCTCGCTCGCGTCGAGACCGCCCGGCTCGCCGTCGACCCAGTCGACGCTCGGCTTGCCCGTCGTCAGTGTTCCCGTCTTGTCAAGGAGCGCAACATCCGCAAGCCCCGCCGTCTCCAGCGCGGCCGCGTCGCGGACGAGGATGCCGCGCAAAGCGGCGTTGCCCGTGGCCACCATCACGGCCATCGGCGTCGCCAGCCCCATGGCGCACGGACAGGCCACGACCAGCACGGCAATCGCGCAAGCCAGTGCCGGCCCGCCCCATGCCGACCGGGAGGCTGCGGCCCCCGCCAGGGCCCACCCCGCGAACGTCAGGATCGCCAGGGCCAGCACCACGGGCACGAAGACGCCCGCGACGCGATCGGCAATTCGTTGCACCCGCATGCGGCTGGCCTGGGCCTGCTCGACCAGCCGGGCGATCCGCGCAACGGCGGACTCGCTGCCGATGGCGATGGCCGTAACGATGACGCTGCCGCTGGTGATGCGCGTACCGCCGAAGACCCGATCCCCGGAGACCACATCCACGGGCACGGATTCGCCCGTGAGCATCGACTGGTCGACGGCGGCCTCGCCCTCCACCACGCGGCCGTCGACGGGGACGTACTGATCGCTGTCCACGCGAAGCCGATCTCCGATCCGCACGGCGGCCACCGGGACCGTGGCCGCCCCACCGTCACGCAACACAACGGCCGTTCGGGGCACGCGACGGGCGAGGGCATGCAGGGCATTCGACGCGCGGGCCTTTGCGCGGCCCTCCAGGTATCGGCCGACATTGACGAACAAGAGGATCATCGCGGCCGTATCGAAGTAGGCCGTGTGCGAGCGCTCCACCAAGCTGCCGGCGTACGCCGCGACCGTACCCAGCGCGATGAGGACGTCCATGTTCGGCGCCCGATGCCGGGCCGCACGCACCGCGCCCCGAAGGATCGGCGCCCCGGCCGGCGACACAAACATCAGCGCGACGAGCACGCCCTGCGCGAGCGTCAGCCACCGGTGGGCGGGCGCGTGCGGGTCGATGAGTGTGCCGCCGAACAGGTGAGCGGCCATCACGGGAAGCCCGAGCACGAGCGCCGCGATCAGCGCCGTTCGGTCGGCGCGTTCGGCGGCGGGCTCTTCCGCGGGCCACTCGCCGCGCGCCGCTTGCTCGATCGGGCCGGCATCGTATCCCGCCTGACGGATGACACCGACCAGTCGGTCCGCGTCGACGTCGCCCTCGATGGTGACGACGGCGGTTCGGGTGGCAAAGTTTACGACGGCGTCGGCGACGGCCGGCAGGCTTCGCAGCGCCCGCTCGACGCGGGCCGCGCATGCCCCGCACGTCATGCCGCGGACGTGAAACGCGACCTT
Organism: uncultured Planctomycetales bacterium; assembly: GCA_964617025.1. GTDB lineage: Bacteria > Planctomycetota > Phycisphaerae > UBA1845 > PWPN01 > CAZMVY01. The sequence continues at coordinate 17,770 of CAZTVU010000078.1, read as the reverse complement.
GCGGGCGGAGGGGCTTCCGGCTGGGCGGGGTTCGGTCACTTACGGTTCCACTGCCCGGAACCCGCTCACGGTAAAGCCGGCCGCACGCACCGCCTCGACCAATTGCGGAGGGCCGCACCTCGCCTCGTCGATCTCCACGCGGACGTGCCCGGACAGGAGGTCCGCCCGGGCGCTCTGCACGCCGGGCACGGCCGTCAGGATATGGGCCACGCTGTCGCCGCAGTGCCCGCATGTCATGCCCGCGACTTCGAGCATCAGGGTCTTCATCGTCAGTTCTCCCGGCAGCGACGCATGATGCGTTGGCGTGATGCCCGGCACGCCAAGCCATGCTTGCGTTTTGTGCTTCTGATGATTATATGGTACGGAGAGTCGCGGAGTTCGGCCAGCCCAGGCAAGTATGGCTTTGCCGAATGCGCCCCAGGCTACCGCGGGCCAGCGGTGCTTGCCCTTCCGATGGTTCTTCCCTCTCCGGCCCGAACATCGGACGGAATCGCTGGCCCGCCATTCTGGTGTTGAAGCGAGCACGCGTTCAGGGCTTGTCGGTCGGTTTTCATGTGGCGCGGCCCGCGGCTCCGACCCGTCGCAGCCGCAGGTCCGATCGCCCGGAGTCGCAGCCGAGTCGCCTGCACGCGGCGGGCTCCGCTATGAGGTCCGGCCGACCGTTGCCAGGAAGTCCTTCGGCTGGATCAGCGGCGGCCGGCCCAGATACCGCCTCGCCCCGTTGATCACGCGGAACCAGTCGAACGCCGGACCGGGGTCGACCTTGCCGCGGGTGATGTGCCAGTGGCCGAGCAGGCCCTGATAGGCCTTCCACTGCTCGGGCGACAGGACCGTGTCGATGACCGCGCCGCTCGCGTCCCGGGGCGCATCGCACGTGAGCCTGGGGAACACGCGGCACAGCGCCGCCGTCAGCTTGATCAGCGAGTCATACTGCTCCGGCGTGTAGTCGTATTGCATCAGCTCCGTGCCGTGGATGCGGCCGCGGATCACTTCCGGGCGAGCCGGCCGACCGATGAAGTTCGGCGTGCGGACGCCGCCGTCACCCATCCAATCGGGCAACGTGATGCGGAGCCGGCCGCTCTCGTCCGCCCGGTACCACTGGTTGAGCGTCTTCATGTCGCGGTACGCCCCGATGTGGGCGATCTCGACGCCGACCGACCGGCTGTTGGCCTCGCTCGCGTGCCAGGCTCGCTCCTTCAGGTCGAGCGTCTGGTAGATCGTCCCGTCGACGTCAAGCATGAACTGCACGGAAAGCGTCCGCATGTCGTGCAGGACCTTGAAGCACTGCCGCGAGGTTCCGCACACGTCGTAGTGGATGACGAACTGGTCGACCACCTCCTGAAGCTCTTCCAGCCGCCAGCCTCGACGCCGTATCTCGTCGGCATACTTCTCCGGCAACGGATTTCGCCAGCTCCCGTAACCCGGCTCGACGGTCTCCGCAGGCCGCGACGACGACCGCGCCGGGTCGACAAACTTCTTCTCGACGCGATAGGCGTCGTAGCCGCCGGGGTCGAGCCACGTCACCACGGGCGCCCCCGTATGGAAAAGCTGCCCGCAGACGATGATCTCGTCGCCGCACCGCTTCAGCAGGTCGCCCGGCTGCGGCGCGCACCCGACGACGACCCCCAACATCCCCCCAACGGCGGCGGCAAACGACCCGCGACGTGCCATGGCGTGCTCCCGAGACTCGATGATCGTATCCGGCAAAGCTACTGCGACATCGTAGCCGGATCGTATGCGTTGGCAATCCACTCTCGGTCGGGCGTGAAGATCGCAACCAGCCGATCCATGGCCGGAGCAAACGGCTCGAGGTGAAAATACAGCGGCGAGAGCTCCGAGGCCGCGTCCTCGCGCGGCTCGCCCTGCATCATCCGCCAGATGGCGGCGGCGGCGCCGGTGCGATCCGCGCCGGCCTGGCAATGGAGCAGGATGGGGTACTCGGACCCCGCCAGGGCGTCGTAGAGCGCCAGCAGCGTCTCGCGGGAGGGCAGCGACTGTGCGCTCATCGCGATGTTGACGAGCTTCACGCCCATCGCCTCGCACACCGCTCGCTCCTGGACCCACCAGGAATCGTCCGGATTCTCGCCCCGGAGGTTGATAACCGTGCGAATGCTGAACTGTTCGATCGCGGCCATCAGCGTCTCAGGCGTCGGCTGCGCGGACCGATAGACCTTGCCGTCGGCGACCACATGGAAGTTGAACGGCAGCGCATTGGGCAGTACGGAGACGCCCGGACCACACGACGGCCCTACCGCCGACAACAGACTGCCGGCCAAGAGCGCCGCGCACGCGAAGACACGCTGAGAAAGGGCCGTCCCGACCGGCTGAAATATCACGACGGAGATTATCCTTTAAGTTTGAGCCCGGATGTCGATGCCCAGTCCCAGTGCGATGTTAGCCCACCCCGCAGCGGCTTCTTACGCTTGGCCGGCTGGGCCTTTTCGGATGGTTCCGATTTCGCACCAGACGGTGCCGGCTCAGGCCGCGGCGGGCGCAAAGACAGGGAGATCCTCCGCTTTTCCGCATCCACGGCAAGCACCCGGACCTGCACGTCCTGGCCGATTTTGACTGCGTCCTCCGGCGAGTTGATCCGCCGGTCGGACAGCTCGGAGATGTGAATCAGGCCGTCCACGCCCGGCTGGAGTTCGACAAAGGCCCCGAACTCCGTCAGCCGCGCCACCTTTCCAGGGACGGTGGCGTTCTTCGGATACCGCTCGGCAACGCTCGCCCAGGGGTCGGCCTCGATCTGCTTCATGCTGAGCGAGATGCGCCGCTTGTCCTTGTCGACGCTCAGAACGACGACGTCGATGACCGCACCCTCCTGAACGACCTCCGAAGGCCGGTGGACACGCTTCACCCAGCTCATTTCCGTGAGCGGCACCAAGCCCTCGAGACCCTCCTCGAGTTCGACGAAGGCGCCGAAGTCGGCCAGGCGCACCACGCGACATTGGAGCCGCGTGCCTACGGCGTACCTGGTATCGGCCGTCTGCCAAGGGTCCGGCTTCAGTTGCTTGAGGCCGAGCGAGACCTTGCCCTTGGCTCGATCCACCTTGAGCACGAGGACGTCGATCTCCTGACCGGTCCGAACCGCCTGCGATGGCCGGGTGATGTGGCCCCAGCTCATGTCGCTGATATGCAGCAGGCCGTCCACGCCGCCGAGATTCACGAACGCGCCGTAGTCGGTCAGGTTCCCCACGACCCCGCGGCGGATCTCCCCCTCGCGAAGTTCATCAAGCACCCGTTTGCGAGTCTCCTCGCGCTCGCGGATCAGGGCGTGACGCCGGCTGACGATCACCTCGCCTCGCCCGCGATTCATCTCGACGATTTCGCACTTGATCGTCAGGTTGAGCAGGACCGAGATGTCCTTCATGCGGTAGAGGTCGCACTGCGACGCCGGCAGAAACGCCCGCACGCCGCCGAGATCCACCTCGAGCCCGCCCTTGTTCATGGCCGTCACACGGCCTTCAACCACCGCTCCCCGCCGGAGCCGAAGCCAGGTCAACTCGCGGTCGGCTTTGCGCTTCGACAGCAGGCTGACCCCCGACGGGTTGTACTGCTCGTAGACCACATGGATTTCCGCGCCGACGACCGGCGGAGCCTCCTTGCTGAACTCGATCAGCGGCACGATGCCCTTGGACTGGTCGTCAATATCGACGAACACATCCTCCCCGACGACGTTCGTGATCCGGCCAGCGTGGACATGGCTCGCCTTGTCCGCTCGGCCGGCCGTCTCCTGCTTGAGCAGGGCCTCGATCTGCTCGCCGCTGATGCCGTCGAGGACCTGGCCGTCCTGTACGGCAGCGGTCATCTCCGCGTATGCCTCCAAGGGCGGGACCGTCCCTTCGGCCGCGATGCTCTCTGACGGCGGGGTCGCCGCCGGGACGGAATCGGCGGCCGGCGGGGCTGACGGCACGCCCGCATCGGGGTCGGCGGTGACGGCGGGCTCATGGGCGGACGATGTTGTTGACGCCGTTTCGAACGAGTCGGGCGGTGGCAGACTCATTTTCCAATCCCGGGCCCAACGGGCCCTATTGCGCCGTGCGGCGGCGCGCCGTTTGCCGGGGCACTTCTGCAACCGCACGTGCCGCCGGCCGTACGAACCCGTACATCGCCCCATCGAACGGGGTCGGGCACTCCCCGGGGTGGCAGCGGCGACTTGCGCGGCGGAACACCCAGTTTCAGACCCGACCTTGGGGGCGGTACTGAGAACGCTCAATCATGCCATGTCCATGGGCGTTTGGTCAACTGCGGCCCCCAATGTCATCGACATTTGCGAACGGCGTCTTCGCCACCGAGGCCAATCGCCGCGACGTCTTAACCGAACGCCCGCGGCTCGCTCGTCCCACCCCGGCGGGCGGCCAACGGCCGATAACGGACAAACCATGGTCACTATTCGTCCCGGATTGTGGGCGGTCCGTCCTCGATCAACCTCCCAACTACGTACTATTGCCGCCATCCTCGCGAACCGATCACAGGCTCGGATCGCCGTTTTCCGAGAACAACGTGAGTCCACGTAGAATCGTCGGCACCGCGGTCGCTGCATTCGTGGTCCAATTTGCAGGCGAGCGGCCGGCCTATAGCCAGTTATCTCTGACAGACGTATCCAGCCTGCGTACCGAGGGCCGCAACAGGGGCTGGACATTCGACGTCGGCCCAAACCCGGCCACCGTACGATCCCGCAGCGAGTTGTGCGGCCTTGCCGTTCCGCCCGGCTGGAAACCCCAGCGCGGCAGACCCCGACCCCCGCTCGGCACTCCGACAATGGCCCTGCCGACAAGCTTCGACTGGCGCTCGCAAGGCGGTTGTACGCCCGTTCGCGATCAAGGGGGATGCGGCAGTTGCTGGGCGTTCGGAACCGTCGCCGTGCTCGAGGCTGCCATCCTGATCCGGCATGGGATCGAGGTGGACCTGTCCGAGCAATGGCTGCTGAACTGCAACCGGGACGGCTTTAGTTGCAGCGGCGGTTGGTTCGCCCACGATTATCACCAGTGGAAGGTTGATTCGTGCGGCCACGTCGGCGCGGTCCTGGAGTCCAACGCACCGTACGCCGCCACGGAACAGGCATGCAATTGCTCGCTGCCCCACTCGTATCGCATCGACTCGTGGGACTACATCGGGCCGGATGGAGACAGCGACGGCGTGCCGGACGTCGAGGCGATCAAGCAGGCGATCATGACCTATGGGCCCGTATCGGCCGCCGTGTACGTCGATGCCCCGTTCACCGCCTACACCGGAGGTGTGTTCAATGCGTCGGCCGCCGGGAGCGTCAACCACGCCATCGTGCTCGTCGGCTGGGACGACGCGCAGGGACGAAGCGGCGTCTGGATCCTGCGCAACTCGTGGGGCGAGTATTGGGGCGAAAGCGGATACATGCGCATCGAATACGGCTGCTCGAGCGTCGGCCATTCGGCCTGCTACGTTGACTACAGTGGTCAGGCAATCCACGTGGACCGGTCGTCGGTCGTCCTTCCCGAGGGCGAAACGGCGGACGTCCGGGTCAAGCTGGCGGCGCAACCTGCCGGAACGATTGTCGTCTCCGTCGCGCGAGCGTCAGGAGATGCCGACATCGCCGTGGCCGAGGGCGCCTCGCTGACCTTCACGGCGGACGATTGGGATGTCTACCAGACCGTTCGGCTGGCCGCGGCCGAGGATGACGATACGCTGGACGGCACCGCCACGATCCGGTGCAGCGCTCCCGGCCTGTCCGGCACCGACATCGCCGCAACCGAGCGCGACAACGATACCCAGGCAATCCTGACCGACCGAGAGGCGGTCAGCGTGGCCGAGGGCGGCACGGGCACCTTTCGAGTCCGGCTCGGATCCCCGCCGACCGGGGGAACGGCCACGGTTACGGTGCGGATCGCCGGCGGCGACTCCGACATCACGGTGGTGTCCGGCGGCACGCTCGCGTTCGACTCATCGAATTGGGATGTGTGGCAGGACGTAGCCCTGGGTGCCGGGCAGGATGATGATGCGGCGGCAGGCCAGGCGGTCGTCCGGTGCAGCGCGGACGGTCTGCCCGACTGCGACATCCTTATCACGGAAGCGGACGATGACGAACTCGCCATTGTCACAAGTGTCACGTCCGTGACCGTTCCTGAGGCCGGGCAGGCGACGTTCGGGGTGAAGCTCGGCGCTCAGCCACCGGGCGATGTGTCGGTCGGCGTCGCGCACATTGCCGGCGATCCGAGCATCCGCGTCCTCTCCGGGGCCAACCTGACGTTTACGACGTCGAACTGGAGCGCGTACCAGAGCGTAACCCTCGCGGCCGATGACGACGCCGATATCGTTGCAAACCAGGCAACGATCCGTTGCAGCGCCGACGGGCTGCCCGCCGTCGACGTCTTCGCCGCGGAAACCGACGACGACACGCTGGCCATCCACACGAGCGAGGGCGAAGTGATCGTTCCCGAAGGCGGCACGGCGGTCGTTCCGGTCCGGTTGACCGCACAACCGCCGGACGCCGTGGTCGTGTCGGTGTGGCTGGCGGCGGGCGACGTCGACATCGGCATCTCGTCCGGCTCGACCCTGACGTTCACACCAGCGAACTGGGACCGGTATCAGGAGATCTCTCTTTCCGCGCAGGAGGACGCCGACGCGGCAGACGGTACGGCCACGATTCGGGTCGGCGCGTCGGGCCTGCCAGACAGGGACGTGACGGCCACGGAGCGGGACAATGACACCCTGGAGATCGTGACCGATTCCGAGGTGCTGGCGGTCCTGGAGAACAGCACCGCGTCGTTCCACGTGCGGCTCAGCGCTGAGCCCACGGAAAGCGTGATCGTGACGGCGACACGCGTGGCGGGCGAGGCGAGCATCTCGGTGGCTTCCGGGGATGTGTTGAGCTTCGCCGCCGGGAGCTGGGACGCGTGGCAGGCCGTAACCATCGCCGCAGCCTTCGGCACGACGGCGCCGGGCGGCCAGGCAACGATCCGCCTCAGCGCACCGGGGCTGCCGGACAAGGACGTCACGGTCATCCGGCAGAGCGAAACCCCCGACGACGGCGGCACATCTGCGCCGCTGTCTGCGCCGGCCGCCGGCCTCTGCGGGGCGGGCGTGGTATCCGGCTTGGCCGTTTCCCTGCTGGTATTGCTGGCATTTGTGCGCCGCCGCTGGTAGGAGGCTTCTTCCATGCCTCGACACCGGGACTCCCCCCGAAAGTTCGCTGGCGCCGCCGATCGACAACCCGACCTCCGGTCGCCGCACCCGCACAGCCTGAACCCCGATTCCTCAACATGTGCCGATCTCCCCGCACCCGCACGCGAACGGTCGTTCGCGGCTGGGATTAGCGCATCTCCCTTCGCCTCCACTTGTCCCGCTCCGCGCTGACCGGCATAATCCCATCCAGCGACACACAGCGGAGGATCCGATGCCGACCCGAAAGCTCAAGACCGGGGTGCGAACCCGCGCCATTCACGCCGGCGAGCGGCCCGATCCCTTCACCGGCGCATCCGCCCCGAACCTCGTCATGTCCACCACCTTCGTCGTGGAGCAGGCCGGCGGTTCGTTCTCGGCGCTGGAGCTGGGCGAGGAGGCCCCGTTTATCTACACCCGTTGGGGAAACCCGACGATCGACCAGCTTGAGCGGAAGCTCGCCGACCTGGAAGGCGGTCAGGCCGCCGTCGCGTTCAGCACGGGCATGGCCGCCGCCGCCGCCCTGTTTCTTCACCTGCTGCGGGCCGGCGATCACCTCGTCGTCAGCGACGTCGCCTACGCGGGCGTCTCGGAGCTGGTCCGCGACACGCTATGCAGGCTCGGCATTGAGGTCACCGCCGCCGATCTGTCCGACCTCGACGACCTCCGCCGAGCGATTCGCCCGACGACGAAGCTTGTGTGGGCCGAAACACCCGCCAACCCGATCCTGCGGCTGACGGACATCCGCGCCGTCGCCGACATCGCGCATCACGCCGGTGCCGAACTCGCCGTGGACTCAACCTTCGCCACACCGATCGCCACGCACCCGATCGAGCTGGGCGCCGACTACGTCGTCCACTCGCTGACGAAGTACATCGGCGGACACGGCGACGCACTCGGCGGCGCGATCGTCGGCCGGGCGGATCGACTGGCGAAGCTCCGCAACGACACGGCGATCCACCTTGGGGGAGCGATCAGCCCCTTCAACGCCTGGCTCATCATTCGCGGCATGGCCACGCTGCCCCAGCGGATGGCCGCCCACGCCGACGGCGCGATGCGGGTGGCCCGCTTTCTCGAACGGCACCCGAAGGTGACGCGAGTCCTGTATCCCGGCCTGCCCTCGCATCCGCAGTACGACCTCGCCCGCCGCCAGATGGCAAACTTTTCGGGCATGGTGACGTTTCAGCCGAAGGAAGGCCTGAAGGCGGCAAAACGGCTGGCGGAACGTTTGCGAATCATTCACCACGCCGTCTCGCTCGGGCACATCCGCAGCCTCGTCTTCTACCTTTCCACCGCCGACATGCAGAAGAACTCGTTCCGCCTCGACGCCGATCACCTCGCCCGCTACCGCGCCTGGGCCGGCGACGGCATCTTCCGCCTGTCGGTCGGCCTGGAGGACGCCGACGACCTGTGCGCCGACCTCGACCAGGCCCTCTCCGCCCGCGGCCCGACCGCAAGGCCCGCGCATCGGCGGCTCAAGGTCTCGGCCGACGGCGCGGGACGGTAACACAGCTACGCCTCCGCGTCATGCAACGCCGGGCTCAACCTCACAGGCTCGTTCGCTGATCCGCTCGACGCGCGAAGCCTCCCGGCCCGCCGCAACCCCAACGGAGGCGCCCTTTCCGAATCGCCGCCGGCGGGTAGACTATCGCCCGATCGCGTGCGGATCGCGAACGGGTGTTCTGATTCGGCTGCTTGTAGCAGGAGGACGGCATGACCGCGTTGAGCAGACTTTGGGCAGCATTGATCCTTGTCTCGCCGCTGGCGAGCCCCGCCCCCTCGGGCGCGGCCGAGCGAATCAAGGCGAGTTCCCAGTTGACCGGTCCCTGGCAGTTGTTCATCGACGATTTCCTCGTCGCGTCGAAG
>CAZTVU010000078.1:0-8760 GCA_964617025.1 uncultured Planctomycetales bacterium | reverse complement strand
CGTGCGCCGGTATCATCCCTTCGAAAAACGGCCGGGGGGGCCGCTCATCACGGTGGACAAGCCGTGGGAGGCCCACGTCGTCAACGCGTGCACCGTGCTGCCCGGCGAGGACGGGACCGGCCTGCGGATGTGGTACTACTGCTGGACGGAAAACAGGAAGTCGAAGAAGGGCCGGGGCTCGTTCATTTGCTACGCGACCAGCGAGGACGGCATCCGGTGGGTGAAGCCGAACCTCGGCCTGTACGAATGGAAGGAGGACGACGACGCCCCCGGCACGAAGGACAACAACATCATCCCTGAGGGCTGCTTCAACGTCATCCCGACGCCGTGGGAAACCGATCCGAGCCGGCGGTACCAGGGCGTCGGCGGCATGTACCACGCGTACTCCTCGCCGGACGGCCTGCGATGGAAGAAGGAGTCCACGGAGTCGATCGTCTCCGGCGGCGACACGAGCCACTTCTACTGGGATCCGCACACGAAACGCTTTCGCTGCCACGTGAAAGGCGGCGCAAACAACTATGTCGGCGGCGACGTCTCCGGCCTGCGGCGGCGCGTGGTCGGCTTCAGTGAGACAACGGATCTGCGGCATTTCCCGCCGCTCCGCATGGTCATGGCCCCCGACGACTACGACGATCGCTGGTGCAAGCCGGGCACCGTCCAGCGGACGCACTTCTACGCCTGTCCGGTGCTGCCGTATGAAACGATGTACGTCGGCTTCCTGCAGATCTACCGCGCGGAGGAACCCGAGGGCTACTTCCACGGACCGCTGTGGCTCGAGCTCGTCAGCAGCCGCGACGGCATACACTGGCTCCGCGAGGAGGTCGACACAAGCGTGCGCGGGCCGTACGTCCTGCAGGAGACGAGCCGACCGCCCCTGCTTGACATCGGCAAGTATCGCGAGTTCGACCGGGGCATGGTCATCGCGCCGCCTGCGGTCCTCGTCGGCGATGAACTCTGGGTCTATTACACCGGGTACGACGAGGAGCACGACCTGCTGCCGTATCGCTCGGCAATCGGCCTGGCGAAAATGCGGAAGGACGGCTTTGCCTCACTGGACGCCAACGAGGTGCCCGGCGAGGTGGTAACCAAGCGGTTTGTCGGCGTCGGCGGCTCGCTCCAGGTGAACTACAACGCCCGGGGCGGCGCGCTACGGGTGGAGCTGCTGGATGCGGACGGCCGCGTGATCCCCGGCTATGGGCGCGACGATTGCGAGCCGCTGACCGGCAACACCGTGCGGCAAGTCGTGACGTGGAAGGACAAGAAGCAACTGCCGACCGAGCCGGAGACCGTGCGCTTCCGGTTCCTGCTCGACCGCGCGCGGCTCTACTCGTTCAACGCCGGCGAGAACGCGCGGCCGCTCGATGAACCGGCGGGCCCCTGCCTCCAGGCCTTGTACACGTTTGAAGGCAGAATGGACGCCTGGTCCGACGCCCTGGGCGACGACGGCCTCCAGGCGCTTCGAAACCTCGGCACGTGCGTCCTCGACCACAAGAACCCGCAGCCGGCCTTCGGAAAGCGGTCGCTCGTCGTCGGTTCCGAGTGGCGGCCGTGGAATCGGGTCGAGATCGTCGGTACCGAGCGGCTGGGCAGGCACTTCACCCTTGCGGCGATGGTCAAGAGCAAGGACAACAAACACGCCCGCCTGTTCAGCGCGTACAACGGCAACTTTCCGGTGAGCACCGCCGAACTGATCTTCGATTTCGACCCGCGCGGCCGGGTGATCAACGGCCTGCGGCTGGTCTGCAAGGGCATCGACGTGCAGTCGGAGGCCGTGACGTTCGCCGACGACAAGTACCACCACCTCGCGGTCGCGTACGACGACGGGTGCGTGACCTTCTACCTCGACGGCAAGGCGGTCGGCCGCCAGTGGATCCCCGGCGGCGAGCCGGTCATGCTCGCCCGGAATCTCCTGATCGGCGAGGACGCGAACCGCGGATCGAACGAGCAGCTTCAGGGAAACGTTGACGACGTGCTCGTCCTCGGCCGCGTGCTGAGCGAGCAGGACATGGTCACGCTCAGCACGAAGGGCGCGGCCGCGCTCTTCAAGCTGGCGGAGTGATTCCGAGCGCCCAGGGCCATCCGTGCCGGCCGGGCACGGTTTGAAGACGCCGAAAGGACCAAGATGACCGCGATCTCCCGACAACGATGTCCGACAAGCGGGATTCTCGCGGGGCTGTTCGCCGCAACGGTCCTCGTGCGCACGGCGCCGGCGGCGGAACCCGTCGCCGCGCTCGCGCCCGATCCGGCCCGAGTGCGGACCGTCGCCGCGATGCTGCCGGAACGGCCCGAGGGCCTCGGGCGCCCGATCGGCGATCGCGCGGCCTGGGCCGGACTCGCACGGGACCCCTTCGGCTCCCAGGCGATTCGGGAGGCGGCGAAGCTGCTGACGGAGCCGCTCCCCCAGACGAGCGACGATCTCTACCTGGAATACTCGCGGACGGGAAACCGCACGAAGTGGCAGGAGGTGAGCGAGAAGCGGAGCATCCGGCTCGACGTGTCGGCGTGGGCCGAATGCCTGGAGGACCGCGGGCGCTTCCTACCCGTCTTTCGCGAGGCGCTCCGCTCCATCTGCGAGGAACGCACCTGGGTGATGCCGGCCCACGACGGTTCACTGGCCAACTTCAGGGGCGAGGCGATCGACATCGACCTGTGGTCGTCGAGGCTCGGGTGGGTGCTCGCCACGGCCGATTGGCTGCTCGGCGACCGGCTGGACGCCGCAACGCGGGAGTTGATCCGCTCACAGGTACGGCGGCGGATCCTCGATCCGTTTCGCGACATGACCGAGGGCCGGCGCAAGGCGAACTGGTGGCTCACCGGGCACAACAACTGGAACGCCGTATGTCTGGCCGGCGTGACCGGTGCGGCGCTGGGGCTCGCGGAGTCGCCGCAGGAGCGGGCGTACTACGTCGCGGCGGCCGAGAAACTGTCGCGGAACTTCCTCGCCGGCATTCCCGCCGACGGCTACTGCACGGAGGGCGTGGGCTACTGGAACTACGGGTTCGGGCATTACCTGCTGCTCGCGGAAACCATCCTGCGGGCAACACGCGGCCGGATCGACCTTCTGGAGGGTGATCACGTGCGCCGAATCGCCATGTACGGCCTGGAGGTCGAGATCGCACCCGGCCTCTATCCCTCGTTTTCGGATTGCTCGGTGAATGCCCGCGCTGGCAGCCGCCTCGTCGGCCACATCGGCCGCCGCTGGGGTCTTCGCATGCCGCCTCGTCTGGAGCGCCGCGAGGCGTGGTCGCCCGAGCCCCTGTTCCAGGCGGCCCTGTACGGCTTTGCGGAGGATCCGCCCGGGACGCGTCCGGCGACGGCGTGGCCGGGGCCGGGGCCGCGGACCTGGTTCGCGGAATCCGGCGTGCTGATCACCCGCCCGGGGCGATGGGGCGACTGCCGGCTCGCAGCGACGATGAAGGGCGGCCACAACGCCGAAGAGCACAACCACAACGACGTCGGGTCATACATCGTCGCGGTCGACGGCGAGGCGGTCCTGGTCGATCCGGGGGCCGAGGTGTACACGGCGCGGACCTTCAGCGCACACCGTTATGACAGCAAGGTCATCAACTCGTTCGGACACCCCGTGCCCGTGGTCGCGGGCCGGTTGCAGCAACCCGGGCGGGAGCATCGCGCCCGCGTCCTGCGGACGGAGTTCACGGACGATGCCGACACGCTCGTGCTGGACCTGCGGGCGGCGTATGCCGTGCCGGAAACGGACAAACTCGAGCGGACCTTCGTCTTCTCGCGGCGAAACGGCGGCTCTCTCCTCGTTAGCGACGAGGTCGTATTCAAGACGCCGCAGCAATTCGATACGGCACTGATCACGTTCGGACGCTGGCGGGAGGTCGCCCGGGGGCGATTACATGTAGCGGACGGCAAGGCCGCCGTGGATGTGATGGTGGACGCCAGCGGCGCGCCGATGGATGTTCGGGCGGAGGAGCTGCACGAGGACCTCACGGCGAAGCGAACGCCCACACGCATCGGTCTCGCCTTTCGCGAGCCGATCACGCGGGGTCGCGTCACCGTCGCAATCCGGCCGTCGCCGCGGTGACGGCAACGCCGGCCCCGGAAACCGGCGTGACAGAGCCCTCCAAGAGATGGGCCTCCCCGACCCGCTGCAGGCGGCAGCGCAACAACCCCTGCCGCAGGTCGCCAAGCTGGGCCGCCGCGCCCACGTCAACGGGGCCTCAGCTCCTGCTGCGGCACCCAGCCCTCCGCCCCATTGAACCGGACGTACCACCAGTTCCCGCCCTTTGCCCGCACGCCGTTGAGCCTGTGCGAGAGCACCGTGCCGAAAGCCTTCGCCGCCGCCGTACCCGCCGCCCCGTACAGCAGGCCGGGCCCAAGCTTCAGCTCAACCGGCCCCCAAGCCTCGACCGGCGAGCCGGCCCGAAGCGCTTGCGAGAACACCGGCGAATGAACCACCGCCATCAGGTATCCGTTGGCCACGGGCCGGAGCACCCCGCGTTTCTCATCCTTGCCCTTGCCGGACGGGGTATTTCGCACTCGACCATCGACCCACAGGGTCGAGGAGCCGCCGCCGTCCTGCATAACGGCATGATCGGCCTTGAGTTCGTTCCGGCAGAACTCGGCCACCTCGGTAAACGTCATGCCGATACTCTCCGGCGAGCGACCGTCCACAACGACGAAGAAGACATAATCCTTGTTGAAGGCGATCGCCGTACGCGGGTCTCGGATGACTGAACCATGCTTCTTTCCCTCAGCCGCCAGGCGCGCCGCCTTGGCCTCCCAGTGCCTCGATATTCGCCCGTCGAGAAGCAGGTTCTGTGTGTCGCCGAGGCTGCCCCAGACGCCTCGCCAGTTCGCGGGCCGCAGCCCGATGCGTTCGACGCCGACGTCCTCAAGCCGCAGGTCAAGATATAGCGCCTCCCCCACTTTGGCATGCTGGAGCAGCCGCCGCGCGGCCGCGCCGTCGGCCGAGAAGACGACGCAGTCGAACGGGATCGGCGTCGAACCGGTGTCGCGCACGACCTTGACGACGACGCCGCGGTTTCCCGGGGCTTTCGGATTGACGGCCACCGGCTCATCCATTCGCACGAGGACCTCGACGCCGTCGGTGGCAGTGCCGGTCGTACGGTCCCAGTGCGAAGTGTAGAGGGCCAGTACGCCGTTGCCCCGACGGTTGTTGAGCGTGTGGATGTTCATCTGGGCGCCGTCGGCAAAAACGACGCGCTGAAGCCTGGGACCGTTGCGGACGTCGCCGCCGATGCCGCAACCGCGGTCCGAGGTCCAGAAGAAGGCGCTCATGCCTCCGTCGTCGACGTAGCGCTTCACGTACCACCCGCCGATCACCTGCCCGCCCGCGGCGTAGCCGGTCGTCATGTTGTAATAGTCGCCGTTGATGGCGACCTTCACCTCGTAACGGCACCCGTCCCAGGTCACGGAGTCATCGTAGCGCTGCGCCATATCCGGAACGGTCTCCACGCCGCCCCGAATCGTCCCCATGCCGGTCATGGAGTCGATCGTCCACGTCCGACGGCTGCGGTCTCCGCGAGCGATATAGACCTGCACCGGCCCCGGCAACTCGATGTGGCGAAAGCCGATGCCGGGCGCGACATCGGTCCACTGGGCGGGCAGCCCCGCCGGACACGCCAGAACGGCGGAGACGATGCTGATCACCCCGCGCTGGCATCTCATCACCGCTGAGCCCGAATTCAATGACATTTGTGCATTCTAACCGCACCGATTCGGGGGACACAGGCCTCACCCGCCGCCGGCCACCACGTTATCGACCCATTGCGATTGTGCTTGGAACACACACGGCCACGGGGATAAAATGGAGTAAGCAGCGTCCGACGGCGAGAGTCCGAATACGAAGCATGTCAGTGGCCGGATCCGTCTGGCCGCCGGATCGTCGCCGGTCCGCACGCCGCCGCGCGATGGGGGCGCCCTTCATTTCGTTACGGCGTCCCCGGGAGGATGCTCATGGCGGAACAGGCTATCGTCCGCTGCCCGTTCTGTTCGCAGAAGTACCGCGTGAGCGCCTCGCTTGTCGGGCATACCGCCCGGTGCAAGGTGTGCCGCGCATCCTTTGTCGTGGGCGAGAATCCCCAGTTGGACGATGACACCGTAGTGTCGTGGATCGCCGAGGAAGACCCCGTGTCGGACTCCGTCCTCGGCTCTACGGGGCTGTTTCACCGGACGGGCGAACACCCGGCGGTTTCTGCCGACACCCCGGCCCGACCCGCCGATGCGGCGCCGCGGCCGACCGGTCCCCCGCCCACCTCGTGGATGGCCGCCGGGACAGTGGTTCGGCTGGCAGGCATCGAGGACGAGGGGGCGGTCTTCGAGTTTCCAGTGGCGGCGCTGGCCAACGAGAACTTGCGAAACGCCTTTCCGCACCGGTGCGTGGGGTGCGGGACGAGGCAGCACCTCCAGGTCCATCTGATCTGCTGGCCGGAGCGTCTGTGCGGGCACGAAACGGCGCGGTGGCGCGAGTTTCAGAACACGCCCGTCGGTACGCTGGATGCGATGCGGCATGGATCGGCCCGGGCGTTTCTGGCATCGCTGCCGCCGTCTCGGCACACCAACCCGCCGTTCTCGCTGCCGTTTCCCATCTTCGTGTGCAAGCAGTGCCACGCGGCGGATGAGGTTCGCGCGCACGTCAGCGGTCCGGAGGGCGGCGGCCTGTGCCGGCTGACGATCGCGTCGCTGTCCATTGCAGTCGAGTTCTTCCGAAGCGTGGGCGGGCGCGACACTCCGGAGTATCACCGGCTGGTCGAGCAGCGGGACATGCGCCACGACACGTGGCACAGCCTGCACGCCGACGTCCGCCACCGCATCTCGCAATGGTTCGAGGCGCTGCCGGGTGAGCGGTTCGTGGGATTCTTCCGCGATGCCGATTTCTCGATCACCGAAACGGGCGTGGCCGGGGCCGTCCTCACAAACCGGCGGCTGGTGTTCCGCAAGTACGCGGCGTACCGCGATTATCCGCTGCACGAGCACTGCCGCGTCGAGATCCGGCCTCGCGGCGACCGGACGCTCGTTCAGATCTTCGAGGAGGGCCATCGGCCCGCGGTGTTCACGCTGACGACGAACGACGGCAACCAATTGGCAACGGCCCTCCGCGAGCTGGGATCGGCGTGGACCATCACGCGATAGGCCGCGCCCGAAGCCCCACGGGCACGGGGCACGGCCCGCACAATCGCCGTCGCGACAACGGTTCGCGAATCTCCGCTCAGTTCCCGGCCAACTGCGGAGCGGGGATGTAGCGGATGCTCTCCGGCTGCGTCGGGGCGTACGCGTTGCGGCAGGGAATCTTGAGGCGGTCGAACGGCTTGTAGTCCTTGATGCCGCCGACGCGGCCGATGCGGACGCTCGTGCGGAGGAGGCCCTTTCCGTTGTTGGCGTCGGCGAAGCGGCCCTGGCCGTAGCCGACGCCCCGGGTGCCGGAGAGGTTCGAGGAGAAGTACTTCAGGCCGATGATTCTTCCCTGGTCGTCGCGGATCCAGTCGATGAAGATGACCGAGTGGCCGCCGGGGGGAACGGTGCTGTAGCTGAGGAAGTCGCCGGGGCGCGCCTGCTCGAAGTCGGTGATCGCGCGGCCGAGGCCGTAGGAAACGATCGCCCGCTGCTCGCAGTCTCCGGGGCCCTCGATGTACCAGATCTGGAGCATGTTGAAGAGGTCGTGCGCGGTCATGCCGTTGAAGTCGTCGGGGTCGAGGCCGTTCTGAACGTTGCGGAGCTTCATCGCCCGGACGAAGACCTCGAACGTGAGGCCGCAGCAATAACTGCATCGCGAGCCGTCGGGGTAGGCCTTCGCGATGACCATGCCCTTGTACCAGATGTCCTGCGTCACGCCGTTGTAGATGTCGTATTCGCGCGGAGTCCACGAGCAGTGATACGGATAAGACCCGTCCAGGGGATACGCCGAGACGACCTTCATGACGTAGGGATTCAGCGAACCGTCGGCGTCGTTTGGAATCATTTCTTCCCGGGCAAAGGCCTTGGCGAGGGCCTTGTCGACGGGCGAAAAGCCTCGCTCGTCCACGGGATACGGGCGCGGCGTATACGTGTAGCGCTTCGCCTTCCGATCGTCCTGCGCCGCCCGCGTGGCGGCGGGTTGCGACGCGGCGGGCGGCAGCGTCGCGCAGCCGGCCAAAGCCGCGACAACCGCGAGGAACGACCAACGCATCGACGACTTCCAGGCGCTCATGAAGAAGCCTCCCGACAGAACCAAGTCCGGCGCCGAGGCCGAAACACCGTAAGCGAAGTCGGGCCGCGCATCGCGGCACGGCAACGTTCGGCGACCTCCGCGGGTGCGGGACCGGACCGGCTGGCAGTGATCCGCCGGTCGCTCGAGCGGCCTGCGCCTTCCGCCGCGTTCCTTCGCACAAAACGTACGACGCCTCGCCGCGAGAGTCGCGCTACGGATGCGTCCTGGGGCCATGGTCGCCGACGCCAACCGGCTCACGCAGACGACCCCTGCTGCGGGGTTATTGTACTGCCCTTCACCGTCCGCTCAATGCGCGCGGCCGGCACCGTTGCGGAGATGGAGCGCGGAGCATAGCCTGTCGGCTCGCGCGGAGCCGGTCGCGCGGCCGGATGCGCAAGGCGAGGTGCGGCATGGGTGGACTGGAAACCGGGCGGGCGATCGTGATCGGGGCCTCATCAGGCATCGGCCGGGCGCTGGCCAAGGTGCTCGCCGAAAACGGATACGTCGTCGGCATCGCCGCGCGGCGGGTCGATCTGCTCGAACAGCTTCGGCGGGAGACCGGCAGGCAAATGGTGGTCAAGCGC
>CAZTVU010000077.1:6580-19288 GCA_964617025.1 uncultured Planctomycetales bacterium | reverse complement strand
TCACGTCGATGCTCTTGTCATCCAGCGCCCGACGGATGTCCTGCACGGCGACGGGCGTGTTCTTGCCCTTCTCCTCGACCGCCTTGATCCGCGACGCGAACAGCCGCGAGTCCGGATCGATCAGACAAACGACCTGCACGTTTTTCATGCCGGCGAACGCGTTCAGATGGGACCCGCCCCGGCCGTTCAGGCCGGCCAGCCCCACCCGGATCGTGTCGTTCGCCCCGATCACCCGGCCGGACGGCATCGGCGAACGGGTCTCGGCCTTCGACCGCGCGACGCCCCCGCCGACCAACACCGCTCCGCCGGCCGCGGCCAGCGACTTTTCCAGAAAACGACGACGGCTGAGATGCGACATGGAACCAACCTCCTCGACCGCCGGGAGCGCGGCTCGACGGCGAGCCGGCCGGATCAGCAGACCCCCGACGGACGCCGATAGTCTATCGCCCGCCGCCGCATACCGCAACGCCACGATTGACTTCGCGCTGCCGGACGCTATCATCTCGGCCGCAACCGTCGGCGCGACAATTCCGTCGCCCGCATTCGCCAAGAGGAGGCACACCATGAGTTTTCAGCAGCCCGAACTGCCTTACGCACTGACCGCGCTCCAGCCGTTCCTGTCCGAGGAGCAGATGTCGTTTCACTACGGCAAGCACCACGCCGCCTACTTCAAGAACCTCAACGGCCTCGTCGAGGGCAAGCCGGAGGCCAATGTGCCCCTTCGCGACCTGGTGATTCAGGCGACCGGGCCGGTGTTCAACAACGCCGCGCAGGCGTGGAACCACACCTTTTTCTGGCAGTGCATGAAGCCCGGCGGAGGCGGCAGGCCCACCGGCGCGCTGGCCGCCGCGATCGACCGCTCGTTCGGCTCATTCGACGTCTTCAAGGACGCCATGTCGAAGGCGGCGACGACGCTCTTCGGGTCCGGCTGGGCCTGGCTCGCGGCGGACAAGCAGGGCAAGCTCGAGATCCTCGCGCTGGGCAACGCCGACAACCCGCTGCGGCAGGGAAAGGAGCCTCTGCTGACCATCGACGTCTGGGAACACGCCTATTACATCGACTACCGCAACGAGCGCCCGCGCTTCGTCCAGGGCTTCTGGGACGTCGTCAACTGGGACTTCGTCGCGGAAAAGATGTCGGGATGATTCTTCGGGGCCGAAACGCGGGCCCCGTCGCCCGGTTCCGCGCCCCGCACGCAGCGCCGCCGATGCGGCGGGCGGAGCGCCTCGCGTCCTCATCCGAACCCCAGGCGTGACGCGATGCCCTGCATCGCCGCGATCACGTTCGCGATGTGCTCATCCAGGCCGATGCCCAGAAGCTCCGCACCCTTCTCGATGTCGTCCCGGCTTACCGCCGCCGCAAAGGACGTCTGCTTCATCTTCTTCCGCACACTCTTGGGCGTCATGCCCGCCAGCTTCTCCGGACGCACATAGGCCACCGCCGTGATGAACCCGCACAACTCGTCCACGGCCGCCAAGGCCTTGCGGATGGGCCGGTCGAGCGGGTAGTCGTCCCGGTTCCACTCCGCGTGCGACAGCATCGCCCCGACGATCTCCTCGTCCACGCCGCGTTCGCGGAGGATCCGCGCGCCTTCCCGGGTGTGCTCCGGGCCCTGCGGCCATCGTTCATAGTCGAGGTCGTGCAGAAGACCCGTGATCCGCCACGCTTCCGCGTCCTCGCCCAGCCGCTGCGCGTAGAACCCCATCGCCGCCTCGACGGCCAGCGCATGCTTGAGCAGGGATTCGGACTTCGTGTACTCGTTCAGGAGCGCCCATGCCTCGTCACGCGTCATCGATGTACCCTCGCCGCCCGCGTTGTCACCCGGGGCAAAGCACGGATAGGATACTGCGCCATGTCGGCGGCCGGAAGCGGAGCGACACCGGACAGCAACCGAAACGGTTCGTCGGGCCCTTCGCCGGGTTTCCCGGCCGAGACCGCACGTGCCGAGTCGCAGATGGCGTCCGATCTGCGCGACCCCGGGACCCAGCGGGCCGATCCGGTGCATGACTCCGGCCTTCGCTGCCTGGAGTGCGACTACAACCTGACGGGGCTGACCGGAGATCGCTGCCCGGAATGCGGCGCGACCGTCGACTGGGGCGCCGTTCGCCGTATGCGCGATGTCGAGGCTGGGCGTCGGGGTACGTATTGGGAGCAGTGGCCCTGGCGCCTCAAGCCGCTGGGGTTCTTCGCGACGGCCGGCCAGGCGGCGTTTGTTCCCTGGCTGTTCGCGCGGCAGTTGCCGTCGCGCCCGCGGCTTGTTGCCCCGCTTTCGTTCCTCGCCGTGTGCATGGTGATCGGGTCGCTTGTCGTAACGTACGTTTCCGGTGGGGGCCGCCCGGACACCTGGCTGGTCGGGGTGGTGTCGCACGTGCTGTTGCAGACGTTTGTATTCGGGCTGTCTCTGCCGGTGTTGCGGGTCGGGTACCCGTTTCGCTTCTGGCTGGCGGTGACGTGCTACACGAGCTACCCGCTGCTTCTGGAGGGGCTCGACAGACCGCCGTACATCCTGCCGTTCCACAGGGCGAGCAGCGTTTGGCCGTTTACGGTGCTCTGGAACGATACCCCCGCGATTCTGACCAGCGTCCTGTATTACGTGTGGTGGATTGGTCTGTCGATCATAGCGTATGCGCGCCTGCCCAGACGCCATGTCCGCCGTGTCGTCCTTCTTGTGCTCGCGGTCTTTGCGATGACGGTGGTCTCCAGCTACAGCGGCTGCTACGTTGGCGACTACCTCGCCAACCTCTTGAGGTAACCGTCGCGGCTATCCTTGACGCGGCGGCCGGTCCCCGCGCGAATAGCGACAATGTCGTCGCCCCCGGTGATCACGGTCTCGTTGAACCCCGCCATCGACCGCATCGTCGAGGTGCCGCGCTTCGCCGTCGGCGAACACCAGCGCGGGCGACTGATCGCGCGGACACCGGCGGGCAAGTCCGTGAACGTCTCCCGGGCGCTGGCGATCCTCGGCGTGCCGGGCATCGCCGCCGGCTTCATCGGGCGGCAGGAGCTGGCGCTCTTCCGCGACTCGCTCCGGGCCGACGGCGTCGGCTCGGAGTTCATACCCGTGGATGGGATTACGCGCGAGAACATCACGATCGTCGATCCCGCCGCGCGCGTCGCGACGCACATCCGCGACGCCGGCTTTCGCGTCGGCGCCGGCGACATCGACCGCCTTGGCCGACTGCTCACCCGGCTCTGCGCGAAGGACCGGATTGTCGTCTTTTCGGGCTCCACGCCGGAGGGGCTCGATGCCCGACGGTTCGAGGACCTGCTTCGCGTCTGCATGTCGGCGGGGGCCCGCGTCGCCGTCGACACGTCCGGCCCGCCGCTCCGCGCCGCCGCGCGGCTGCCGCTCTGGCTGATCAAGCCGAATGTCGCCGAGCTCGCGGAGCTCACCGGCGTGGCGATCGCGTCGGAGCCCGAACTGCTGGCCGCCGCCCGCGCCGTGGCGCGAACGGTCGCCACCGTCCTGGTCAGCCGGGGCGAGGAAGGGGCCGTATGCCTCACCGGCGGCGAGGCGGTCCGCGGGCACGTCCGCGTTGCGCCCGAGCAGGTCCGCAACACCGTCGGGTGCGGCGACTGTCTGCTGGCCGGCTACATCGCGGGCCGGCTCGGCTCGGGCAGCGTCCACGACGCGATGCGACACGCCGTCGCCGTCGCGGCCGCGAAGGTCGTCAGCATCGAGCCGGGCCGGTTCGACCCGCAGCGAGTCAGCGGCTACCGGCGCGACGCCCGCGTCGAGACACTCGCGTGAGAATCGCCCGGAGGCGTTCGTGGCTCTCGGCCGCGAGCAGCAGCGTCACGCCGAACACCACCAGCACGTTGGTCTGCACGAAGAAGAGGAACTCCTCGAGCGGCAGCACGCCGAACAGCAGTAGCCCGACGGTCTGCTCAGGGCTGATGACCCACGTCCCGCTGTGGATCGCGAGGCCGTCCGCAACGCCGAGGTACAGCGACGCGATCGCGATCGTCGCGCCGACGATCTCACGGTATCGCCAGAGGATGTCGGCCCCGAACCCGAGCTGGATCATGATCGGGATCAGCAGCCAGCCGAACGTCAGGGCGCCGTACGTCCCCGGCCGCCAGCCGGCCGCCAGCACCGCGACCGACGCGGCCCACACGACGCCGAACCCAAGCACGGCCGTCACGCGGATCGCCGCACTGCGGTACGCCGGCCGCGGTGGACACGGCAGCCGCCGCGCGACGGCCAGCAGCAGCAGGCCGGTCAGCACCGTCTGCACGACGAAGAAGGTGTATTCCTCCAGCGGCACCCAGCCGAGCACGACCCCGCACACCAGCCGCGGGTCGTACCACCACACTTGCGTGGCGACGAGGTAGTTGTCCCACGGCGTCGTGTACACGACGGCGATGAGGCAATGCGCGCCGATCGCGACCCACGGCGCGACCGTGCCCAGCGAGGCCGGCAGCCGCCGCCCGCGCCGCCGGTCCCACGCGTTCAGCAGGGCCAGCGCCAGGATCGGAACGCCGACAAACCGAAGGAGAAAGCCGAAGTAGGTCATCGGTCCATCCGTCGCCGGAGCCCCGGCGCTACCTCCGCGGCAACTCGCGCAACAACACCGCCGCGGCGTTCCGGCCCGCCGCGCCCATGATCCCGCCACCCGGGTGCGTGCTCGCGCCCGTCAGGTAGAGCCCGCGCACGGGCCCGCGGTAGCGGCTGAAGCCGAGTGCCGGGCGAAACAGGAACATCTGGTCGATCGACATCTCCAGGTGCATGACGTTCCCGCGGAGCAGGCCCAGCTCCCGCTCCAGGTACAGCGGCGTCTCCACCAGCCGGTCGATCACCGCCCCCGCGACGTTCGGGGCGTACTCGGCCAGCTTCGCCAGCATCCGGTCCGCCTCGCGGTCGCCGACGGCATCCCACGACTCTCCCGAGGCGAGATCGTACGGGTAGTACTGCCCCCACAGGAACAGCACGTGCCGGCCCGCCGGCGCCAGCGTGGGATCCACCGCCGAGAATGTCATCGCGATGAGCGCCGGATCGCGCGACGGCTCGGCCTTCAGGTAGTCGGCGTACGCCCGATCCAGGTATGCGAGGTCCGGGCAGATGAACTGCAGCGCCCGGTGCTGCGGCCCGGCGCCGCCGGCCGGCGACGGAAGGGCGGTGTAGTCGGGCAGCTCACGCATCGCGAAGCGCACCATCATGCCGAATCCGTTGCCGACCCGCGCGCGGTTCAGCAGGAACGCCGCCCGGCTCGACAGCGGCACCCCCTCCAGAAGGCGCAGCGTGGTGAGGAGGTGCGTGCCGGACACGACGGCCCGAGCGGTGATCCGTTCGCCGCCGGCGGTCTCGACGCCGACCGCCCGGCCGCGATCCACCAGGATCCGTCGAACCGGCTCGTTCGTGCGAATCGCGCCGCCGTGCGCGGCGATCATGCGGGCCAGCGCCTGCGTCAGCATGCCGGACCCGCCCCGCGGCCGCCGCACGCCGCTCACGTGGTACATCGGGTGCCATAGCGCAAAAGGGGCCGAGAGCGGCTCCGCGGGCGGCGGCCCCGACTGGGCCGCCATCCACGCGATCATCGCCTGCACCTTCGGGCTGGTGAACGTCTGCCGCAGTACCTGGCCGTAGCCGCGGGTGAGGTCCGTCACGCGCTCCCGCCAGTAACGACCCATCTTCGCCCCGTACACCAGATACCGCGCGAGGTTCAACGGCGTGGGGGCGTGCAGGAATGTCTCCACCATGGCCCTGGCGATCGGCCGCCACGTCTCCACGAACTGGCGGTAGGCGGCGGCATCCCCGGGCGAAATCCGCGCGATGCCGTCGCAGGTCGCCTCGACGTCCTTCCACATCATCAGTTGCGTGCCGTCCGGGAAGGGGGCGAAAAACATCGGGTCCACGTCGATGTATTCGAGGCCGTAACGCTCAAGTTCCAGGTCGCGCACGATCGGGGTGTGGTGGATCAGGATATGCGCCGAGCCGCCGAGGTCGAACCGGTAGCCCGGCACCACCTCCTCGGTCACGACCGCCCCGCCGGCCACGGGACGCCGCTCGAGCAGCAGGACGCGATAGCCCGCCCTGGCGAGATAGCCCGCGCAGACCAGGGCGTTGTGCCCCGTGCCCACGAACAATGCATCGCAGTCCCGCATCGCCTGCCGCCCCCGGCCGCCGACCCTCCCGTGGAAGGCAGCCCCATCATAGGACCTTGCGGTGCCCGACGCGACGACGCCCCACGCCGCCGCCGGGGTCTCCCTTGCCGCCGGCGAGCCGCGCGCCTACCATGCCCACACGGGTCCGAGGCCGGCCGAGCCGCAACCCCGAGAACGGAGAACCCCATGCCCCCGCACGCCAGAGCCGCCGGCAAGGCCATCGTGGTCGGCGCCGGGTTCGGCGGGATGGCCGCCGCGCTTCGCCTCCGCGCCCGCGGGTATGATGTCACGCTCCTCGACAGCCAGGACCAGCTCGGCGGACGGGGCTACACGTACCGCCGCAACGGCTTCGTCTTCGACGCCGGGCCGACGGTCATCACGGCCCCGTTCCTCCTCGAGGAGCTCTTCTCCCTCTTTCACAAGTCGATCCGCGACTACGTCGACATCCGGCCGATCCACCCCTGGTATCGGATTCGCTTCCACGACGGCACATACTTCGACTACGGCGGCACGCTGGAGCAGACGCTTGACGAGATTCGCAAGTTCGAGCCGGCCGACGTCGACGGCTACCTCCGGCTGCTGAAGAAGACGCAGCGCATCTTCGATATCGGCTTCCAAAAGCTCGGCGACAAGCCTTTCCTCACGCTCGGCTCGATGCTGAAGGTGGTGCCGTACCTCGTCGCGCTCTCGAGCCACCTGACCGTGTGGTCCCACACGTCGGGCTACATCCGGAACGACAAGCTCCGCCGCGTCTTCAGCTTTCAGCCGCTGCTGGTCGGCGGCAACCCGTTTACAACGACCAACATCTACTCGCTCATCTACTACCTCGAGCGCGAGTGGGGCGTGCACTTCGCAATGGGCGGCACGGGCGCCCTCGTGCAGGGGCTCGGCCGGCTCCTCGACGAGGAGGGCGTGCAGGTCCGCCTCGGCGAAACGGTCGAGGAGATCCTCGTTCGGGACCGAACGGCCCACGGCGTGCGCCTCCGCGGCGGCGAGACGCTCCCCGCCGACATTGTCGTGGCGAACACGGATGCCCCGTTCCTTTACAAGCGCATGGTCGCCCCCGAGCACCGGCGGAAGTGGACGGACCGACGCGTCGACCGCATGAAGTATTCGATGGGCCTCTTCGTTCTGTACTTCGGCGCGAAACGACAGTACCCCGACCTCGCCCATCACACGATCCTGCTGGGCGAGCGATACCGGGGGCTCCTCGACGACATCTTCAACCAGCACCGGCTCACCGACGACTTCAGCCTCTATCTCCACGCGCCCACCCGCACCGACCCCTCGATGGCGCCCCCGGGCTGCGAGACGTTCTACGTCCTCGCCCCCGTCCCGAACCTCCAGGGCGACATCGACTGGGCCGAGGCCGGTCCCCGCTATGCCCGCAACATCATCGACTACCTCGACCGCACCGTCTGCCCCGACCTCCGGAAGAACCTCGTCGAGGACTTCTTCGTGACGCCCACGCACTTCCGCGACCGCCTGCACACGGAATACGGCACCGGCTTCTCGATCCAGCCGCTGCTGACGCAGTCCGCCTGGTTCCGCTTCCACAACCGGTCGGAGGACGTGGCCAACCTCTTCCTGGTCGGCGCGGGCACGCACCCCGGCGCCGGCGTCCCCGGCGTCCTCTGCTCGGCGAAGGTGCTCGAACGCGTCATCCCCGATCCGACGGCCGCCGGATGAGCCGCACGCCCCCGATCCGCGACGAAGCCCCCGCACAGGCCGACGCCCCGGCCGACGGCGACGTCGCCGGCTCGGCCGTCGTCCAGTCGCTCAACGAGCGGGCCGACGTCGTCATGGCCCGCCATGCAAAGACCTTCTCCTGGGCCAACCGGCTCATGCCGCGCCGGTACCGCCGCGACTTCGCCGTCCTCTATGCGTTCTGCCGCCTCGCCGACAACATCGCCGACGAATCCGACCATCCGACGGCGGCCCGCGGCGGCCTCGACCGTCTTCGACGCGACCTCCACGCCGGCCGGAGCGACATCCGCGCCGTCGCCGAATTCCTCGACCTCGTCCGACGCCGGTGCGTCCCGCTTGCCTGCGCCTTCGAGCTGCTGACGGGCGTCGAGTCGGACATCGGCCGCGTACGCCTCCGGAGCGAGCAGGAGCTGCTCCGCTACGCCTACCGCGTCGCGTCCACGGTCGGCTTGATGGTCTGCTCGATCGTCGATGTGACCGACCCGGAGGCCCGTGCCTGCGCGATCGACCTCGGGATCGCGATGCAGCTCACGAACATCAGCCGCGACGTCGTGGACGACTTCCGCAACGACCGCGTCTACCTCCCCGCCGAATGGGTCTCCGAGCAGGAGATCGCGGCCGCCGTCGGGCCGGGGTCGTCGCCCGCGCGCGCCCGCGTGTACGAATCCATCCTGCGGTCCCTCGAACTCGCCGAACGTTACTATCGCAGCGCCGACGAGGGCATGAGCTATCTGCCCGGCTGGGCACGGTGGGGCATCCTGACGGCCGGCCGCTGCTACGAGGGGATCGGCACGCTCATCCGTCGCCGCGGCACGCACTACTGGGACGGACGTGCGATGACCCCCCGGTGGCTCAAGGCGGCGCTCACGGCGCGGGCCGCCGCCGAATTGATGACCCGGCCCCGATACTGGTCGCCGCGATTCGCACGGCGTCACGACCCGGCTCTCCATCAGCCCCTGGAGGGCCTGCCGGAGGTAAACTGGCCTGCAAGCGGGGTTTTCGGTTCGCGGTAGGCGGTCGGGACCCGACCTTGATTGCCCGCGCGCCTCCCTCCAACGCGGCGGCAATGCGAAGTCGGCCCCCGTGGCATTTCAGCGGGGCCTACGAAATGTCAGACCCGTGAACGGTTTTTGGGGAGCGGTCGGGAGACGCGTTGACGCCTCGCGCAGCCGGGTAAGCCGCCTTTCCGCGGCGCGTCTGGCCCGCTGATGATTGGCGGTCTATGATGGACCATGTCCGTGGCCGAAAGAGGGCGTCGTGTCATGCGAACGGCGGTAAAGGATGCAACTTCGGCAGCTCCTCGCGTCTGGACGCCGCCGGGACGCCCCCCGTTCAATCTGGGCGACTGGATGGCGCGCGTTGTGGGGCTTACGGATTCCTTCCTTGCCGACGCGCTCGGCGCGCGGCACGAGCGGATCCCGCCCCGGCTGCGTGAGGCGATGCACTACGCATGCTTCAACGGCGGCAAGCGGATGCGCCCCGTGCTCGTCTTCGCCGCCGCACAGGCGGCCTCCGGCCGCCCGGCGTTTGCCGATTCGCCCGCCGTGACGCGCGTTGCGGCGGCCTTCGAACTGATCCACGCGCACAGCCTCGTCCTCGACGACCTGCCCTGCATGGACGACGACGACCTCCGCCGCGGCAAGCCCACGGTCCACCGGGTCTACGGCGAGGCGACCGCGCTGCTCAGTGCCGACGCCCTGGTCCTGCTGGCGTATGAGTTGCTGGCGGACCGCGCGCTCCGTCCGGCCGTTGCCGTTCGGATCATCCGCGAACTGTCCGCCCACATCGGTCGCAAGGGCATGGCCGCCGGGCAGATGCTCGATCTTCACACGCGAGGGGATGCCGCCTGTCTCGAGTCGGTCCGCCGCATCCACCTGCTCAAGACGGCCGTGCTCCTGCGGGCCTGTTGCCGTGCCGGCGCACTGGCCGTCGGCGCGTCGGCCGACCGCGTCCGCCGCCTCGGCGAGTTCGGCCGCCACCTGGGCCTTGCGTTCCAGGCGGTCGATGACCTCCTCGACGAGACCGCCACGGTATCGGAGACCGGCAAGCGGACCGGCAAGGACCGCGTCGCCGGCAAGGCCACGCTTCCCGGCGCCGTCGGCATCGAGGAAACCGCTCGAATCGCCCGGAGCCACATCGATGCCGCTCATCCGCGACATGGGCGACGCGGCCGATCCGCTGCGCGCCGTGGCGGACCTGGTCCTCACCCGCCGGCACTGAGACGACCATCAAAACGAGAAAGCGAAAAAGCGAGAGAGCGGGAAACCACCGCTCACCAAGGCGACGTGCGTTCGCGATGCGGACATCATCGTGATTCAACCCTTGGATCCACTTTCTCGCTTTCCCACTTCGCACGGTCCGGGCCGTTGCGTCGTGCCAAGGCAACGCCGACATCCCGCCGTCCGTTTTGACGGCCCCGCGTGCATCGGTACAATCGCCGCCGTCACGAGGTGAAATCATGCGTACCGCACGACCCGTGTTGCTCGCCTCCGTTTTCGCCCTGTTCATCGTCACGGCCGGCTGCGGGCCGCAGTGGCGACCGCTCTTCGACGGCGCCACGCTCGAGGGCTGGCGGCCGGTCGGCCACGCCGTCTGGAAGGTCGAGGACGGCTGCATCGTCGGCACCCCCGACGCGCAGAGCCGCCATGGCGACCTCGTCACCGAGGACGAGTACGCGGACTTCGATCTGGATGTGACCTTTCGGGTCGTCTGGCCGGCCAACAGCGGCATCTGGTTCCGCTGGGCCGACGGCAAGGGCTACCAGCTCGACATCCTCGACATGCCCGCCGCCAAGGCCTACACCGGCTCGCTCTACTGCGACGGCAAGATGTTCCTCGCCGCCAACCCCGACCCGTCGATCGTCCGCCGCGACGGCTGGAACCGCGGCCGGATCACGGCGATCGGCGACCACATCGTCGTCCTGCTCAACGGCCGAAAGATGGCCGATGTCCACGACACCACGTTCCGCCGCGGCGCGATCGGCTTCCAGGTGCACCCGGGCGACGAGTTCAGGAACATGAAGATCATCGTCAAGGACGCCCGCATCCGCGTCTACTGACGGCGGCACGACTCCCGAGACCTCCGCCCAATCGCACGCGCGCGGCCGGCCGCCCTTTACGCCGTCCCGCCGGCGCGTTATCACTGGGCCCGACATCGCCGCCCGACAGACGGCGGCGAGCGGGCGTGCGAAGGTTACTCACTCGAAGGAGTCAGGCGATGAAGGTCGGTCTTGTCACCTTTACGGACGGGCGCAAGCGAGTCGCGGAAAAGACGGAGCCGGATTGCCGGCGGTTTCAGACGCAGATCGCCGTCTGGTTGAAGAAGCAGGGACACGCGGTCGTCGAGTCGAAGCCGATTGTCTGGAACTACGCGACGGCCCGCCAGGCGGCGGCCCAGTTCGAGCGGGCGCGGATCGACGCCTGCATCTTCAACTTCTGCGTCTGGTCCTACCCCGACCTCTCCGCCCAGGTGGCCAACCTCCTGACGCCGGGGACGCCCATTCTCCAGATCGGCAACATCAACCCCGGCTATCCGGGCTGGGTGGCCTTCTTTGCCTCGGCGGGGGCGCTGGCCGAGATCGGGCGGCCCTTCGGCCGGGCGCTCGGCGACATCGCCGACCGGAAGGTCCAGCAGCAGGTGGCGAAGTTTCTCGAGCAGAACGACCCGGACGATCGCCGCCGCGGCTACGCCGCCGCCCTCGCGCTGCACGGCATGCGCTACGGCGACTTCGACGGTCCGTCGATGGGCATGTACACCGGCCACGTCGACCAGTCGCAGTGGATGGAGCAGTTCGGCGTGCACGTGTACCACCGGGGGCAGCTCCACCTCTGGCAGATGGCGAAGCAGATCAGCCGCGACCGCGTTCAGGCGGGCCTCGACTGGCTCGAGAAGTACTGCGGCGCCATCCGCTGGGACGACAAGAAGCTCACGCCCGGCCCCGACGGCACGCTGGCGCGGCAGGTGCGGATGTACCTCGCCATGAAGGACTTCTGCAAGGAGGAGGGCATCGACTTCTGCGGCCTCACCGGCCAGCTCGACATGACCGAGTGGCCCGACCTCTGCATCGCCGACGTCCAGGAGGCCCTGCTCAACGACACCGCCGACTGGGAGGAGCCGAAGAAGAAGCCGCTCATCTGCGCCACCGAGTGCGACAGCAACGGCGCCCTGACGATGCAGCTCATGCACCTGATCACGGGGACGCCGGTCCTCTTCGCCGACCTCCGCCACTACTTCGAGAAGGAGGGCGTCTACGACCTCTGCAACAGCGGCCAGCACGCCCCGTGGTTCGCCAAGCGCAGCGACGACTTCCGCAAGAACTGGAAGGAGGTGACGCTCTACCCCGGGTCGGACTTCTATTTCCGCGCCGGCGGCGGCAGCGTGCAGTTCTACGCGGCCCCGGCCCCCAAGGTGACCTTCGGCCGGATCACCCGCAAGAGCGGCCGATTCCAGATGCACCTGTTCACCGGCTCGTTCGCGAAGCTCCCCCGCGCAACCGAGGAGCGGCTTGCAAAGCAGACCACCTACGAATGGCCGCACAACTTCGCGACGTTCGACATCCCGCTCGAGACGCTGCGCGACCACTACTACGCCAACCACATCCACGCGGTGATCGGCAACCACGTGACCGCGTTGGCCGCCGCCTGCCGCGCCCTGGACATCGAGGCGTTCGTCCTGAGCTGACGGCGGAAAGGGGAAGGACGCGACGAAGCGACGGAGCGATGAAGGGAGGGGGTCCGGGTTTAGGGTCTAGGGTTTGGGGTTTAGGGTTTTGGGGCGCAGCCCGAGCAACCGAGTAAGGTTTGCCCGGGCTAACGGAATAACGGAAGAACGCTTTCCCGAGCAACCGAGTAACCGAGCGGTTTCTTGCCGGAATAACGGACTAACGGATCAACGGAC
>CAZTVU010000077.1:0-6562 GCA_964617025.1 uncultured Planctomycetales bacterium | reverse complement strand
CTACGCCGTCCCCATCGTCAGCAGCAGCGGGAAGAAGATGTTGATCTTCCGCTGCGTGACCTCGCGGAACCCGGCGGCCTCGAAGTAGCCTCGCATCTGCGACCATGTCGCGTGGTGCACCGGGCGCTCCACGCGGCCGATGATGACGTCGTACGTCACCCAGCCGACGATGTTGTCGCGGAAGCCGTCGATCAGCATCAGCCGCCCGCCCGGCCGCAGCACCTGCCGCACGCACGCCGCCGGGTCAGGATAGTGGTGAAACGAATTGCTGCACGTGACGACATCGAACGACCCGCCCGCGAACGGCAGGTGCTCGCTGTCCGCGCGGACGAACCGCGCGCGGTCCTCCGCCTTCGCCTGCCGCGCCTTGTGCGAGGCCACCTGCGCCATCGACTCGGCGTAGTCGAGCCCGACCACGCGCACCGGCAGCGCCGTCGCCATCAGCATCGCCGCCAGCGTGCCCGTCCCGCAGCCGATGTCGAGCAGGTCGAACGGTCCATCCTCCGGCCCGCGCCATCGGACGATCTCCTCGATGAACGCGTAATAGGACGGCCGGAACAGGAAGTGGTTCAGGAGCGAACGATCGTAGCTGTGCGCCCACTCGGAGAACTCGGAGTGGGCTGCCTGCTTCATACGGTGCGCGGGTCGCATGGTCTGACGGCATCCCTTACCGCATGCCGCCCCCGGACGCAAGGCGGTCCGGGCGGCTTGGAAACCTGCCGCCGCACCGGTAGACTGAATCGCACCGATCTGCGAAAGGAAAGCCGTATGGACCATGACGCATTCGACGGTCCCGCGGGTGCCTTCAGCCGCCGGCGGTTTCTGGCGTCGGCGGCGGCCGCCGGGGCGGCCACGGCGCAGCTGGCAGCGCCTGCCCTCGGCGCCGACACGCCGGCCGGTCGCCGGTCCGAGGTCTGCCTGTTCTCCAAGTGCTTCCAGCCGCGGACCGTGCCGCAACTGGGGGAGGTCCTGGCGGGGCTCGGCTACAAAAGCGTCGGCGACCTGACCGTCCGCGGCGGCGGGCACGTGCTGCCCGAGCGGGTCGAGGACGACCTGCCGAAGGCCCGCGAGACGCTCGCGGCCGCGGGCATCCGCATCGCCATGATCACCACCGAGATCACCGCCGCCGACCAGAAGCACGCCGCCGCCACGATCGCCACGGCCGGCCGGCTGGGCATCCGCTACCTGAAGCTCGGCTATTACCCCTACCGCGACCCCCGGGCGATCGCCCAGACGTTCGCCGACGCCAAGGCGAAGCTCCGCGGCCTCGTCCCGCTGCTCAAGGAGCACGGCGTGCACGCCGGTTTCCACAACCACTCCGGCGTGCAGGTCGGCGCCCTCCTGTGGGACGAGTGGGAACTGATCCGCGACCTGGATCCCCGGTGGGTCGGCTCGTTCATCGACCCGTGCCACGCAACGTGCGAGGGCGGCCTGGGGGGCTGGCAGATCGGCATGAACCTCCTCGGCCCGCGGATCACGATGCTCGCCGTCAAGGACTTCACCTGGCGCAAGGAAAAGGACGCATGGAAGCAGGGCATGGTGCCGCTGGGCGATGGTAACGTCCGATGGGACAAGGCGTTAGACATCCTCAAGGCGAACGGTTTTGCCGGGCCGATCTCGCTTCACGTGGAGCACATGCCGCGCGTCCCGGCCGGCAGCGACGAGGAAAAGAAGGTCATCGAGGCCGTCCGCAAGGATACGGATGTCCTGCGGGCGCTCTTGACGAAGGCAGGCATCGAGACCGTGTGAGGCAACCGCCTTCGGGCCTCGAATACCCGTGCGCTGGCCGCGCATAGGCAGGCAGGGTGCCGAGTTACGCGTGCGGGAAGCTGAAAACACGGCTTCGCGAACCGGCCCGTCGGAGGCCGCTTATCCCCAACGTTGCATACGCCAACGCTGGAAAACGGAAGAACGAGAAAGCGAGAAAACGAAAACGTCTGATGGTGTAGTGCTATCGCGCCACAAGGGTATTCCTAATACGGCCCTCGGAGCGTGTTTTTTTGCTTTTCCGGTTTTTCGCTTTTCCGTTGTTCGCATCCTCATTCGACTGGAGACCGGACAGGATCTTCGCGATCGGCGTCATGACGGCCGGCATACGCCGGCGCCTGTGACGTTTCACGCCGTGCCGCCCACTCGCCGTCCTTGCTTGGCCGCATCGTCGGTGTCGCTTATCGTGTCTGCCGGCGCCTTGCGTATGGTGCCGGCCAGAGCGCCGATCGCTCTCCAGCCTTTGCTTTGAGGTGATCAGAATGCGTTCCCCGTGCTCCGCGATCCGCATGCTGCCGCTTGCCTTGTTCGTCTTCGTGGCCGCCCCGACCCGCGGCGCCGAGGCCCCGGCCCACGACCGCATCGAAGACGTCATCTACGGCCGCAAGCATGGCACGGCCCTTACGCTCGACGTCTTCAAGCCGAGGCAGGGCGCCAACGGCGCCGCCGTCATCTTCATGGTCAGCGGCGGGTGGTTCTCCGCGCACGAGATGATCAACGCAAACGCCTTCACGGCCTTCCTCGAACGCGGCTACACCGTCTTCGCCGTCGTCCACGGCAGCCAGCCCAAGTATGCCATCCCCGAGGCGATTGACGACGTCCGGCGGGCCGTTCGATTCATTCGGCACCATGCCGGGGACTACGGGATCGACCCCGACCGGCTCGGGGTCTCCGGCGGCTCGGCCGGCGGCCATCTGTCGCTCATGCTCGGCACGACCGGCCGGCCCGGCGACCCGAAGGCGAAGGACCCGGTCGATCGCGAGTCCAGCCGCGTCCAGGCTGTCGCCTGCTTCTTCCCGCCCACCGACTTCCTGAATTACGGCGAGACCGGCCGCGATGTCTTCCGGGCCCTGGACGAGGAGCTCGGTGCGTTCCGCGCCCCGTTCGACTTCACCGAACTGGACCCGAAGACCCGCCGCTTCGTCCTCATCACGGACCGCGAGCGGCGCCTCCAGATCGCGCGCGACATCTCGCCGGCCGCCCAGGCGTCCGCCGACGATGCCCCCGCGCTGATCCTCCACGGCGACGAGGACAAGCTCGTCCCCATCCAGCAGGCCAAGGTGATGTGCGCCGCCCTCGAAGCGGTGAACGTGCCGGCCAAGCTGGTCGTGAAAACCGACCAGGGCCACGGGTGGCCCGACTGGCTGAAGGACATGGCGATCTTCGCCGACTGGTTCGACGTCCACCTGAAACCGAAGGCCGTCACTTCGCGGCCCTGATCGGTTTTCGGATGGAGATTTCGCGGACCGTCAGCCGCCTCTCGCCGCCGTGAACGCCCAGGCGGACGTCGCCGTTATTGCAGCGGTTGACGAACCGCACGTCGGGCAGCGTCATCGTGGCCGTCTTCCACTCGCCCGTCTTTCCCACGGCGACCGTGCCGGCCGGCCGGAAGCTGCCATCGAAGACCCCGAGCTTCGGGTCGGCGTTGTCGTATTCGACCAGGAAGCCCTCGCACCCGCCGTCGTCACGGTACGTGACCGTCAGTTCCACCGTTATGTCGGCCTCGTCGAACAGGAAGCCGTCGTCCACGTCGAAGTAGAGGTACCGTCCGGGCGACGGCGGATCGCACGTCGTGCTGACGACCGCCGGCGCCCCCGCGGCCTCGCTTCGCTCCCAGCAGCCGTCGCCGCGGCTCGGGAGGATCGTGATCCCGGCGGGCGCATCCGGCATCCAGCGGACCTCCGCGGCCCCGGCAAACGGGCCGCTCGGCTCGATCCGCTTGTCCGCGTGGAAAAGGGCCGCACACTCGGCCGTCTTTCGAAGGTACAGGTCATCCCACGCATCCGAGCGGGCAACGTCCGTCCCTTCGTGCCATTCGTTCCACGTCTCGACATGGACGATCCACGGCCGCCGGCCCGGCCGCATTCGCAGCAGCTTCTCCCACTGGCGCGAGTAAAACCGCCCGCCCTCCCGATCGACCACCAGCGGCTTTCGCCCGGGGACCGCGCTGTGGTCGTAGCCGGGCCCGAGCCCCGCGACGACGTCGCCCAGCGTCAGCCCCAGCGCGCCGCCCCATGTGTACCAGGCGTCGGCCTTTCCGGGCCAGTCGTTGTGGCGGACGAGGAACAGGTCGGTGCCGAAGTCGGCGCGGAACCGCCGCCGGGCGTCGTCGAACAGCTTGTCGTCGACGGCCTTCGCGAAGCCCGCCCCGTAGAGGAACACGATCGGCCGGCCGTCGATCCGCGCCCATTTCGCCGGCGGGATCAGGCTGAAGAAATCGCGAATCGTCACGTAGAACCAGTCGCGGCCGAACGGCGTGGTCAGGTCGATGTGCCGGCTCTTGTGCGGACCGTCGAACGCGTTCCACAGGAGCGTCGAGGTATCGTAGAACAGGCCGATCTTCGGCGGCGCGGGGCTCGACGGCTTCTTCTCGCGATCGGCGAGCATCCGATCGTGAGCCGCCACCAGCGGCGGCAGCCCGGCAAAGCTCCACCCGTCGTACTGCCCCGGCACGCCCCAGTAGACCGGCAGGATCACGTCGATGCCCGCCAGCCGGACATCGCGGAGCTGCGAATAGTGCCAGTCGGGCGACTTGAAGCTGAGGTCCTTCATCGCCGCCTTGGGCGGGTGGGTCGTCAGGGCATCCGTGCCGTCGCCATTGCGGATGTGGGCCCCGCTGTAGACGTCGTACCAGTAGAAATAGCTCGTGCACAGGATCGGCCGGCCCGCCTTGAACGTCTCGCACTTCGCGTGGTCCGCCGGCAAGAGCCGAAAGTGCTTTCCCGGCGGCGTCTCCGGCAGCGAGGCCGCCGAGGCCGAGCCGCAAACACACGACACGACCGCGATTGCTCGCAGGCAACAATTCATGGCGACCTCCACCCGGCCGACGCGCGGGTTGTTACCTCGCGACCGAACCGGCTCGCGCCTCGTCGTCGGTGTCCCGGTAGTGCTCCCGGAGCCGCCTCAGCTCCGCCTTCAGCTCCCTGACCGTCTCCGCGTACGCCGGATCCGCATAAACGCTGCGCAGCTCGTCCGGGTCCTTCACCAGGTCGAACAGCTCCCACTCCTTCGTCAGCGGATAGTAGATGAGCTTGTGCCGTTCCGTCCGCACGCCGTAGTGCGGCGGCACCCGGTGCGGCTCGGGATACTCGTAGTAGTGGTAGTAGAACGACTTTCGCCAGTCGGCGGGCGGCTCGCCCTTCAACAGCGGCACCAGCGACCGCCCCTGCATGTCCGCCGGAATCGCCGCGCCGGCGAGATCCAGAAACGTCTCCGCGAAGTCCAGGTTCGACACAAGGTGCCGATCGACCGAACCCGCCTTGACCTTTCCCGGCCATCGCACGATCAGCGGCATCCGCAGAGACTCCTCGTACATCCATCGCTTGTCGTACCAGCCGTGCTCGCCGAGGAAAAAGCCCTGGTCCGAGCTGTAGACCACCACCGTACTAGCCGCCAGCCCCGCCTCCTCCAGGTAGTCCAGCAACCGCCCGATGTTTTCGTCGACGCTGGCAACGCAGCTCAGGTAGTCCTTCATGTACCGCTGGTACTTCCACCGCACGAGATCGCGCCCGGACAGGTTCGCTCTGCGGAACTCCTCCGTCACCGGCCCGTAGTACGCGTCCCACGCCCGGCGCTGCTCGTCGTTCATCCGGCGATGGAGCGCCCGGCGGTTCCTGGCCTCCGGGCTGTTGTCGTCGGGCGCCGGGAACACCTTGAGGTCCTGCGACAACAGCATGTGCCGGTCGATCGTCATCTCCTGCTCGCGCGCCCCGGAGCACCGGTTCGCGTAGTCGTCGAACAGCGTCGGCGGCTCCGGGATCGTCACGCCGTCAAACAGCTTCAGGTGGCGCGGGTCGGGCTCCCACCCCCGGTGAGGTGCCTTGTGGTGATACATCAGCAGGAAGGGCTTGCTCGGATCGCGGCCCTTGCGGAGCCACTCCAGCGCGCGGTCGGTGATGATGTCCGTCACGTAGCCCGTGTGCTTGACCGTGCCGGCGGCCGTGAGGAACTCGGGGTTGTAGTACTGGCCCTGCCCCGGCAGCACCTCCCAGTGGTCGAAGCCCGTCGGATCGGTCACGAGGTGCCACTTGCCGATGACCGCCGTCTGGTAACCCGCCTTCCGGAGCAGCTTCGGGAATGTCTGCTGCGAACCGTCGAACCGGGCGCGGTTGTCCTTGAACCCGTTCACATGGCTGTACTTGCCGGTCAGGACGGTCGCTCGGCTCGGTCCGCAGATCGAGTTCGTGCAGAGGCAGTGCTCGAATCGCATCCCCTCGCCCGCCAGCCGATCGAGGCGCGGCGTCCGGGCGAAGCTCGACCCGTACGCCCCGATCGCCTGCGCGGCGTGGTCGTCGCTGAACATGAACACGATGTTCGGCCGAGGGGGCGGCGCGGCGGCGACGGCACTGACCACCGCCGACATCGCCGAGACGAACCCGACAAGCATCAGAGCCGGGGCACCCGGCGCCCCGAAAGCCCACGCCCGGTTGCGCGGAAAGGCACCCGTGCCCCGCTCGCTGAACCGCACCGTCAGACCGCCGAAAATACGCGACATCGTGGTGACCTCCGTCGGCTCGCGATTATCCCGCCGTCCGGCGAGCATTCAACCCCACGGCCCGCAAGTCCGCACGGAAAG
>CAZTVU010000076.1:19257-19520 GCA_964617025.1 uncultured Planctomycetales bacterium | reverse complement strand
CGTGCTGGGCAACGGCCTCGCCGGCGTCTATCCGCCGGAGCACGCGGACCTGGCGGATCGGATCGTCGCCGGCCACGGGGCGCTGGTGAGCGAGCTGCCGATGCGGACCTCGCCCGATCGCGACAACTTCGTCCCGCGCAACCGGATCATCGCCGGGATGACGCTTGGCGTGCTCGTGATCGAGGCGGCGCATCGCAGCGGTGCGCTGGCGACGGCCCGGCACGCGGCCGAGTACGACCGCGAGGTCTTCGCGCTGCCGGGAC
>CAZTVU010000076.1:12536-19218 GCA_964617025.1 uncultured Planctomycetales bacterium | reverse complement strand
CGCCCTGATCCGCGAGCAGCACGCCAAGCTCGTGTGCAACGTGAAGGATGTCTTCGACGAGCTGGGCGACGTCGGGAAAACGCTCCTCGACGTCCCCTCGACGACGGTCGGCGGGGGCGATCCCGTGCCGCCGCGCCTGACGCCGCAGGAGCAGCGGACGTATGAAGCGCTGGGCACGGACGAGCGCTCGCTCGAGCAGCTCTGCGAGACGGCGAACCTGCCGGCGGGCCTCGTGTCGTCGGCGCTGATCTCGCTTCAGCTCAAGGGGCTTGTGCGGCAATTGCCCGGCGCGATCTTTGCCCGCGCAGCGCCCCCATAGCGACGCATTCGGGGCCCTTTGGTCACTTTGCCACTTTTTCGTTTTCTCGGCGTTGTTCTCCACGCCGAGGGGTTTACAGCCGCCCCGCAGTCTCGTATAATGCGATGTGGGGTTTCGGAGGTATTCTCAATGAGGCGGGAAGCGGGGCTGGCAGTCTGCGTGGGCGTACTGGTTCATTTTCCTGCGCATGCATTCGCAGCCAGCGAAGTCCGCGGCCGCATGACGTCCGACGGGGTTACCGGCCGTAATGTCACCGGTCACGGCTGGATTGAGGAGAACATCTTCGTCGGGCAGTACGCGGCGGGTTTCGGGGCGGGATGCGTGACGCTCCATGCCCCGCCGGGGTGGTATTCCATTTCGGGAGCCGTGCAGCCGCCGGGCTTTCCCGCCGGCACATACGCGATGTTTACCCAGCGATTCGACGGCTGCCCGGCCTTCAGCTATGCGGATAAGCAGTTTCCGTCGGGGTCCGTCGTTCTGGACAACGTCGAGCTCCGGACCCCCGCCCACTACTCGGTCATGTACAATGAGCATTACAACGCGTGGGGTGCCGACCCCTGGCTCTGGGGCACGGACTTTTACCAGACGTTCGTGGCGACAGGGCGGTACGTGACACGTCTGGCGACAAAGCTGGCCGGCAAGTCCGGCGACCACTACTCGATGACGCTGAACTTCGCCCTGTATCTCCCCAACGACGGACCGCCTTCCACGTGGCGCCGAATCTCCGCCATTCGCTCCCAGTTCCTGCCGGGCTCGATGGACCCGATCATCCACGTGCTCTGGGTGCCGTATCGCAGCAACGAGTTCCAATTGACGCCGGGGCAGACCTACGCCATGCGTTTCTGGCGGGCGACCGGCTCGCAATCCGACAGTTTCGCCATCGTGGTGCGGCGCGACACCGGCAACGGCTACGCCGGGGGCCACCTGTACAACGGCGACGCCCCGCGCCAGGACCTCGATGCATACGCGTATTGCAGCGGCGGGATGCCCGACACCCTCGTGAACCATACGCCCCTGCTCGATCTGACGTTCTACCAGTTGGCCACGTGGAGCGAGCGGTTCGGCCAGACGTTTCGCGCCAGCGGCACCGGCCTGGCCGGCTGCGATATTGCCTACACCACGGGCGACCCCAATCCGCCGTCGATCCCGATAACCTTCCAGCTCTATGACGGCGTGGGAGGTGAGCGAATCGGCCGCTCGAAGAAGTGCTACGGGCTTTCGCGCAACTTCCACGGGCGGGCCGCGGCCATCTGGGCGCCGAACGAGGCGCCCCTGACGCCCGGCCGAACGTATTACCTCGAGTGGACGTCTCCCGGCTGCAACACGTGGTTCATGAAGGAGGACCTCGTCGGCGCCGCCTATGCCAACGGGGTCGTGCAGGGCTCTCGCGACCTGCTGATGTCCATCGCGGAGTACGCCATGCCCCAGCCGACCATCGAACTGAGCACGAGCGAGATCGCGCTCTCGGTCTTCCAGGGCCGCAACCCGCCGCCGCAAACCTTTACCGTGAAGAACACCAACAGCAGCACGCTCAACTACCTCGTCGCCGACGACGCACCCTGGTGCTCGGTCGACCCGGCATTCGGATCCTCCACAGGCGAGGAGGACGTGATCACGGTGAGCTTCAGTGCGGCGGCCCTGCCGCTCGGGCTGCACACCGCCACGATTTCCGTGACCAGCACCAACGCCGCGAACAGCCCGCAGTACGTCACGGTGACGCTTGATGTGCAGGCGCTGGGCGACTTCGACCGGGACGCGGACGTCGACCTTGCGGACTTCAGCACGTTCCAACTGTGTTTCAACGGCCCCAACCGGCCCAAAGGCGCGAACTGCACGGTCGATGCCGACTTCGACGATGATGGCGACATCGACCTCGACGACTTCATGCAGTTTCAGCGCTGTTTCAACGGCTTCGACCGTCCGCCCGCCTGCCCGTGATTGACGGGAGCATCTGCGAAGAAGCCGGCCCCGCGACCTGCGGTCGGGACTCGTCCCGCTTGGGGTCCGGTTGCGGCGCGGGACTTGCCCGCGTCTCCTACCGGCGGTATAGATCGGCTTTCCGCTGGGGGATGTCCCCACGGCACTTCAAAGGAGACCGATGATGGCTGCGCAAGTCTCGAAGGTGGACGTATGGGCGGGAGAGATCGTTGATCGCGTCGGCGGACTCGCGGAGAAGCTGGATGCCCTGGCGGCCGCCGGCGCAAGCCTCGAGTTTGTGATCGCCCGCCGGGCCCCCGAGAAGCCCGGCACCGGCGTGGTGTTCCTGGCACCGCTTCGTGGCGCCCGGCAGACCCGTGCGGCGCAGCAGGCGGGCCTCCACAAGACCGCCTCGCTGCATTCGCTTCGGCTTGAGGCACCCGATCGGCCGGGGCTCGGCGCGAGGATCACCCAGGCGCTCGCCGCCGCCGGGATCAACCTGCGCGGGCTGTCCGCAGCGGCCGTGGGGCGACGCTGCGTGGTTTACTTCGCTTTCGATACGGAGGCGGATGCCAAGGCGGCCGCCGGGGTCCTCCGCAAGGCCGTCGGACGGAAGTAGCTCCCCATGCCCGTTTCTTGTCCTGTCCGCGACGTCCGTTTAGGATAACCGGAGCGGCTCAGGCTTCCGTGGCCGCGCGGACCACGGCCACTGTGTCGGAGGGGCGGTAGGAAACATGGCGATCCAGTTTGCATGCCCGGCGTGCCAACAACCCATAGAGGTGGACGACGAGTGGGCCAACCAGACCGTGTCCTGCCCGTACTGCCGCCGCATCGTGCGGGCACCGGCCCAGTCGACCCTCCAGTTCGGCGAGGTGCGCACCGCCTCCCAGCCCGGCGTCAATGGGATGGCCAGGGCGCCGGGAACGTTCGCCAATTCCCCGCCGCCCCCGCCGCCCGGCACATACGCGGCACCCCGACCTGCGTACGACGCCGTCGGAGTGCCGCTCGCGCCGGACGCAACCGGCGGTTCCCTGGGCAATCTGGCCCTGGTCTGTGGCATTGTGGCGTGGGTGATCATGGTCGTTGCGGCGGCCATGATGGTTCCCACGTTCCGGCGAGTGCTCGACGCCGTGTCCACGACCATGCCTTCCGGAGCGCGGGTGTCCGAACGGGAACTGACCCGTCAACTTCAGGAGCGAATGCACGAGTATGTGCTGAAGGACGCGGCGACGCGCCGGAGCATGCTGTCGGCCCTGCTGGCGGTGGTGGTGTCGGAGGTGTTCGGGCTCACGGGTCTTATCCTCGGCATCGTGGGAATGACGCGGTCGCGCCTGCGCCGGGGGACGGCGGTGGCCGGCCTTGTGGCGTCGGCGACGTTTCTGTTGGGGCAGTGCGGCTTTTTTCTGCTTGCCGCCCTCTCCGGCGGCTGAGCGCGGGAGAAGGGACGCTGCCGAATGGGATTCAGCAGTAGCTGTACCAGCGCTTTTCGCCCTACCTTAGCGCCGCGTTCGCAGTATCCTAACACGCGGTCGTTAAGAACTAGCTGGGACTTGGCATGCATGACCGCTAATCGAACGATACTCGTGGTCGAAGACGAGGCCGATCTCGCGGGGCTTCTGCGCTATAACCTGGAGCGGGAGGGGTACGGCTGCATCTGCGTGGAAGACGGCAAGGCGGCCCTGGCGGAGGTTCGGCGAAGCGCGCCGGACCTGGTCATCCTGGATCGGATGCTCCCCGGCCTTTCCGGCGACGAGGTGCTGGCCGAACTCAAACGCGAGGCGGCTTCGGCACGCATTCCGGTCATCATGGTGACGGCGAAGGCCGAGGAGTCCGATGCCCTGGTGGGGTTTGCCCTCGGGGCCGACGACTACGTCACCAAGCCGTTCTCCATGAAGCTCCTGCTGGCCCGGGTGGCGGCCATTTTTCGCCGCGCGGAGAGCCTGGGGCCCGAGCCGGAGGCGTTGGCGATCGGACCGATCCGGCTCGACAGCGGGCGTCACGAGGTGCTGGTCGACGGCCGGCCGGTCAATCTCACCGCGACCGAGTTCCGAATTCTGAGGGCGTTGATGGCCGCCAACGGCCGCGTTTTGAGTCGCAGCCAGCTCATTGACCAGGTTCTCGGGGTCGGTACGGCGGTGACCGACCGGACGATCGACGTGCACATCACTTCCCTCCGCAAGAAGCTCGGCCAGGCGGCGACTTGGGTGCAGACCGTTCGAGGCGTCGGCTATACGTACCGGGCGCCCGGGTGAGGCGAACTCACTCGCATGTTCTTTACGCGAAAGCTCTTTTGGAAGCTCTTCCTCGGCAACGTTGCGATCGTTGCCGCGGTGCTGGCGGGCTGCATCTGGCTCATCGTGTCGGAAGCCGCCCGTTTCCACGAGGAAGACCGCGTCGACCACCTGCGAATCCTGGCGAGCGCGGTTCGTGAAGCGATCGGCGTTCGCCTCGATCGTCAGCATGCCGAGGAGCTGGACCGGTTCGCCAAGCGGCTGGGGGCGAATGATGCCGAGGGAACTCGCTATACGTTCATCCTTGCCGACGGCGTGGTCCTGGCGGACTCGATGTCCGATCCCCGCGTGATGGAGTCTCACGCGGACCGGGCCGAGGTGAAGCAGGCCTTGGCGCGGGGTTGGGGTCATGACACGCGCATGTCGCCTACCCTGGGCCGGCCGATGGCGTATGTCGCCGTCCGCGTGGGGACGCCCCAAGCGCCCGTCGGGGTGGTGCGGACCGCCGTGCCCCTTCGTGCGATCGGCGAGCGGGAAGGGGCGATCCGGCGATTGATCGCCATGATCGGCTTCGTGGCGTTCGCGGCGGCGGCGGCCCTGGCCTTTGTGCTTGCCAGGCTCTGGAGTACGCCGATTCGGCGCGTGACGCTGACCGCGCGAAGCCTCTCCCGGGGCGACCTGAGCGCACGCGCCCCGATCATCGGAAGCGACGAACTGGCCACCCTGGCCGTCTCGTTGAACCAGATGCGCGATCGGCTGGCGTCGCAGCTTGTGACGATCGACCGCCAGCGCCGCGCGCTCGCCTCGCTCCTCGCCCAGCTTCACGAAGGCGTGATCGTCGTCGGGCCCAACGGCCGAATCACGCTGATCAACCCGGCGGCCGTCGCGCTCCTCGGGCTGGCCGCGGATCAGGAATCGCTCGTGGGGCAGGTGGCGGAGCAATGCATCCCGCACCACGAGCTTCAGCGAATGCTCGCCGGGAAGGCGGCCTCCACGCGGTCGGGAACGGAGCCGCAGGCACCTTCGCCCGATGAGGTGCGTGAGATACGCCTTCACTCGCCGAGCCGATCGCAGCCAACCTCATTGCTGGCGAGGGCGTCGGACATCGTGCTGCCGAGCGAGCTGCGCGCCTCGGAGGCGGCGGAGGGTGCGGCAGTGCCGACGCACGGCCGCCTGCTCGTCCTCACCGACGTGACGCACATGGCCCGGATGATCCAGGTCAAGGCCGACTTTGCCGCCAACGCCTCTCACGAGCTGCGGACGCCCCTGTCGGCGATCCATGCGGCGGTTGAGACGCTGCTGAGCATGGACCGGGCGGCGGACGCGAACGCCGCACGCGGCTTCCTGGAGGTGATCGAGCGGCACGTGCGCCGGATGGAGGCGATGGTCGCCGACCTGCTCGACCTGTCGCGCCTGGAGTCCTCGTCGCCCGCGCAGTTCGAGCCGGAGCCGCTGGTGGTGGACGACGTCCTCGCGGATGTGCATGCTCGCTTCCGCGAGGCGATCGAGGCCCGAAAGCTGAACTGGCGGACGCAGCGCCCGCCCGATCGCCCCCGAATCCGCGCCAACGCCCAGTTGCTGCGGCTTGTGCTGGACAACCTCGTGGACAACGCGATCAAGTTTACGGAACCCGGTGGGGACGTTTCGGTGACCGTCCGCGACGGCAAACGCACCCCGGAGAACGGCGAGATGATCGAGATCGAGGTCGCGGATACCGGCTGCGGCATTCCGGAGGATGAGCAGGGGCGGGTGTTCGAGCGGTTCTATCAGGTCGAACGGGCGCGGTCGGGCCCCGCCCGCGGGACAGGGCTCGGCCTGTCGATCGTTCGTCACGCGGTAACGGCCATGAAGGGCGGGGTCGACCTGCAGAGCCGCCCGGGCCAAGGCACGCGGGTGACCTTTACCATCCCGCAGTGACGAGGTGTGGCGGTGTACCTTGGGGGTCTTAGCGCAATCTTAATATACGTAGAGCGCAAGACTAACCTGGCCTTAGTACGATCGCCTTAGGGGAGTGTAATCGTGCAGCGGGCTTTGTGCGGTCCGCAAGCATCACGCTTTTTAAGGGAGACCATGCGATGACACGAAACGGGCTTCTGTGGGCGGGCGGTTTCCTCGGTCTGTTCGTCCTCGTGGGAACGGCGATCGCGGCCGAGGGAAAGGGCGAACCGGACAGGCTGGTAGTGGACGGCTCTACCACCGTGGGGCCGATCGCCAA
>CAZTVU010000076.1:653-12526 GCA_964617025.1 uncultured Planctomycetales bacterium | reverse complement strand
TGAACATCACGGTGAGCGAGTCGGGCAGC
This sequence comes from uncultured Planctomycetales bacterium, assembly GCA_964617025.1. Lineage (GTDB taxonomy): Bacteria > Planctomycetota > Phycisphaerae > UBA1845 > PWPN01 > CAZMVY01. Next base: position 12,497 of record CAZTVU010000076.1, on the reverse strand, counting down.
GGCAACGGCGCAAAGGGTCTCATCAACGGCGTGTGCCATGTGGCGGACATGTCCCGCTTCATGAAGCCCGAGGAGTTCAAGGCGGCGGTCGAGAAGGGCGTGACGCCCGTGGCGCACGTCGTCGCGATCGACGGAATCGCGATCATCGTGCATCCCGCGAACCCGATCAAGGAAATCACGACCGACAAGGTCCGCGACATCTATGCGGGACGCATCACCAACTGGAGCGAGTTGGGCGGGCCCAACCGCAAGATCGTGAAGATCAGCCGCGACACGAACAGCGGCACCTATGAAAGCTTTGAGGCCCTGGTAATGAAGGGCGAGAAGATGGCCGGCGACGTGGAATACGTCGGCAGCAACGGGGCCATCCGCCAGCGCGTTCAGTCGACGCAGGCGGCGATCGGGTATGTCGGCCTCGGCTTCGCCGACCGAACGGTCAAGGCGCTGCCCGTGAACGGCATTCTGCCGGACCGCGCCACGGTGGCTTCCGGACGCTATCCCGTCGCGCGCCCGTTGTTTATGTTCACCAACGGCTACCCGCCCCTCGGCAGTCACCTGCACGCCTTCGTGACGCTCCACTTGACACGCAAAGGCCAGGAGATCATCGAGTCGATCGGGTTCGTTCCCGTGACGGACTATCCCTCCGGCGCCGACGAGAAGAAGTGATGGCGGACTCCATTCCGTTTCCCGCGTCCGGCTGGCGCCGCGATGGCAGCCTGCTGTTGAGCCGGCGCGCCCGAGGCATCCGGCGGCTGGCCGCGTGGTGCGGGCAGGGAATCCTGCTCTCCATTACGTGCAGCTCGGTGCTCGCGGTCCTCTTCATCTTTTACTACATCTTTCACGACGCCCTCCCGTTTTTTCGGTTGAACGGCTTCCGGGAGTTCTTCACCAGCACGCAGTGGTATCCGTCGCGAAACCCCGCGTCGTTCGGGGCCCTGGCGATCTTTGTCGGCAGCGCGCTGGTGACCGTGGGCGCGGCCGTGGTGGCGGCGCCGCTGGGCGTGACGGCGGCCCTGTGCATGAGCGACGTCATGCCGTTCGGCGTTCGCCAGTGGGTCAAGCCGGTCATTGAGATCCTCGCGGCCATTCCGTCGGTGGCGTTCGGTTTTTTTGCTCTGGTGGTCTTCGGTCCGCTGCTTCAGGAGCGGGGCGGGCCGTTCCTGGCCGTGGCGTTCTGGCTCCTCAGCGTGCCGCTGGCGATCGTCGTCGTGGTCATCCTCGGCGACCTGCTCGCGAGCCGGGCCCCCGCGCGGTGGCGGGCGCTGGTCGGCGGCACGGCGATGGTCCTGCTTGGGATCCTCGCGGCGGTGCTGCTCGTGCGGGTGGGCCTCGCGGTGCGCGGGCTCGAGATCGTCAGCGGCACCAACGCCCTGAACGTGTCGATCATCCTCGGCATCATGGCCATTCCCACCGTCGTCAGCGTCTCGGAGGACGCGCTCCAGGCCGTCGGGCGCGAGTTGCGCGAGGGCTGCTACGCCTTGGGGGCGACGCGCGCGGAGACGCTGATCCACGTGATCCTCCCGGCGGCCGGCAGCGGCATCGGCGCCGCCGTGATCCTCGGCGTCATGCGCGCCATTGGCGAAACGATGGTCGTGTGGATGGCGTCGGGCAACGCCGCGCAGATCCCGCAGCCGATCTGGAACTACCTGCAGCCCGTGCGGACGCTGACGGCGACGATCGCCGGCGACATGGGCGAGGCGGATCATGTGACCGGCTCGTCGCGATACCACGTGCTGTTCGCGATGGCGCTGTGCCTGCTGGTGATCGCCTTTCTGTGCAACCTGGCGAGCGAGTGGGCGGTTCGCCGGACCCAGTCGAAAGCGAGATGAGGCGTGCAGCTTCGAACGCGCAAGCTCCTGGATCGCTGTTTCGCGGGGACCGGAGTCGTGTCCATCGCGTTCGTGGCCGGCGCGCTGCTGGTGCTTCTCGGCCCGATCGTGTGGCGCGGCATCGGGGCGTTCGTCTTTTCGGCGACCGTGGAGCACCGGCGGCTTCAGTGGGAGAAGTTCAGCCGGGGCGATTCGGCGACCGTCGAGGCGGACATCGCCGCCGCCGCCGCCGCCCGCAAGCCGCTGTACGAGATGATACAGCGGTTCGAGTGCGACATGGCGTCCGATTCGGGCCTGCGGCGGAAATACGGTGCATCTTTGGACGAGCTGAAGGACCGCCTGCGGAGCCTGCTGGGGCCGCTGCCCGGCGACGCGCCGCCGGTGCTGCTGCGATTCGCGTACGGCCAGACGCGATGGGACCGCGCCCGGGTCAAGCTCCGGGATGTGCTCTTCGTCGAGCACTACGACCACTCCGATCCCACGCAGATGGGCCGGAAGGTGCTGACGCCCCGCGTCGAGGAGTTCGCGGGCACCCCCCTGGAGCCGCTTTTTGCCTACGTGGAGACCCATGCCGCCGACATGCTGCGCCCCCGCCGGACCGTCTACTGGGGATTCCTCTTCGACGAGTCGATGGACGCCCACTTCTTCGGCGGCATCTGGCCGGAGGTGCTCGGCACGTTCTACCTCACGATCGGAGCCGTCCTCTTCGCCGTTCCGATGGGCGTGATCTCGGCCGTCTACCTCGTCGAGTACGCGAGAGAGGGACGCCTGCTGAGCCTGTTGCGAACCTGCATCAGCACGCTGGCCGGCGTGCCCAGCATCGTCTTCGGGCTGTTCGGCCTGGCCTTCTTCATCAACGCGATCCACGTCTCGCCGTCCAAGAGCGTCCTGGCCGGGTCGCTCACGCTCGCCGTGCTGATCCTGCCGATCGTGATCCGGGCCTCGGAGGAGGCGATTCGGGCCGTACCGAACACCTACCGCGAGGCCGCCTTGAGCCTCGGGGCGCCCCGGTGGCGCGCGATCGGCCAGATCATCCTGCCGGCGGCCCTGCCCGGGATCCTCACCGGCATCGTGATCAGCATGGGGCGGGCCGCCGGCGAAACGGCACCGATCATCTTCACCGCCGCCGTCAGCGTGGGGCGGCCGTTGTCGCTCGGGCAGACGCCGTACGAGGGCACCCCCGCCCTGCCGTGGAACGTCTACAACCTCTGCACCGAGCATGAGGCGGTCGACGAGATTCGCCATGTGCAGTACGGTATGGTGCTGACGCTGGTCGTGCTGGTGTTGCTGTTGAACGGTGCGGCGATCGCCCTGCGGGCGAGGATCTCCCGAAGGCTGCGGACGTGACCCGGACACCGGACGTTGGAGTGCCGTGATGATGACCGCTGTCGAGCCCCCCCAACGCTTTGCCTCCGCGGATCGGCCCGCGGCCAAGGTGCCGCCGGCCCCGCCGCCGTCGACGCCGCCGGCGGTCGATCCGGTCGAGTCCGTCATCCGCGCGGAGCGGTTCACCGTGCGGTACGGCACCGTTCCGGCGGTCCGCGAGGTCACGCTCAGCATACCCTCTCGCCAGGTGACGGCGATCATCGGCCCCTCGGGCTGCGGCAAGAGCACGCTGCTTCGGGCGATGAACCGGATGAACGACCTGCTGCCGAACGTGTCGGTGTCGGGCCGGCTCTTGTATCTCGGCCACGACATCTACGGGTCCGACTGCGATCCGGTGGAGCTGCGACGCCGCGTCGGGATGGTGTTTCAGAAGCCCAACCCGTTTCCGAAGTCGATCTTCAAGAACGTGGCCTGGGGGGCGAAGGTCAACGGGTATCGCGGCGACCTGCACGAGCTCGTCGAGCGTTCGCTGCGGCAGGCCGCGCTGTGGGACGAGGTGAAGGACCAGTTGCACAAGAGCGCCCTCGCGCTCTCCGGCGGCCAGCAGCAGCGGCTCTGCATCGCCCGCGCCGTCGCGCTGGAGCCGGAGGTGCTCCTCATGGACGAGCCGTGCTCGGCGCTCGACCCCATCGCCACGACGAAGATCGAGGACCTCATCGACCAGCTCAAGCAACGCTACACCGTCGTGATCGTCACGCACAACATGCAGCAGGCGGCCCGCGTGTCGGACCGCACGGCATTCATGTACCTCGGGGAGTTGATCGAGGTCGACGCCACGGAGAAACTGTTCACCAATCCGGGGGACCGGCGGACACAGGATTACATTACCGGCCGATTCGGGTGATGGCGTGACGCTCCACTTCGTCAACATGCAGGACGACCTGCGGCGGCGATCGCTGCGCATGGCCCGCCTGGTCGAGGATATGCTCGAGGAGGCCCTCGAGACCGTCTTTCATCCCAACGAGGCCCTGGCCCGGCGCGTGATCAGCCGCGATGCCGAGGTCGACGCCGAGGAGGTCGAGGTCGAGTCCGAAGTGATTCGCCTGCTGGCGCTCTTCCAGCCGATGGGCAGCGACCTGCGGCTCCTCTGCACGATTCTCAAGGTCAACAGCGATCTCGAACGCGTGGCGGACTGCGCGGTCAACATCGCCGAGCGGGCGGCGCACCTGGACATCCGCTCGGTCGACGGCGAGAGCAAGGAGGTAATTCGTCACATGGCCCCGCTGGTGCAGCAACTTCTGCACCGGGCCATCCAGGCGTACTCCTCCGACGACGCCGAGGAGGCCCGCGCGGTCATCAGCGGGGATGAGCCGATCGACGCCCTGTACGGGCAGGCGATTCGGCGGATCGTGCTCGAGGCGGCCGGAGCCGCCGACCGGATGGCCGCCTACCTGGACCTGCTGTCCGTCGCGAAAAACCTCGAACGGATCGCCGATCACGCCGGCAACATCGCCGAGGACGTCGTCTTCCTCTCCACGGGCCGGATCGTCCGCCACCAGAAGGGCTGACCGCTTCGCGGGGGCGGCGCGGCGATCCCGGCCACGGCGCCTTGCCGTTGCCCCTGCGGTCGCCGGACCGGCGCACTCAGACGGCAATCCGGCTCACTGCAACTCGGGGTCCAGTTGTGCCAGCAGCGGCGGTCGACGACGACGGCGGCGCTTCTTCGGCGCGCCCGGCACGCGAACGGTCGGCGTTCGCGGCTTGGCCTGAGAAGCGATCTCCAGCGCCCGCTGGGCGGTCGGCGCGAACAGGTCCGCGTTGACCTCCTGCCAGAGTCCCGCCGCCCGGTTGAACACCCCGCCGGAAATCATGATGTTCATGGACGGGCAGGCGTCGACTTCCCGAATCATGTCGATCAGCTTGCGGACGCCCGGGATGCCCTGGGGCTTTGTGCCGAACACCAGGAGAATATCCGGACGCAACTCGCCGACAAGGCTCAGAATCTCGTCGTTGGGCACGCCCCCGCCGACGAAGTACACGTCCCAGCCCTCCGCCTCGAAGAGGTCGGCGCACATCTGGGCGCCCAGCTCCTCGGACTCGCCTTCGGCACATGTGATGATGATCTTCTTGCCGATCGGCGTGCGGGGTTCCAGATGCGCCTGGAGCTGGTCCACCAGGCAGCGGCCGATCCTCGTGGCCATGTGTTCGGTCGCCAGATTGATCCGGTCCTCGCGATAGAGCGCATCGATCCGCTCCATCGCGGGCCAGAGCAATCGGTGATACAGCCCGGCGGGTTCGGGGTATTCACGGATGGCCTCCGCGAGAACCTTGCGGCACTCATGCCGTTTGCCGGCCAACAACGGTTCCAGGAAGCGATCGAGGAGTTGCGCGGAAGACATTCGGTACCTCAGGGCGCGGCGGCCCTTCGCAGCGGCGCCCCCGCCGGATGGTCAGCGGGGGCGCCTGACGTCCCACCAAAGCCTCCTGCTTGGGAAACGGAAGGGTCGCGGCGCGAAATGGGTGCCTGCCGGCCACTCCTTGCCGGCTTGGATGTCCTATAAGTATTTCGCCGATCTAAGCCCTGTTACCACTTGCCCCACATATCGTGATAATCTGGAGAATGTGGGAGTAGTGGCGAAACTAGTATCGTCCGACGCGCTCTTTTTTCTTTAGCCAGTTTCATTAGATCGAGCACCTGGTGGCGATTCGGGTGGTGTTTGCGGCAACAAGCGATGCATAACGCTACCGCTGACAACCTCCGGCGCCCGAGAGAGGGGAAGAGGGCGCTGGCGCGCCGGCCGATGCCGCGAAAACCGCTGCCTCGCCGCGTTGGCCGGCTTCGTGTGTGGGTACTTTGGCGACGTGGCGGTTCTTCACGGTCCGTGGTTGTGGCCCTGATGCGTGCCAGCTGCGGGGCCTTGGGGTCTGCATGTGCCGTCCGGCGGATTCGCCGGCGCCCCGACAGGAACTCGGAAGCGCAGCCGTCCGTTGGGTCGGTTCGCCGGAGAAAGGATCCGGGGGCCTGCCTTCTCGGTTTCTCGTTTTTCGGCTTTGCCGCTACGATGTCGCGGTGATGGCGGCGGGCCTGCGCGAAGGACGAGCGCGTGCAGGCCGCCGACAGGAGAACCCATGCCAGGGAGTTGCATGTGACTTCGCGAGAGCGCTTGCTGACCGTCCTCAGGCGGGGCCGGCCCGATCGGGTGCCCGTGACGATCTACGAGCATTCGCCGTTCACGGGGGATTGGGCCAACGATGAGCCGTCGTATGCCCCGCTGATGGACCTCCAGCGGAGGTACGGCGACAGCTTCGTCTTCGCCCCGATCGATTGCCCCGTTTTTCTGGACGACCCCAACGCGGTTCGCGGGCGGGAGGATCGCCATTCCGACGGGACCGTCGTAAAGACGACGGAGATCCGCACGCCCAAGGGCCTGCTGCGGACGGTGACGCGCCGCGATCCGGGCCTGATGACGAACTGGCAGGTGGAGCCGCTGATCAAGTCCGACGCGGACATCGAGCGGGTTCTTTCGATGCCCGACCCTCCGGCGGAGGTCAACGTGCGTCGGCTGCGCGAACTCGAGGCGAAGGTGGGAGAGGCGGGAATCCTGTGCTTCAGTCTCGGAGACGCCATCGGACACGTGGTCGGGCTGTTCGACTTCGAGGACTTCGTCATGCGCTGCCACGACGACGACGGGCCGATCCGGGCGCTCGTGGCCAGGGCCCAGGCGCTGGTGATGCGCGCGATCGAAAAGATCGGGGCCGTGGTCAAGGACGCGGCCTTCCGGCTCTGGGGGCCGGAGTACTGCGGCGCGCCGCTGCTGAACCCGCACGTCTTCTTCCCGCGCTATGTGCTGGAGCAGGACCGGGAGGCCACGCGGGCCATCCACGCCACGGGCAACTTCAGCGTCATTCACTGCCACGGGCGACTGCGCGATCTGCTCGACATGATCGCCGAAATCGGGGCCGACGCCCTGGAGCCCATCGAGACGCTGCCCATGACGACCGCCGACGTCACGCTGGCCGAGGTGAAGGAACGGCTTGGCGGCCGCATGTGTCTGATGGGGGCCGTGCAGGCCCTGACGCTGGAATCCGGCACGCCCGAGTCGATGCGGCGGGAGGTCCGCGAGGCGATCCGGGCGGGCGGGCCGGGCGGCGGCTTCGTCCTGTTTCCGACGTCGTCGCCGTTCATGGTCCCGCTCGACCCCCGGTGCCTGGCTAACGCCGAGGCGATGTTTCTCGCCGCGCACGAGTTCGGGCAATACTGACGGCGTCGCCTGTTTCGGTGCCGCGTCTCGACTGTGACGTGCCTTTCATGGATGGGGAGGGTCATGGCGAGCCGAAGGCGAGGTGTTGACCCGCCATCGCTGGTGATTCGGGCCGATGTCGCCCGGGCCGCCGGATGGCGGTAAAATGCGCGGCCCATACGGAACGTTTCACGCGAGATACGGACAAGGAGAGACCGGTGTTGACGGGCGAAGGATCGAAGACGGCCAGGCTCGACGAGGCGGACATCCGGCGGGTGGTGGGCGGCGCGTTGCAGCAGATCGCGCTCGACGGCAAGCGCGTGCTCGTGATCATCCCCGACCACAGCCGCAGCGGACCGACCGGCCGATTCTTCCGCGCGATCGCCGACGCCCTCCTGCCCCGCGTCCGGCAGGTGGACTTCCTGATCGCCCTCGGCACGCACCCGCCGATCTCTGAGGAAAAGATCAACGACCTGCTCCGGCTCACGCCGGCCGAGCGGACGGGGGCGTACGGCCGCGTGGGCGTCTTCAACCACCTGTGGAAAGACCCGCGCGAGCTCCGAGCCGTCGGCACGATTCCGGGGGCGCGGGTCGCCGAGATCTCCGGGGGCATGATGAAGGACGACATCCCCGTCCTGCTGAACCGCCGGATCTTCGACTACGACCACCTGCTGATCAGCGGCCCTGTCTTTCCGCACGAGGTCGTCGGCTTCTCCGGCGGGCACAAGTACCTCTTCCCGGGCATCGCCGCGCCGGAGATCATCAACGCAACGCACTGGCTCGGTGCCCTGATCACCAACCCGGTCATCAACGGGACGCGCGACACGCCCGTGCGAAGCCTGATCGAGGAGGCCGCCGCGCGCGTGCCGGTCGAACGGCACTGCATCGCCTATGTCGTCGACCCGGAGGCCCTGCGGGGCATCTTTGTCGGGCCGGTCGTCGAGGCGTGGCAACGGGCCGCCGCCCTCTCGAACGAGGTCCATATCCGCTACCACGAGCGACCCTACCACACCGTCCTGAGCTGTGCCCCGCCGATGTACGACGACATCTGGACCGCCGGCAAGTGCATGTACAAGCTCGAGCCGGTCGTGGCCGACGGCGGTCGGCTGATCATCTACGCCCCGCACATCCGCGAGGTGTCGGCGACGCACGGCGAGCTGATCGAGAAGGTGGGCTACCACGTCCGCGACTTCTTCGTGAAGCAGTGGGACCGCTACGGCGATCACCCCGGCGGCGTGCTCGCCCATTGCACGCACGTCAAGGGGATCGGCACCTACGAGAACGGCGTCGAGCGGCCGCGGGTCGAGGTCATCCTGGCCACGCGGATCCCGCCCGAGCAGTGCCGCCGGATCAATTTGGGCTACATGGACCCGGACTCGATCCGCCCGGAGGATTACGCCGGCCGCGAGGCCGAGGGCGTCCTGTACGTCCCGAAGGCGGGCGAGATCCTGCATCGACTGAGACGATGATCGGACTGACGCGGCGTGAAGACCGAATCGCTTTCCTTTGAGCATACTCACGACGAGGCGGTGTTGAATGGCTGAGAAACTCATTGCATGGCACATCCGTGCGGATAAGAAACTTATGCGCCTTCCCGGGCAAGCGCCGGAACACGAGAAGGACTTGGAGGACTGGATCGAGACTGATCCGAACGTTGTCGACAGCGACTTGCTTCTCATCGGGCGTCAGGTCGAGACGGACTACGGAACCTGCATCGACTTGATGGGGCTGAATAGCCAAGGCGATCTGGTTATCGTCGAGCTCAAGCGCGACCGTACCCCGCGGGAGGCTGTAGCGCAGGCGCTGGAGTATGCGGCGTGGGCCTCGGGATTGACATATGATCGGATCGTCTCGATTGCCTCTCAGCACTTTGTTACCGAGGAAAAGTTTCTTAAGGCCTTTCGGAATAAGTTCTCCCAGGATCTTCCGGAAGCCTTAAATCAAACGCAGCGCATTCTGCTTGTCGCGCCTCGCATTCCAGATGGTGTGCGCAATCTGATCGAGTACCTATCGGAAACGTACGGTATTCCGATAAACGCCGTATCCTTCGACGTCTTTCAAGCAGCAAACGAACGCGTGCTCGTGCGCACCGTTCTGCTCGACGATACCGACAGCAGGGAAACCGGCGGCAAGAAGCGTCGTTCACCAACGATGGGCGAGTTGCTGGAGATGGGAATGCGAAACGACGCCGGCGCGGTGACCGAATACTTCTATTCGCTCCGCGATCGTTTTGCCGCTCCTGTTCGGTATCGAGCAAACTGGGCATATGTTCGAAAGATCGGGCAGAAGAACCTAACGTACATTTCGGTGTATCCAGCCGCCAAGCCCGGCGCAGTGGTCGTCCAGCTCGCCGAGGAGAACATTGCCACGTTCGCCGGACGCTCGTTGGACGAGACTCGGGAGTTCCTGACGCGCCTCACCACCGTCATAGGCAAGGCGGAGCCATTAATGTGGGAGGGCTGGCCCCGGTGCTCATTCACAGACGTGGAAAAGGCCAAGGAATTCATGGAGGAGCTGGACAGCTTCACGGACAGGACATCCCACGAAGGGGCGACAAAGTGATTCCGCGTGCCGCCGAAAGCCCTTGGCATCGCAACCAAATGCCGTTCAGCCAAGCTCACCCGAAGTTGTAGTGCTTCCGCACGTCGCGCGTGATTCGCCAGGTGCACTTCATGCCCTCGGGGAAGACGACCCAGTCGCCGGGGCCGAAATGAAACTGCTCCCCGGCCTCGTTCGTGATGGTCACCTGCCCGTCAAGGATGTAGCAGGTCTCGCGCTCGTCGTACTCCCAGGGGAACTCGCTCGCCTCCTTGGTCCAGATCGGCCAGGCCTTGGCGCGGCTCTTCTCCTCCTCGGTCGGCTTGCGGATCTCGGGTTTCATTCGCTGTCCTCCGTGCGACGCCCTCGGCGAATCGCGTGAATCGATGGGATAGGATAGGCCGGGCGTGCGCGTTGTCCAGCGCGCGTCCGCCGCGCCCCTGGGCGTCGCCCTGTGGAGCCGTTCGCCGGTCGAGCGGGGTGCGGGGGCGGAGCGATCGGATGCCCGCCCTGGCGCCGAGAGCGGCATCAGCGTGCCGGCCGTCGAGCGCGGCGGTCCACCTCGCGGAATCGTTCGGCGAACGGATGATCGGCCCGCGGGTCGAGGGGGGCGATGCGGTCGCGGAGGAATTGCTCGTTGACCATCTCGCCGGAATCCACAAGGTATGCGTATGCCCGGAGGTCGCCCGCCCCGCCGTCGTCACGCGAACGGGTCGGCGCCAGCTCGATGCGCACGGTCCGGTCCCGGAGTCGCCGCCGCGCGAGCGAAAGCGCGCGTTCCGCGTCGGCCGGCCGGGCGGCGGCCAGGCCCCAGAGCCGAACCCGCGTCTGCGGCGGATCGCCGTCCGGCGTTTCAAGCAAGAGCGAGTCGGGCGAGGGAACGTCGACGATACGGAACATCTTACCGTGGTAGCGCTGGTAGTCGCTGCCCGCCCGACGCGGCCCCGCCACATGGTCCGCGATCGAAAGAAGCAGCAGCGCCAGCAGCGTGCCGTACACAATGGGACGGCGGCGCCACCCGGGGGCCAGCAGCGGAGGCCTTCGATCACGCACGGCCCCGCCCCTACGCCCGGGTCAGTCCCGCGACCATTTCCTCGGGCACGCGTGCCGCGTAGATGTGCGGGAAACCGCTCCGGTCCGAGTTGAAGATGAGCCACTTCAGGTCGGGCGTGAGGTAGGCGTGGGGATGGGTGTTTTGCTCCCGCGACCGCGACGCATGCGATTCGCAGACGACCGCCGTGCGGCCCGTCGCGATCGAACCGATGACGAGCTTGCACGTGCCGCGCCAGTCGTCGCAGGAGAACAGCCGGCCGCACCGCGACACGCCCACATGGTTGAACGCGTAGCCTCTCGCGACGGTCCGCGCCGTTCCGCCCGCGCGGACGGCCAGCAGGTTGCCCTTGTCCGGGGCATATTCGCCCTCGGCCACGACCGAGAGGAGCATCTCCCGCGTCGTGCCGATCCACGCCTCGTGACCGGTAATCATGGTCGTGTAGGGTTTGCCGACCCGCAGCGGCGTTCGTTTCCCGTCCGGGACGGAGAGCAGGTAGAGCGTGGCCCCTTCCGGGCCGACCGTGCGGATCCGGGTGCCGTCAGGCGAATAGCCCCCGCCGCGGTTGTGCTGGATCATCAGTTGCCGCCCCTCGCCGGGCTCGAACTGCGGGTGCGGATTGAAGATGTACGGATCCTCGTCGATGACCTGCTGGCGACCCTCCTTCAGATCCACCAGCAGGATGCCGAACCGCGTGTACCGCTCGTCCAGCCGCTTGCCGCAGGCGTAGTACCGATGGTCGGGCGAGACCGTTCCGAGGCTGCCGAGCCGCGGTTCGGGCCCGAAGCTGAACACCTTCTCCGACACTCCCGTGCCGAGATCCACCCGCACCAGGTCGAGCGAGCGATCGTCGTCGCGC
>CAZTVU010000076.1:0-557 GCA_964617025.1 uncultured Planctomycetales bacterium | reverse complement strand
CGACGGCGACGAACTCGCACTTGTTGGGCCTGGAGAGGTCTCGGTTGCGTCTTTCGTACACGAAGTACCGCGAATCGCGCGAACAGTACGGCGTCTCGCAATAGATGTTGGACTGCCGCCGGGTCTCCGTGGTGACCTGCCACACCTCGATTCCCCCCGGCAGCCTTTCGACGCAGCTCGGGCGGCTTGCGGGCGCCGAGTCGGCGGCGCCGGCCCGCCGCATGAAGCCAAACGATCCCGCCACGCCGGCGGCCATACGGGCGAGGGCGGCTCGCCGACTCAGAGTGGTGTGTGTTCGATGATGAGGCATGTGTTCTCCCTATGTCGCCCGCGCGACGCCTGCGTCGATCCCCAGGATCGACGTGCGCCACATACTGTAGCGGAGACGCGGGCCGAATGGGAACCCCTCGGCGTGGCAACCCGATACTGCGCGGCGCTGCATACCGCAACGCCGGAAAGCGGAAGAATGAGAAGCCGGAAAAACGAAAAACGTCTGATGATGCGGCAAACTCGCGACCGCACCACGGGCGTACTCCGGGTACGACGCTTTGAAAACG
>CAZTVU010000075.1:0-19643 GCA_964617025.1 uncultured Planctomycetales bacterium | reverse complement strand
CAAAATCCACCCCGACGTACTTCATCGCCCGCAGCTCGGCCACGTGGTAGAGCCAGTCGTCGGAGTCCGGCCACGCGGACGTGGGCGGGAGCCGCCGAAGCGGCCAGGCTGCGGGGTCGTGCAGGCCGAAGACGGCCGCCCCGACGTCCTGGCCCGACGGATAGAAGGGCTGCCACGCCCAGCGGACGGCGTCGGCGACGGGGTCCGGGTCCGTCTTGAAATCATGGTACTTGAAGGTGCGGCCGTCGACGTACCAGTTGAAGTAATACGTGGCGACGAGGTGCTGATCGGGCTTGAAGGCTTCGATGCGGTCAACGATGCGGGGAGCCTTGGGGGCCGCCGCCGCTGCCGCCAGCACCACAAGCCACCCCATGCCATGAACACCCGGCATCCGATCGCTCCCGTCTCGGTCCGTTGCGGCTCGAGGAACCGCGCTGGGGGGATTATCGCGGCAAACCCATCATGAGAAAAGGCGGACATTGACGCCGTTGGGCGGCGACGTTATTTATTGCCCGCGAAAGCAGTTCTGCGGCTATTGCGCATGAGGCGTGCATGCGTTGCCCGACGTACGGAGGCTCGGCGATGATCGATTCGCGGAAACGGTTCTCGTTTGGCGCGGCATCCGCGGCCCCCTGGGGCGCCCCGGGGTGGTTTCTGGTGGTGGCGGCGTTGGGCGTCGGCGGCTGCGACACGGCCAAGCCGGTGATGCGCGGCCTGGTGCAGTTCTCGGATCTGGGCGTCACCGGGCCCGCCCCCGAGCCGAACAGGTTTACGGCGATCGAGACGCAGCCGTCCATCGGCCGGTTCCCGGCCGGTGTGGCCGTCGCCCGGACGATGCTCGAGGACGCCGGGGCGGGCGAGCGTCCGACCCTCACGCTCGATGTGCTGACGAACCCGGAGGCCCTCTACTGGAACGAGCTGTGGGACAGCATTCCGAAGATTCGCGAGGTCATCGTCGTCGACCCCCAGTCGCTGCCCCAGAAGACCGTGACGGTGTCGCAGCTCCTGGCGGCCGCACGGCGTTTGCGGTGCCGCCTGTGCGTGATCTACGGCCAGAACGACGTGGCCGACAACGCCTCGCAGGTCCTGGGCGCCGTCTATGACGCCGATACCGGCGAACTGATCGGCACGGTCTTCGCGGAGGAGACGGTCGACCCCCGCGAGAAGCGCCCGCCGCTGCCCGGTGCCCCCGACGGCGACAAGCGCAACACCGACGCCCACTGGCTGGCCGCCCGCAAGTTCGAGCAGCTCACGCGCGCATTCGTGCTGGAACTCATCGATCGCGACCGCGACGCCGGCGCCCCGCCGGAGACAACCACCCAGCCCGCGGCGCCCGGGCCGGCACCCGTGCAGTCGGGAAGCTGACGACGACGAAGCCCGTCCACCCCGGTCCGTCGGCTACTGCCTCTTCTGCGTGAAGGTCAGCGGCGAACCGTCGGGCTTGACGATGCGCAGGCAGAACTCCCAACCGAGCGTGTTCTGCCAGATCTTCAGGAGCACCTTGTTCGCGCCGGCCCGTAGCTTCACCGGCACGCGGTCCTGATCGACCGTCAGGCCGCGGGCCGTGAACTGCTCGTAAACCTTCTGCCCGTTGACCCAGACCCGCTCGCTGTCGTCGACGCCGAGCAGCAGGACGGCCTCGGTCGCCTCGGGCACCGTGATCTCGGTATACGCGTACGCGATGGCGTTGTCCGTGTCGGCGACCGTGGCGCGGAGGTTGATCTTGCCGTTCGGGTCGGTCGAGACGACCGGCGTCCACTGCACCCGACGCTTGCCGGTCATGTAACGGCCGACGAGGTTCACGTTGGGCTCATCGACGTACGCGACGTCCCAGCCCTTGTTCTGCTCGCCGAGCTCGAACGGGCCGACGACCCACCAGTTCGTCACGATGCCGAGCAACCCCTGCAGGTCCACCTTCGCGCCCGCCGCGTGCATGCCCTTCACGACGGCCTGCAGGACGTCCATCGGCGGGCTCATCTTGCCGACCATGCCGTACAACTCGATCGCCTTGTCCTTCTGGTTCGCCGCCATCAGGGCCTCGGCGACGCCCAGCAGCAGGCGGATCGACACGTCGCGCATCTCCTTCTCGCCGGCGACGGCCTTGGCCACGTCGTACGCCTCGGCCGTCGGGCAGCCCGCCAGCCCCTGCAAGGCGCGCCCGCGAAGATCCTGGTCCGCCGCGGGGGCCGCCTGGTACGCCGCCAGGTACGCCCGCCCGGCCTCAGGCCTGCGGCCCCTGGCCCGCAGGGCGTCGGCCAGTGCGATCAGCCCGCCGCGGGCCGCCGCCTTCTCGGCGTCGCCGCCGGACTGAGCCGCCGCCGCCAGCAGGTCGAGGCCCTCCGCCGCCCCGGCGACGCCCAGCGCCTCCAGCGCCGCCACGCGGAACGCGGCATCGTCCGACTGCGCGGCCTGCTTGAGGACCGGGACGACCAGCGGATGCTTCTTGCCGCCGAGCACCGGGATCATCGCAAGCTGTGTCCTGGGCGGCAGGCTCGGATACGCCTCGACAATCGCCCGGGCGACGTCCACACCCTGCATCTCCCGCAGGGCGCCGACGCCGACGAGCCACGTCACCTCATCGGCGTCCCGGATCGCGGCGAGCACGGGCGGGACGCACGAGCCGTCGCCGATCCGGCCGAGCGCGGCCAGCGCCGCCTGCCGGTCGAGCGGCACATGGCTCCGGAGCAGCTCCTGATACGCCTCCACGGCGATCTGCCAGTTGCCGCCCTTTTCGACGACCGCGTTGAGCAGCCGCAGCAGGGCGTCCATCGCATCCGGGCGCGTGGCCGCGTCAGCCGCTCTGACCACGCCCTTCGCCGTCGCGAGGTGCGACGGATCGCCGGTCCAAGCCATCGCACGGATCGCGGCGGCGCGAACGCGGGCGTCGTCGCTCGCGGCCAGGGCGCGACAGGCCGCGAGGCTTTCGGCGTCCTTCAGCTCGCCGAGGGCGTTGAGCAGCGCGCATTGAAACGCCGCGTCGGCCTTGGGCAGATACCCCCGTAGTGCCGCACAGGCCTCCGGCGTGCCCAGCTCCTGCAGGGCGACCCGGGCCTTCTCGCGCAGCTCGGCATCGGCCAGCAGCGCCGCGATCGGCCCGACGTCAAAGCCCCTGGGCACGGCCAGCGGCAGCAGCCGCAACCCGCGGAGCTTGAGGTGCGTCGGCTGCTCGGGCGCGACGAGCGTCATCAGGCTCGCCGCGACGGCCGATCGCTCGGCCTCGCGCCCGGGCACGGAGACGTCGTTGGCGATGTCCGACAGGACGTTGAACGCCGCCCACCAGACGGCGGGCTTGTCGCTCGCCAGCAGCGGGAGGATCTTCGGCACCGCCCGGACGGGGTCCTGACGGGGCAACTGCTGCCGCGCGGCCGACCGCGCGACCTCATTGTCGCCGCCGAGCTTCTGAACCAGCGCATCGATCGCAGATGCACGCGCAAGCCCGGGGGCGAGCAGGACCGCTATAGCCGGCAGGGCCAAACGCCGCAGTCGGGATCTCGTGAGCATGTCGTCCTCGCAGGAGAATCGTCGAACCCGGTCACTCGGTACCGCGAACCGTCCGTTATTCCGGGAAGAGGTTACGCGGTTGCTCGGTTACTCGGTTGCTCGGGTGATCCGTTATTCCGTTAGTCCGTTATTCCGTCGGTCCGTTGGTCCGTCATTTCGACACCCGGAACCCGAAGCCCGGAACCCCAAACCCGAAAGCCCCAAACCCTTTTCGCCCGTCACATCCTCCACGGCGGCCGATAGGCCCGCGTCAAATAGCGGTTCGCCTGCTCATCATGCAGGAACGTCTCCGTCTCGCCGTCCCAGTTGAGCTTGCGCCGAACCTTCAACGCGATACCGGCCAGCAGTACGGCCGTCGTCGAGCGGTGGCCCTGCTCGATGTCCGCAGCCGGGCGCTTGCGCGTGCGCATGCACTCGAAGAAGTTGTCGTGGTGCGGCGGGTGGGCCCAGCTCCGCTCCGGCTCGCCGACGTACCGCGGGATGCCCAGGCTCGCCGGCAGCACGTCGAACGTGTTGCGGTCGACCAGGAGCTGCCCGTCGGTCCCCTGGAACTTGATGCCGTAGCCGTGGCCGGCGTATTCGTTCTGGTGCCGCTGCTCCCAGGTGACCGTGCAGTTGCGATACTCGAAGATCGCGTCGATCGTCTCATAGTTCTCCGAGCCGGCGCCTCCGCGGTAGCTCCCGCCGACGGCCTGCACCGACAGCGGGCGGTCGTCCCGGATGCCCCAGTGGACGATGTCCATCAGATGCACGCCCCAGTTGGTGAGCTGCCCGCCGCGGCAGTAGTCGTGCCAGCCCATGAAGCCGTAATGCCGCTCCGGCGAGTAGGGCACGTACGGCGCCGGGCCGAGCCACATGTCCCAGTCGAGCCCCGGCGGCGGGGCCTGAGGCGTTTCGCCGACCGACCAGCCGTTCGTCCCGATCCAGGCCGTGGCCGACGTGATCGTGCCGAGCTTGCCCGAATGTACGATCCGCATCGCCTCCTGGAAGATCGTCATCGACCGCTGCTGCGTGCCGAGCTGGACGATGCGGCCGTACCGCCGGGCGGCGCTGACCATCGCGCGGCCCTCGGCGACGGTCGGACTGGCGGGCTTTTCGACGTAAACATCCTTGCCCGCCTCGCAGCCGAGGATCGCCATCAGCGGATGCCAGTGGTCCGGCGTCGCGGCGAAGATGCAGTCGATGTCCTTTCGGTCGAGCGCCCGGCGGAAGTCCTGATAGCCCTCGGGCCGCTTGCCCGAGAGCTTCTCGACGACGCCCATGGCGTTCTCATACCGCGGCGTGAAGCAGTCGGCGACGACGGCGACGGTGCAGTTCGGGTTGACCGCCAGGGCCTCCAGGTGCCGTGTGCCCATGCCGCCGCAGCCGACCATCGCCACACGAATCTTCTCGTTCGCGCCGAGGACGCCGTGTGCCGGCCGTGGGCGAACGACGGACAATCCGGTCGCCGCCAACGCGCCGCGGCCGAAGAACGCCAACGCCTCCCGGCGGGTGTATTCAGACCTGCGTGCCATGGACGCCTCCTTACGCTTCGCGACAGAGCCGGCTCGTGTCGAGCCGGGTCTGTGTGCAAAGTTCACCGGGCCGACACGGCCCGGCTCCGTGGTGCGATCGCGGGGGGACCGCTCGCCCCTTTCTCACTTTTCCGCTTTTCACGTTCCCACTTTTCCTCACCGCGTTTTCGCCAGCAGGCCGCGGAGGAACTTCAGCCCGCGCTTCGCCAGATCGTCGCCGTCCTTCGCCAGCGGGCGCCAGATGCTCGCCGCCCGGGCCAGCTCCTTGATCGCCGGCACGAAGCTCTCGATCGTGATCCAGCGGTTGTACTTCATCGCCTTGAGCGTTCGGATCGTGGCGGCCCAGGGCACGTGGCCGGTGCCGGGGATGCCGCGGTCGTTCTCGCTGGTGTGCACGTGGACGAGCCGCTTGCGGCCGATCTTCTCGAGCGCCGCGACGGGGTCCTTCTCCTCGATATTCGCGTGGAACGTGTCATAGTGCACGCCCACGTTCGGGCTGCCGATCTCCCTGCAAAGCCGCGTGGCGTCGGCGGCGGTGTTGAGGAAGTACGTCTCGAACCGGTTGAGCGGCTCAATGCCGACGGTGATGCCGATCTTCTCGGCGACGTCGGCGATCTTTCGCAGCGAGGCGACGGCCAGGCCCCACTCCTCGGCGTTCGGGCCGCGGTCGATCAGGTGGCCCACCGGCGAGTAGAGCGGCCCGGCGACGCACTCGGCGCCGAACGCCTTGCTCACCTCCAGCACGCGAGTGACGTGGTCGATCGCCGCCTGCCGGTCCGTGGCATCCGGGCTGATGAGCGAGCCCGTCACGATGACCGTGCAGACGGTCGCTCCGAGGCCGTATCCCTCGAGCGCCTTTCGCGTCGCCTCCACATCCACGGCCGCCGGGTCGAAGACCGGGAACTCGACGCCGTCGAACCCCAGCTTCGCCGCCTTGTCGATGAGCTTGACGCCGTCCCGCGTGTAGCAGCCCGTCCAGAGCATCAGGTCCACGCCGATCCGCATTGGGAGTCTCCTTGTTACTGGTATTCGCCTTCCCATACCCCCGCCTTGCAGACCGCAACGCCGAAAAGCGGAAAAACGAGAAAGCGAGAAAACGGAAAGCGTCTGATGATGGACGAACTCACTGCCGCACCACGAATGGAATCCGGATGCGGCCCTCCGCACGCGTTTTTCTCGCTTTTCCGGTTTTCCGCTTTGTCGCGCTCCCGCCGTTGCGCCGTGCAACGCCGGAGTATACTGCGTCGCCGCCGCGGCCACAAAACCCGCACGCCGCTCAGCGGACCTTGACCTTCAGCGTCCCGTCGCCGATGCCCTCGAACGGCCCCGGCGTCGGGGAGGATTTGCCCGGGCAAGCGTCGGTACCACAGTAGGGCCGGCGCCTCGCCGGCCTTCCCATCCGCGCCGTCGCGACTCGGGCGGTCATTCTAGCCCCGGGCGAGCGCCGGCAGGAACCGGCCCCGGACGTCGGGACTGGTTCGTTCCCGCCCTGATCGCCGGTGCGCAGGGTGTTCTGCCTGAAACCGCCGCAGCCTGCCTACGGCCGCCGTTCGAACCTGTCCCGGTCATTCCCGAATTGCCGACGAGGGCGTCGGCACCACAGTAGGGCCGGCGCCCTCGCCGGCCTACCTTCCGCGCATTTCTCGGTTCAATGCCATTCCTCTGTTTTTTCCCCGGGCGACGACCCCATCTTCGTCGCCGCACGCGGAAATGGCGTCGGCTCGGCTTGTGTCGCTTCGCCGGCGTTTGCTCCTCGTGGCTTGTGATGCGGATTCGCCCGGGGCAAGCGTCGGCACCACAGTAGGGCCGGCGCCTCGCCGGCCTCTTTCCCCGCACGCGTTTCGCCCGACTCCTCCCGCGACGACGTCGACGCGACACACGCGGAAACGGCGCCCGCTCGGCCGGCGCTGTTTCGCCCTCGTGCGCACCGTGAAACCCCGTGCCTTGCCAGAACGCTTCCGCGGCGCGACGATGCCGTCCGTATCGGCGGCGACCCGGATAACGGCGGAAGCGGTCATGGATTTCAATGACTATCAGGCGGCGGCACGGCAGACGGCCCAGTACCCCGACATGGGCCGCAATCTCTACTATCCCACGCTCGGCCTTGCGGGCGAAACCGGCGAGGTGGCCGAAAAGATCAAGAAGCTCATGCGCGACGGCGAGGGCGTATTGACGCCCGAGCGCCGCGACGCCCTGAAGAAGGAGCTGGGCGATGTCCTCTGGTATGTCGCGGCCCTCTGCTCGGAACTCGGCCTCTCGATGGATGACGTGGCCCGGCAAAACATCGACAAGCTTCGCGACCGCCGCGCCCGCGGCGCCATTCGCGGCGATGGCGACAACCGGTGAGCGAGGCGGCGCCGCATCACCCCCGCGAGGTGTTTCCGCAAATCCGTGCGCCCGATCCGCGGCACCGACTGCTCCGAGCGGCTCTACCCGTGTTTCCTGATCGACCCCCGTGGTGAGATTGTCAGGCGTGACAACCGCATGACCGTGTACCGCGAACCGGAGCGCCTGAACAAGGCGAATGCCCATCCCCGGGACCTTTACCGCTGCGACGTCGATGCCCGTGCGCTCCGGCCGCCGTGACTCGCCCGGCGGCGATAGACCGTGACGACCCGATCGCGATGCGATTCCTCCCATTCGCCTCGGGCGGCGAGCCAGCCGCACAACGGCAGCCGCGACTGCATGATCACCGTGTCGATCCGCCACCGGTCCAGCAGGGCGGCCGCGTTCCTCTCGGGTGCGAGAACGGCCGAGCGATACTCCTCCAGGAACGTTTCCCCGTACAGCTCGAACCGGTCGTCCACAAACACAGGCACGGTCGGCAGGCGGTGGATCAGGAACCCGCCGTAGTCGAGGTCGTTGAGAATGCGACCCGCCGGCGGATGCGCTCGGAGGTGTGCGATCACCGCCGACGAGTACCGCGCCTCGGGCAGCCGGGCAACGCCAAGCCCGATGACCGGCACTCGCAACCCCGCCGCGAGCAGACATCCCAGAATCCCCACGGCAACGATGCTTAGCAACCCGCCGTGCGTGCCGGCCTCGGCCGTTCGCATTGACTCGGAGAAGAGCGGCACGCGCTGCGTGATCCATCGCCGGATCGGACTCGCCGTGCCACCTGGGTGCGGCGGCGGCCGGCCGCCGGCGATTCGCGAGAGCTGCAGCGCCACGAGCAGGACCATCAGCGGCAGATGGCGCGCGCTTTGTGCCGCGTGCCAGGCCCAGAACAGGATGACGACCCCCTCGGCAAACGTCGTCGTTCGGCGTCGGGCGGCCACACCCAGCCCCGCGAAGGTCACCAGCGCCGCCGCCGCAAGCGTCTCCGGCCGGCCCCAGACGGGCGGCATCCATTCGTCGACCCATTGGCCCAGGACCCGCATGCCCATCAGTCGGTGAACCCAGCGATGCCAGCCGATGCCGTACGGGTTCAGGATCGTGGCGGCGGCCATGCCCGCCGCCACGGCTAGCAGCCCTGCGCCACGGCGAAGGGCCTCGCCTCTCGCGTCGCCGGACCTCCACGCGCCGCTCAGGAGCGTCGCCGCGCCGACGATCCCGACGGTCGCGATGCCCCCGAGTACGCCCGGGTGGATGTTGCACCAGATCGCCGCCGCGGGCACGAGAATCGCGAGTCGCCGCATCGGCACCCGTCCGCGGCAATACTCCGTGGCCCACCAGAAGCAGACCGGCACGCCGATCGTGCTGGCTACCAGCGGCCTGGCGAGGAAGTGCCCCGACGCCCCGCATGCCGCCGCGAGCACCGTCAGTGCCGCGATCGCCGGCCAGCCGCCGGCGGTGACGTGCGTCCGGTAAATCCATCGGAACAACGCCGCCAGGGTGCCCGCCGTCGCCAGCGCGATCAGCGAGAGCCCGCCGACCCGGTGAAGCAGCGAGAGGCCGACATCGCCGAGCCACTGCGTTTCGACCCAGGGACGGCCGGCGCGTGTGTAGCTGTAGGTATCGGCCGTCGGCACCGCCCCCGTCGCCAGCACCCGGTCACCGGTGCGAAGATGCCAGCCGGTGCCGGGGTCATTGAACAGGTCTGTCGCGCCGAGTTGCAGGATGCGCAGCAGCAGCACCACGAAGAGAATATCCGCGATCGTCGGCGTGCCGAATCGGGCAAGGCGCGATCGCACGCCCCCCCTGCTCGATGTTACCGGCACTGCGCAGACCGCTACCCCGGCCATACGGACCCCGTTTGCGGCACTTACCGCATCGGTCCGTGTCGGCACGGGCTTGAGGCGGGACCGCGCGGCGCTCGCGGTCCGTGGTCAGGTCACGGGCACCGCCGGGGCCAGCCGGTTGTTGCCGAAGTTCTCGATCTTGCGGATCGGCCGATCCGGCAGGTAGGCCGCCAGGATCTTTGCCGAGAAGATGGTGTGATCGCCGGCCACGAGCGTGCCGTCCACCTCGCATTCGAGGTTGATCGCGGCTTCCGTCAGCAGCGGGCAGCCGGTCAGCGCACCGTTTTCGTGCGGGATGCCGTACTTCGCGAATTTGTCCTCGTCGCGTCCGCTTCCGGACCCGGCCTGCTGAACGAGGTTCACCTGCCCTTCGCCGGCGAACGCCAGCACGAACTTCCGGGACTTCATCAGTACCTGGTGGGTGTATCGCGCGTTGCCGACGGCCAGCGCGATCATCGGCGGCTCGAACGCACAGCACATGATCCAACCGACAGGCATGACGTTGGGTTTGCCGCCGGCATCCGGGTCGCGGACGACGAGCAGACCCACCCACTCCGGAAACTTCATGGCCATCGCCTGAGAAACTGGAACCCGTTTCATTGTCGCAATCCTCCCGTCAGTTCATACCGCCGCAAGTGTTTACCCATGCCGATCGGCCCAGCATTCTTGGCGCACGCGAGACAATAGGCAACTCCCCGCGTCCGGGCCTGACGGTTCGCTTAGTTGAAGGCGTTCTCGAAGCGAGCGTCGGCGGAGCTCAAGGCGTCGTTGGCCTTTTCCATGATGTCTTCGGCCTGCTTGCCGACAGGGCGTTTGCCGTCGTTCTGCACATACGGGTTATAGCCCACGTCGCTGCACCCCGAGGTCAGACCGATGAGGACGATCACGGTCGCAAGGTATCGCGTGAGGGTACGATGGGGTTTGCTCATAGGCCGTCTATCGGTATGGGTCGAGTTGAAACCGTAGCGAACCGATAGCTTGGGTAGTATGACGGGCCGGCTGTCAACTTTACGCTTTAGTATTCTTCGTACTAAACGCACGAGCGAGGCTGGGTTATACGTTAACCTCATATATGGAAATACTTTAGCGCTAATGGCGGTTTTTCGCCTTTTTTCTATGCGAATCTGTGGCTTTCCCTTGCATTGGGTCGGCCGTCGAGTGTACAATTGCGGTAGTTAGGTTGGGAGCGATGCGGGAGGCGTTCGCGCCCAGGGAGTAAGAGAGAGAACACCCAATCGGCGTTTCGTCTCTTTTTGCTCCAACGATGTTGATTTAGGGTCGGTCGCGCCGAGCGTCTTTGGGAAGAGCGCGTCGCGCGACGGTCTCGTCGGCGAAACCGGCGGGTGGGAATGGGAGAGACGATCATGAGACGAACGGTGAAGGTTGCGCCCGTTGCGATGCTGGTTGTCGCGGGCGCTGTCGGGGTGCTGTGCTCGCCGATGGCCGCAAGCGCGGCGATCCTCAAGGACCTGATCGAGCAGAACGGCACGATCACGCAGGGCGACAAGCTCTTCAGCAACTTCCAGGCGACGATCACCGGCTCTCCGCCGGGATCGTTTTTTGTGAATCCCGCGTTGATCGATGTGGTCGGCATCACGACGCCCGGCGGCGACTACGGGCTGCGTTTCCAGAGCGTCAGCCCCGGCGCGCCGATCCTGAGCGCGGGGCCGGGCCTGACCGCGTGGGTCGATATGCTGCTGAGTTTTGACGTCACCGTCGTCAACAATCCGGTGATGAAGATCCACGACGTGTCGCTAAAGTTCGACGCGGAGGCGCCCGACGACGGCCTCGCCCAGATCGTCGAGTCGGTCCTTTCGGGGCCGGTAATCGTCGCGCAGATCGCCGTCGACTACCCCTCTCCGATGGAAGCGAGCGCCATCCTGCCCGGCCTCTATCCGACGGTGCACATCATCAAGGACATCGCCGTGCTCGGCGGTGCCAACGGAGAGGCAAAGATCTACTCGTTCGAACAGGCGTTCTCGCAGATCCCCGAACCGGCCACACTGGTCTTCGTTGCGGGCGGCGCGCTGGTCATGCTGCGGCGGCGCGTTCGCCGAGGATTGACCGGCCGTTCATCGTCGGTCGTCGCGGTTGTGGTCGGTCTGCTGGCGGCCATGCTGATGCCGGGGCAGGCGTCGGCAGCGCCGCTGAGCATCCTCGCCGGCGATCCGCTGAACAGCATCGTCCAGGCCGACAAGGTCTTCGACCAGTTCCACTACACGGTCAATACGTCCATCGGCCGCGTCGTGTTTGACCCGGCCCAGATCGAGGTCAAGGGCATCACCCTGGGCGACGAGCACGGGATTCAGTTTGCGGGGCTGCTTGCGGCCATCGGCCAGGCGGCCGCGCCCGGCCACCTCAAGGTCACGATCGACTACCGGGTCACCGTCACCGACCCGAACCTGTTCATCGATGACCTGTCGCTCGGATTCAACGGGTTCGTCACGGGCCCCGGCGGATACGCCAAGGTCGATGAGACGGCCTGGATCGCGGGCCCGACGGCCGTGGGGACCGCCAGCGTGGCGACCCCCGCCCCGCTGAGCGACCATATTCTGCTGGCCGGGGCGTTCAAGTCGCTTCACGTGACGAAGACGATCGAGCTGTTCAGCGCCGGTCCGACGGGCGCCACGACGATTTCGCTCGTGAACCAGACCTTCTCGCAGATCCCGGAGCCTGCGACCGTGGCCCTCGCCCTCGCCGGGCTGGCCTTTTGGCGGCGGCGACGCACGATCTGATATCCGACACCGCGAAGACGACGCGAACGGCCGCGTCCCCCGTGACGGGGGCGCGGCCGTTCTCATTGAGTGCGCACGCTTGCGGATGCACGGGCCCGGCCGTACGGGACGCTCGACCGCCGGGCGACCGCAGTCAAGCCCGGGTGATCGTCAGGCGCCCATCGAGGCCCACGGCGGTTCGGACGACGTGCTGATACGGCTTCAGCGGATTGTCCGGGCCGTAGCAGTCCCAGCAGAGGTACTCGTTCTTCTCCGGCTGGTCCGGCCTGCGCTCCACAATCACGTAAAAGAGCTCGCCCAGGGGGCCGCCGCAACGGCCGCATCCACGAACGGACGGGTACTCGCCGATGATTCCTGCGTAGGGCGTCGCCATTGCCTGCATTGTAACATCTTTCCGGCGCCTTGTTGTCTCCGGTGCCGTCGTTCTGGTGCCCGGATGCAGCACCGGGAGCTAACCGGCGGGTCACGGCGAAGCGCAGGACGGCACCGGTTCTTGGCGATGACGCGCCGGCTCCGACCCTGATTTCGGTCGTGCTTGACTTCCTTGCGCGGCAGACATCTAATCCGGCTCGCAACCACGTCTCGGCAACCGCGACCGGGCGCTCTCCGACTGTCAGCGGCGTCGAGACGCGGTCACCACGTGTCCAGGGCAACAGTTCATTGGCCTGCCGCGTTTGGCATGGCCGCGTTCAAGTTCCCGGCCGCAGTTGCGGCCTCCTTGCGGCGTTTGCGCCGGAAAGTGAGAAATGAATATCATGGCAGCGAGGAAGTATCTGGCCGAGTTTGTCGGGACATTCACATTGGTCCTCTTCGGCTGTGGGACGGCGGTGGTGGCCCACAGCAAGGCCGTGCAGCTCGCCGGCAACAGCGTGGGCGTCCTCGGCATCGCATTTGCCTTCGGCTTCGCCCTGATCGCAATGGCGTACGGCATCGGCCCGATCTCCGGCTGTCACATCAACCCGGCGGTCAGCCTCGGCGCGTTCGTGGCGGGCCGCATGAAGTCCAGGGACCTCGTCGGGTACATCGCCGCGCAGGTCGCTGGCGGGGTCATCGGCGCCGCAGTCCTGGCCATCATCGCCCGCGGCACGGCGTCGTATACGGGCGGCCTCGGCCAAAACGGCTGGGGGCCGGGTTACCTCGGCGAGTACTCACTCGGGGCGGGCGTCGTCTTCGAATTCGTCGCCACCCTGTTGTTCATCATTGTGATCCTGGGCTCCACCGGAAAGGGGGCCCCGTCCCAGATGGCCGGCCTGGCGATCGGCATCACGCTGGTCGTGATCCACATATTTGGGATCAACATCACCGGCGTATCGGTCAACCCGGCGCGTAGCCTCGGACCGGCCCTCTTGGTCGGCGGAACAGCCCTGTCGCAGGTCTGGATGTTCCTGGTCGTGCCGAGTATCGCCGGCGTCGTCGCCGGCGCGCTCTTCCGATCGAAGATCCTCGAGGACTGAGCGCCTCGTGCCGGTCGAGAAGCCGCGCCCTATCGCCGTGGCGCGGCGCTGAGCCGCTCGATCATCTCCGCCACGGCTGCCCGCCGCTCGTAGATCGGCGTCGGGTCGGACGTGAACTCCGTCATGCTGCGCGTGATCGTCGGCGGGACATCCAGCAGGGCTGACGCCCGCCGGAGCGTCTCCGCGTCGGCCCGAACGCGGTTCACGCGGATCGCGTCGGCGAGCAGGTGCAGGTAGTCGACATCCTCCACGCCCTCCCGCAGCATCTCCCATCGCAGGCTGCTGACGGGCCCTTCCAGCACCGGCGTCTTGCCGCCGGACACGACATTCGCCTCCGGCGGGTAGAGGAACCGACCGTCGCCGTTGCCCCAATACTTCTTCTCGCCCGGCTTGGCGCCGTAGCCGGTCTGGTACGACATCGGATCCTTGTACGGATCCTGCAAAGAATCGGGAAACGCCGTCGAACTCGTCCACCACAGCGTCTCCCAGATCAGGATCCCGCGAATCTTCCGTTGCCACGTCTGCCAGAGCCACACGCGGAGCTCCGTCGCCGGGTGGTCGATGAACAGCGTGCAGAACGGCTCCTTCGGTCCGCAGCAGACATACCACCAGAACTGCTCGCCGAGGGCGCGCCGCTTCTCCGCGATCTCGTGGTTGTAGCTCGGCGTGACCGGACACCACAGGTCGACCGCGCCGAAGAGGGCCTCGTGCGGTTCCTCGGTCAGCATTCGCCGCAGGCCCGGTGCGTGCTTCTTCAGCCGCGCCATGCCCTGCCGCACGAAGTCGTAGTCCTTCGGCTCCGGCTCGTCGAACCAGTATACGTATGCCTTGTCCAGCCAGCCCTTTTCGCGCAAGTGCGAGACCAGTTGCCGTCCCACCGACGCAAAGAGCGCCTCATACTCCGGCGTGCCGGCCCTGTGGCCGGCGATCTCGCCCTCGTGTCGTGAATCGAACGTCCCGCCCCCCATGCCGGGCAGGTGAACGTTGAACGACGTGATGTGCCACCGGTCGACCGCCTCCTGCATCGCGCGGTCGAATCGGTCGAAACGGACCTCCGCGCGGACCCCGTCGCCCTGCCGCGGGAACTTGTACTCGATGGGGTCGAGCGGCGTCGGGTTGTACGGGCTGATCCGGTGGTCGGCGAAGCTCTGCATGTACTTCTCAAACAGGTCCCGCTTGTCCTTCTCCTCGGTCACGCCGTGGTAGCGGTACGCCGTACCCATGGACATGCCGAACGCGCTCTCGGTGAACGGCGTCTTCGGCAACGTGAACCCCCAGACGTGCAGCCGCAGCGGCACGGCCGCCGACCAACCCTGAGCCTCCAGCCGGATCATCGCCTCGTAGTCGCCCGCCTTCGCCGCCTCGGGCACGTGGACGAGGATCCAGATCGGCTGATTGACGCCGGCCGGTACGTCGATCGGCCGCTCGAACGGCGGCAGCGGGTCCGGCCAGTCGTCCGCGACCCCCGTCTTGTCCGTGGGAATCCGCACCGTCACATAGCGGACACGGAGCACCCGGATCGCATCCGCCGGAATCGCGGCCCCGTCGGCCCCCCGCAGGTCGCCGGCCCGGACCGTCAGCCCGCGCAGGGCCTCTTCCGGCCGAACGACCAGTTGGACGGCCTCGAAATCGTTTCGGGCCGCCGCCATCCGCAGGGCCGCCCCGGTCGCGGCCGGCACCGCCCTTCGCCGCGACACCTTTCGCGTGGCATCGCACCACCACAGCCGTACCGAACCCGCCGGCGAGGCCAGCGACTCACCGTAGTCCTCCGCGTACAGGATGGATGCCGGCCGGCCGGCCGCTCCGCCCTGCTCAGCCGCCGAGGCATGGGCCGCCGTCAGGATTGCGACTGCCGCCACGACCCCGCCCACCGCCGCGATCCTGATGGCGCCCGAAACTGTCGTCCGCATCATGAGCCTCCTGTGTCGAATTCGCATCCGGCGGGTGTAGTCACTTCCAACGACTTTGGCAAGCCGCGACGGGCACCTCGTTTCGCCGGAGCCGGCGTAGCACCCCCGTTTCCGGATGTGGCGGAGCCGTTCCACCACCGCGACCGTTGATCCGGCCCCGCCGCAGACCGGTTGGAACAGCCGGCCGCCGGCGCGTATACTGTCCGTCGAGCATCATGGGGCCCCAGGAACTCACAGCCACCGCCACCGGACCGCCGCAATCGGACAAGTCCGATGCGCTCGGGGCATGGGCGCGCCTGAAGTACGAAGTCGTACGGGCCTTTCTCTGGGGCTGGGCCCGCTGTTTCTCGCTCAAGGGGCTCTATCTCTTCGGCCAGTTCTTCGGCACCTGCGAATACCTGATCAACTACAAGCGGCGGCGGCGCTTCCGCCGGCGGCTGGTCGAAATCTACGGCGAGCAACTGACGTCCGACCTCGCCCGCCGCGCCACCTGGCGGCACTTCATGCGGGTGCGGTGCGACAAGCTCTTCTACCTGATCTTCGACAAGCTGCCGCGGGAGAAGATCCTCAACCGCGTCCGCTTTTTCGGCCGCGAGATCCTCGACGAGGCCCTGCGGCGCGGCCGCGGTGCCGCCGTCCTGACCTCGCACCACGGGTCGCACCACGTGTCCGGCCTGCTGCTGGCGCTGCTGGGCTACAAGGTCGCCGGCGTCCGCGACCGCAACGAGGGCCCGCTGCGGAAATACGTCCAGGACCGTTTCGCGGAGACGTTCCCCGAGTTCCGCGCGATGCGCGTCTTCTACGCCGACTCCTTCCCCCGCGAGCTCTACCGCAGCTTCGAGGAGGGCTTCATCCTCGGCAGCTCGGTGGACATCCAGCACGACCGCGGCGCGCACCTGCGGACGATGCCGGTCGAGATCTTCGGCCGGAAGCGCCCGTTCCTGACCGGTCCGCTGCGGATCGCCCTGCGAAGCGGCGCCCCGATCCTCCAGGGGTTCCTGCTCTCGCGCAAGAACTTCTACTTCCGAATGATCGTCCAGGGCCCCCTCCTCGATCCCGCCACCAGCCGCGACGACCCCGAGACGCTCGCCCAGGCCCTCCAGCACTACGCCGACAACATCGCCGCCTTCGTCCGCGCCAACCCCTGCCACATCAGCAAGTCGTAGGCCGCCATAACCCCGGCATTGCATACCGCAACGCGGAAAAGCGAAAAAGCGAGAAGACAAGAAAGCTGAAAGACATGCTGACGGAGACGTTTCCACACGTCGCAGTGCCGGCGCTGTCCAAAGGCCGTGTTCGAGGACCGTCCTTTCTCGCTTTCCAGTCGTTGCGATAGACGGCGACGCCGTGTAATCTTCCGCCAACGCCACACATCGTCACCGGGCGGCGACTCCCGCGGGGCGGAGGCGGCGCCGGCGAGTGGCTCTACGAGTGGAGGTCTGACCGTGGATCAGCTTACGCGACGCGACGTGCTCAGGATCGGGGCGGCGGGTGTGGTCGCCGGGTTGGCCGCTTCGGGATGTGCCCAGACGGGTGCGGGGCCCCAGCGCGTGGCCGCCGGGGCGCCGCCGGCGCCGCTGGGGGCCGGCGAACCGCTGCGGGTCGGATTCATCGGCATTGGCGGGCGGGGGCGCGGTCTGCTCGATGCCTTCCTGAAGATCAAGGGCCAGCAGGTCGTCGCCGTCTGCGACATCAAGAAGGACAACCTCAACCACGCCGCGAAGATGGTCGAGACGGCCCAGGGCAAGGCCCCCGAGGCGTATGGCAACGGCACCGACGACTTCCTCCGCGTCCTCGCGCGAAAGGACGTCCACGCCGTCGTCACCGCCACCCCCTGCTTCGAGCACGCGCGGATCATGCTGGCCGCGATCGAGCATGGCAAGCACATCTACGGCGAGAAGCCGATGGCCCTTAGCGTCGCCGAGGCCGACGCCATCACCGCCGCCGCCGCCGCGAACCCGAAGGTCGTCGTCCAGGTCGGCTTCCAGTGGATGTGCAACCCGAACTTCATCGACGCCATTCGCCGCGTGCATACAAAGGAGATCGGCGAGCCCGTCGAGGGCCGCTTCTTCCGCCACAACGGCCTGCCGCTCAAGGGCTGGTTCGAGCGCCGCGACATGTCCGGCGACTGGATGCTCGAGCAGGCCTGCCACGAGTTCAACCTGATGAACTGGGCGGCGCAGAACCACCCGCTCCGTGCGTTCGGTATGGGCCGCCGCGACCTCTTCAACGACCCGAGGAACGGCATCACCAACTACTACGCGGCCATCATCGAGTACCCCAACAACTTCATCTGCCACTACGCCCACGGCTGGATCGATCCCGACGGCTTCGGCGGCATGGCCAAGAAGGTGATCGGCACGCTGGGCGCCGTGGAGATCGGCGGCGAGCGGATCTCGCTGCACGACAAGGGCCGCAAGGTCGAGCCGCTCGTGAAGTTCGCCGGCGACGATACCCACGCCGCCCTGCAGGCCTTCGTCGACAGCGTGTGCGAGGGCAAGCCGGTGATGGCCCCGGTCTCCAACGGGCGGGATTCCGCGCTGGTCGCCCTGCTGGTCCGCAAGGCCGTCGACGAGCGCCGCGTCGTGACGTGGGAAGAGATGCTCCGGACGTGCTGACGGACGGCGCGACGGCGGGGGACGCATCGTGGGCTTTTCGCTCAGCCCGATCGACGTCGTCATCCTCGTCGGCTCCATCGCCGGCGTGGTGGCCGTCGGGCTCTGGGCCTCGCGCCGGCAGGACCGCACCGCCCGCGGCTACTTCCTCGCCTCCGGCAGGCTTTCGTGGTGGATCATCGGCTCGGCGTTCGTGTCCACGAGCGTCTCCAGCGAGCAGATCGTGGGCACCGTCGGCGCCGCCTACCGCCACGGCATGGGCGTTGCGAACTGGGAGTGGTGCAGCCTGCCGGTCTACACGCTGCTGATCCTCTTCTTCATCCCGGTCTACCTCAAGAACCGCGTGACCACCGTTTCGGAGTTCCTCGGCCGCCGCTACGGTCCGCTCTGCGCCGACATCTACAGTTGGGTCATGCTCTTCGCCTATGTGTTCATCTTTCTCGTGCCGGTGATCCACGGCGGGAGCCTGGCGTTTTCCGAACTGACCGGCTGGCCGTACCGCGTCGTCCTCTGGACGATGGTGCTGCTCGTCGCCGCCTACGCGGTCAAGGGCGGTCTCGCCTCCGTCATGTGGACCGACGCCGTTCAGTGCCTCATGCTCGTCGTCGGCGGCGTGCTGCTCTACTTCGTCGCCCTGGCGAAGATCCCCGGCGGCGTGCTCTGCGGATGGGCCACGATGACGCAGGCCAATCCCAACCGCTTCCATCTCTACCACCCGGCTGACGACCCCATCGCCCCGTTCCTCGGGCTGGTCTGCGCCTGCTTCGGCGTCATCCTCTTTTACCAGGCCGGCAACCAGGTGATGATCCAGCGCGTCCTCGCCGCCCGCTCCGCCTGGGACGGGATCATGGGCATCCTCTTTGCCGGCTTCATCAACTTCGTCCGCCCGCTCGTGACGTGCTTCCTCGGCCTGGTCGTCTATCACTGGATCCACGAGATGCAAATGGCCCCGCCGCTCGAAGACGCCGACCAGGCGTTCCCCTTCGCGCTCAAGCACCTCGCGCCGGGCTGGGGCCTCCGCGGCATCATCCTCGCCGGCTTCCTCGCCGCCGTCATGTCGACGATCAGCGCCCTGGCCAACTCCACCGCCACGCTCTTCGCCCTGGACGTCTACAAGAAGCTCATTCACCCCGGCGCCGACGACCGCCGCACCGTCCGCGTCGGCCAGGCCGCGGCGCTGGCGGCCCTCATCGTCGCCGCGCTGATCGCCCCAAGCGTGCGTGAGCTCGGCGGCATCTTCCGATACTTTCAGACGGGCGTGACCTATCTCTCGACGCCCTTCATCTCGGTGCTGTTCCTCGGCGTGCTCTGGCGGCGGGCGAACTATGCCGGCGGTATCTTCGGCATCCTTGGCGGGCTTGTCATCCAGGCAGCCGTCGCCCTCGCGCTGCCCGCGATGGGCTATCGTCTGCACTGGCTCTACCTCGCGTTCTTCGCCCAGGTGGCCACGATGCTCGGCGTTGTCGTCGTCTCCCTGGCATCGGCCCCGCCTCCGCGGGAGCTCTGGGAACCGTTTCACTGGAGCCCCGCCCTGCTGACCCGCTATGACGAGGGCCCGCGCCGGCCGTGGTACCAGAGCCTCATCCTGTGGTACGTCGCGTTCGCCGCCGCCTCCGTCTACCTCTACATCAAGTTCTGGTGACCGTTCATTGAGTTCGTCGTTGCATAACGCACAACAGGAAAGCGAGAAACCGGAAAAGCGAAAAAGCGCCTACAGTGGGCCCTGTGCGGAG
>CAZTVU010000074.1:0-19728 GCA_964617025.1 uncultured Planctomycetales bacterium | reverse complement strand
GAACGCGCGGGTGATACGAGCCGTAGTCGCCCACGAACCACAGCACGTCGACGGGATCCTTGTGTGCGGCCATCACGGGCACCGGCACGGTGAAGTCCTTGGTCCAGTCGGCCCGCTTCCGCGGGGACTCGCCCAGGGCGTTGCCGTACCGGCGCGAATTGCCCAGCGCCGTCTGAAGCTCCTGCGGGATGCTGCCCCCGATGAGCATCTCCGTCTTGAGCGTGGCCAGCAGCCCGCGGGTCAGGGGGATCTTCACCGGGCAAACGCTGGCGCAGGCGAAGCACGACACGCACAGCCAGATCGTGTCGCTCTCCAGCACCCCGTGCCAGTCGTCGGCGCGGAGGGCCGCGATCAGCGACCGCGGCGGGTGGTCCATCGCAAAGCCGTACGGACAGATGCCGCTGCACGTGCCGCATTGCAGGCACTTGCGGATGTACTCGCCGTCCGGCGTCGCCTTGATCACCTTGTCGAGGAACTCATACGAGGTTGCGGTCGCCATGTCTTGACACCTCACTCTTGCCGCACACGGACTCGCGGATTACGCAGGTGCAATGGGGACGCGGCGAGGGCTTGCGGGAATTCGTCGTCGGTCCCACGGGCCACAACGACAGCGGGGCGTCGCGCCGACCGGAAATGACTGGCCGCCCGATTGACGCGCTTCGGGTCGCTCCCGCTGTCGCACGTCGTGCACCGGAGCAGGCAAGCGAGAGTCCCTGCCTCACGCGACCGCTCCAGCAGAAGCCGGTGCTGCGGCCGGCACGCGGCCTGCACGTCCAAAGGGGAGCCCCCGACCGGAGACCGGCGCCAGGGCCGGCTCGGCCCCGATCGGACGGGGCGATACGCCGGTACATCGTGTCACGTCGGCCACTCAGGGCCGCCGTATCCGGGCGACTCCACACGCGCCCCGGATCGAAACGCACCCGGCTGGAAGCGAGGGGACTACTTGATTCGCGCACTGTCCGCGCAGCCATGGGGCGGCCTCCCACGGCTTCGACCGTACGGTGTGCTGGTCGATAGCCCGAAGCCTAACGACGCCTATCGCGACCCGTTCTCACGGCCCAACACCGCTTACTGCCACCGTCGGGAAGTGCCGGGCCGTAATTGTCACAAAACGCTTCGCTCGAAATGACGCGGAGCAACGAACCTACATGAACCCAACATGCTGCAACGGAGTCTACGTGAAATGATTCACGATGTCAAGACCTTTTTCCGTTTTTTCCCCGGTTGTCCGGAAAAAAGATTCGACGCCCTCTTCGCGCAGGTCCGCCGTGACGCGACGGACCTCCCGCATCGCGTCCGGAATAGACCCCGCCATTGCATGACGCGCCGACGGGAAAGCAAAAGCCGAAACAGTGACACGGCATACGGAACTTCTTGAGGAGAGCGGCGGTCAATTGGAGGATTGCGCTATCGCACCAACCTCAGGGTGGCCGCGCGGGAGATGGGCTCTCATTCGGATACAGAACGTCCTGTCAAGGGGGGGGCAAGATCTCTCCGGTGCGCGAGATTCGTCGGGTCCGTACGGGGGCAGGTGATTCCGGTCCACGCTGTTGCGAGATCCTGCCGTCGTGTCTACACTGCCGTTCTCACGGGGAACCCTCCGACCCCGCAGGATAGAATGCGGTTCGCAACGCATCAGCCCCGATTTCGTTCATCACCCCGCGAGGGGGCGGTCAAGGCCCGCCACACCCGCGCGGTCTTGGCGCTGGCCGTCGCCGCTGCCGCGGGCTGCGCGGATGATCGGGACCCGCTTGCATCGGCCCCCGGCCCCGCCGAAGCCGCCGCAACGCGGCCGGCACCGATGCCGGTCTTCCCCACGACCGGCGCAGGGGGTGCCGGCGGCGGCCAGCGCCCCGTGATCCTCAAGGTCCAGTTCGACGTGTTCCGCGCCAGCGTTCCACTCGGCGAAGTCAGCAAGTCGGGCAAGATCTGGAACCACGTGGAGGAGGACATCCTCCCCGCGGACTGGGCGGCGCACCTCCGCCGAAACGGAATCCGCGTCGGCCGGGGAACGACCAGCTCCTGGGCACCCATCCGCGCGATCCTCGGCGCCGCTCCGAACACGCGCACCCAAACCGACAGCCTCCTGACCCGCGGCAGCGGACCGCTGACGCTCGATGTCACCGCGACCCCGCGAGACCAGACGCTGTTTCTCTATCGCCCCGGCGGCGACATGGCGGGCGCGACGTTCTCGCGGAGCACCAACGCCATCCGCATCGAATACACGATCCCGCCGACCGAGCTCGACTCCGTGGTGGTCTGGGTGATGCCCGAGATCCGACAGCGCGGCTTGAAGCGCGGCTGGCAGGTGACGCCCCGGGGGATCGAGCCCAAACCCGACGAGACGTCCAGCGTGCTGCGCGAGCTGGCGTTTCAGGCCGTGGTGCCGCCCGACCACTTCCTCCTGATCGGCCCCAGCGAAAGCATCGAGCGGCAACTGATCATTGGTCGAGCCATGCTGGTCGACACCCTGGACGGACAACTGTACGAATCGTTGTACT
Organism: uncultured Planctomycetales bacterium; assembly: GCA_964617025.1. Lineage (GTDB taxonomy): Bacteria > Planctomycetota > Phycisphaerae > UBA1845 > PWPN01 > CAZMVY01. The sequence continues at coordinate 17,227 of CAZTVU010000074.1, read as the reverse complement.
TCATTACGCCGCGGGTCATTCGCGTCGGCGGGACAGGCGTGCCCGGGCAGGACCCCGCCCCGCGCACATGACGCCGAAAGCGGCCGGGAATCATGGACCCTCCGAACGACACGCTGTACCGATTGCTCTGCGAACATGTCGGTGTCGCCCTGATCGCGACCGACGATCAGTTCCGCATCCGCATCTGGAATCCGGCGGCCGCCCGGCTTTTCGGGGCCGAAGCCGATCAGATGCTCGGCGTGCCCCTGCTCAGCATCGTGCCCGACGAGCACCAGTCGCTCGCCCTGCGCCTTTTTCACCGCACGCTGCTCCACGCCGAGACCACCGAGTTCGAGATCCCTTACGCCGACGCGCAGGGCCAGCAGCGATTCCTTGCCGTGACGATCTCGCCGCTCTTTGACGGCGGCGCCCGCATCGGCATGTGCGCCGGCGTGCGTGACATCAGCCGGCGCGTCAACCTCGAAAAGCAGATCGCCGCCGGCCAGACCATGGCCGCGCTCGGAAGCCTCTGCGGCGGCGTGGCACACCACTTCAACAATCTCCTCGGCGGCATCGGAACGTCCGTCGACTTCGCCCTCAACACCTCTGACCGCGGCGCCACGCGGCGGGCGCTGCGACTCACCGCCGACTCCGTCGCGCGGGCCGCGAAGATCACGCAAAGCCTGCTGACGTTTGCCCGCGGCGATCCTCAGGACGACGCGACCATACCCCTCGACCGCGCCGTTCGGCAGTTCGTCGACGAGCAGCGGCAACGGATCGAGCAGGCCGGGATCCGACTCGTGTTCGAAGCCCGGCCGATTCCGATGCTCCCGGTGCCCGTGCGGCGCACCCGGACCATGCTTCAGAATCTTGCCGACAACGCGGTCGAGGCGATGCCGAACGGCGGCGAACTGCGCATCGGCCTCTCCTTCGCCGATCAGGAAGTGCGACTGACGTTCGAGGACACCGGCGTGGGCATCGCCCCAGACCATCTGGAGCGGATCTTCGAGCCGTTCTTCACGACCAAGGGCACGCTTGGCGGGGGCCCGGGCGGTCACATGGGGCTGGGGCTGGCCGTTGTTCACGGCATCGTGCGGGTGCTCGGCGGCACCATCTCAGCGGAATCGAAGCCCGGCTCGTATACGCGAATCGTGATCCGTCTACCCTGCGGATCGCCGTAACGCCTTCAGGATAGGCTATAACACTCTGCCAGATAGCTGGTTAAGCTATCAAGCGCCGAAGCGTTCCGGCCTTCACGCGTATTTGCCGAAGCCGGCGCACTACGATAACAGACGGAAATCCGTCATCGTGCAGCCTACGCACCTGCGACGCGTATAAGAGTGCGAGCCGCATGCCGTGGGGAACGTAGTCAACTGCCGGGCCGAGCGTCGAAGCCAATCGCCCTTGAGGACGGGTGACGACAAGGCACCTGGACGGCTGTTGCCGGGACAGGGCGTTTGAGCTATAGTACTTGGGCGTCGGGGTGCGTGTACGCGGCGCGGCGTACCGGGTTAACGGAAGAACCGCCGGCGTCCGCAAGGAGGCGGGAGTTCCGCACAAGCGGGCCTCAAGCTGATGCCGATACTGATAGGTAGAGAGCGCAGCGACGTAGAGACATTGTCCGTGCACCACAGGCATTCGCCATCAACCGCCTGACAGACGTTGGCCGTGGCGAACGCGGCCCTATGGCGAAAGGAATACCCGATGGGGTTTGAACACAGACGCTGGGCGAATGCGCGGCGAGTCCGTGTGATTGTCGGTTTGCTGCTCGTCGTCGGTTTTTGCGTCCAGTGCCAGCGGCTTTCGGCCGTGCGAGTCGCCCGAGCGGAAGCCCGTGCCGCGAAGCCTCGCGTGAACCCCAGTGCCGCGTACGCGTCCATACAGCCCCCGGCGTCTCTCGTCGAATCCTTCGACGACATGGTCAAGGCCGACCCGCTCAAACTGCTGAAGACTGCCCTGGACCGATACGAACGAAGCATTCGCGACTACACCTGCACGTTTGAGAAGGAGGAGCTGGTCGGCGGCCGGATGTGCCCGGCACAGGCCGCGCAGGTGAAGTTCCGTGAAAAGCCGTTCAGCGTGAACATGCTCTGGACGAAAAACGCCGATAAGGCCCGGCGCGTCATCTACGTCGAGAACAAGTGGACCGACAAGAACGGCCAGAAGCTCGCCATCGTGGAGCCCGAGGGCGTGATCGCGCGGGCGCTCGTGGACTATGTGATGCGGCCCATCGACGGCGCCGAGGCGAAGAAGGCCTCGCGACGACAGGTGGACCAGTTCGGCTTCGCCAACTCGCTGCGGCTGATCGTCAAGTACTGCGAACTCGGCGCCGGGCGAAACGAGATGACGCTCAAGTACGTCGGCGAGGGCACCATCGGCGGCCGGCCGACCTACATCATTGAGCGGCGCCTGCCCTACGCCGGCGACAACGGGCTTTATCCGGACGGCCTCCTCGTCGTTCACATCGACAAGGAATGGTTGCTGCCCACGTGCTGCGTCTCCTACGCCGACGCCGAGGGCAAGAAGCTGCTCGGTCGCTACGTCATCAAGGACGCCCGCTTCAACGTCGGCCTGACCGACGCCGACTTCGCGCGCAGTCCGCAATAAGGGGACTCGCGGTCGGACATCCTCTCGTTCGTATGCGCGCGGAAGCGCCGGCCGTTGCCTCGGCAAAGGCCGGTAGCTCGCATTGCCATCCAGGTCCAATCCGGATAAGCTATATAGAGTAGACTCCGGCGTTGTATGTCGCAATGCTGGAAAGCGGAAAAACGAGAAAGCGAGAAACCGTAAAAGGGCTGACTACGCAGTGCCCTCACTGCCGCACCAGGGGTGGGCCCCGGATACGGAGCACCGAACGTTTTTTCGCTTTTTCGTTTTCCCGCTTTCCCGTAGTTGCGTTTCGCAACGAGGGAGGCGGAAGGAGGCGCACCGGATGCTCGCTCATGTCGTGCTTGTCGTGATCGGTGCGGCGGCACCGGCGGCGGTTCGCGTGCCCGTCGATTCCGAACGATCCACGCTGGATGTGACGCTTTGCGTCCTGGGCGTCTGCGACAGCGATATGTCGCCGATCGTGGGATACCTGGACGTCGGGCTGGCGCCCATGGCCGACCCGGCCACAGCGTCTCTTCGCGATTTTGACGTACAGACCGCCCGGGCGCTGCACCTCTACCTGAGCTACGGGCTGCTTGGCAAGCTGGACGTCCTCGGTACGGACCTTGGAATGCGGCACGCGCAGCCCGGACCCGACCAGCCCTTTGTGCCCATCGCCGACGGCAACTTCGCATTCCCGAACGTGCCCTACCTCAAGCGCGGCACGATCCAGTACCAGGCGACGGGGGTCGTCTGCTCCCTGCTGCAGGGACAGGGTCTGCCGTGTTCCGACACGATCGACCTGGCCGCCGACCCGCCGGCGGTGATGGCGACGGTGACTGGGACCATCGAGATCGCCGACGGAGTGGTGACGCTCGCCGGCACGATGACGTTCACCCAGCCGCTGGACCCGGACAACCCCTCGGTGGGCACGATCACCGGCACGGCCACGCTCCAAGGCCGGGCGCCTCTGCCCCGCCCCGGCGATTTCGACGGCGACGCCGATGTGGACCTCTCGGATTTCCTCGTCTTCCAGGCGTGTTTCAACGGTCCGAACCGCCCGCCCGCCGCCGCCGGCTGCCTCGAAGCGGACCTCGACGCCGAGGGAGACGTCGACCTGAACGACTTCCTGACGTTCCAGGCGTGTTTCAACGGTCCGAACCGCCCGCCCGCGTGCCGATAGGCGAACGGTCCGGCAGCGACGCGAACCTCTTCTTCGCTGGCAAAGCTCGACTCCCGCACTGCGGCCCCCAGGGCCGCCGGCGCCCATTCGGCCGGTTCACTTGGGCATCGTCTGGGTCCATCCGGCGGGCAGGCGAAGCTGGTAGGCATCGGTGTAGTCGGGGGCGAAGCTGCCCCAGTTGGAGCCGAAGTAGACGCGCGTCCCTGCGGTGTTGATGGCGGCGAAGGCCTCCGCGAAGTAGTTCTTCTCGCCTTCGTCGGCGTTCCGGTAGGTGTATGAGTGGGTGTGTGCGAGCCGCCAGATCCGCGGGTTCGACTTCAGCTCCAGCATGAAGAGCTGCGTGTCCAGCCATGCGTGGGCCCGGCCCGGCGGCGGGTTTTGGGCCCCGTAGGTGGAGATGAGAACCCACCCCGGCGTCCCGGCGCAGTTGCCGGACACGTGCAGCCCGATGTCGGGATTGACCTCGAAGGGGATGTGCAGCAGCGAGGTCTCGGCGCCGGTCTCCATGTCGGCCATGGCGATCGAGTCGGTCCGCACATTCTGATACACATAGACGTCGCGACCATCCGCGGTGAGGGCGGCGTCGCCGTGGCCCGCAGCGCCGACGGGGAGGCTTGTGCGCGTCGCAAGGTCGCGGGAGAAGATGTCGGTGTAGATGGCCGCGTCTTCGTAGCCGACGATGCAGTACCTGCCCGACATGCTCATGCCGACCCAGTTGATCGCGTCGGGAAAGCCCGCGGTCCTGGTTCCCACGACGGCGTCGTCCCGCCGGTCGTACACGATGACGGCCAGGAGGCGGGAATCCGAATCCTCGACCAGGAACGCCCAGTATCGCCGGTCGAGGGAGGCGTCACCCTCGACCTTCGTGGTGATGGAACTCGCCTGCGGGAATTCCCTGCGGAAGTCGTGCACTGTGTCGAATGCATCGGCCGCCAGATCGTAACGGCGAAGCTCCGGCCCGCACACGTAATAGAACACGTTCGGGTCGGTCGCATCCCAGCGGGGCTCGGGCTCCCGGCAACAACACGCACCAAACACGGTCAATCGCCGGACGACCGCGCACGTTCGCGGGTCGTATAGGTAGTAGGTCGCGCCGTTGCCACGGAGGATCAGGGCGGTCCCGTCGCAATTCTCGGGGTCCATCTTCGCATATTCGTTCTCGATGCCGGGGTCGCCATAGCCGTCCCGGGCCCGGTCGGTAACCCGAACGACGGTGGTGTGGAAGTTCGGATCGCCGAACGGCACGCCCTTCTCGGGCGCGGCGATGTCCGGGGCCGGATACGTCGCCGTGCCGAGGACGAACCGAAAGGAAGCGTCCGCGTTGTCCGGCCGGTCCGACGGCGATTCGCACACGTCGCCTTGCCCGTCGCCGTCCGCATCGGCCTGGTCGGGGTTGGCGGTCGCGACGCAGTTGTCCCCGCTGTCGGCGACGCCGTCGCCGTCGGCATCCGTTGCGAACAGCCCGCAAGACAAACCGGACAGCAGGATCACGGAGGCCATTGTCAGGAGACCGAGGGCCCACGGCTGTGTCCACGCGTGCGGCCCGGTGCCGAGGTTCGGGATGAGAAACATGACTCGATCTCCGCAGCCCGCCGCATGATCCCGGCAGCCGGTCCAGAACGCACCCCCGCGCGGTCGGCCCTGCGAAACGCGATATGCGGCCCGACGGCGCCACCGTAACCGGCGCGGCGAACGCGTGCAAGCACGATCGCGCAATGGACACGGTGGTTCGACGCAGTTGCGGTCTCGTTCAGAAAGCGGCCCGGCCCCGGAAGGAATATGCGGCGGCGGAGGAGTGCAACGTCGGCCTCGCCAACAGTCCGCAGAAGTGCAATACTGATTCAGGCGCCCGAGACGGCCCGACAAGAGATTGCCGTGAGAGGGGGCGACGCGCTGAGGATCGCTAAGCCCTATGGACGGGAGGAGGCGATGAGCGTGCGCGAAAGGAGTTACCTGCGATGTTGATACACGGCATGGTCCTTGCTCTCGCGGCGTTCTTCGCGTCGGCCGATGCGCCGCTCCCGTCGATTCCCACGCCGGTGGCGGTGTGGGCACTCAATGGCGACGCCCGCGACGCCACCGGCCACAGCCACGACGGCCGGGCCCGCGGGATCATCTGGCGGGAGGATGGATCCGCAGAGTTCAACGGCCGCGACGCCGGCGTGGAAATCCCGCATCATCCCGACCTCGCCCTGGGGAGGGACCCATTCACCATCGCCGGCTGGGTCTACACCGAAAAGGACCTCGACGATGCCCCGGGCGACATCGCCGGCAAGTACGACGCCGCCGCGCGCCGGGGCTTCACGCTGAGCATCATGAGCTATCCGGGCGTCACCTCCGGCCAGCCCAACTGGCGCAACCTGGCCTTCGGCATCGACGACGCGAGGATCACCCAGGCCTGGACCGACTGCGGCCGGCCCGGCAACTGCAAGATGGTCTTCGCCCTCTGCGTCTGGCGGGGCGATCTGTACGCCGCCACGTTCGAGCTGGAGGCCGAGCAGTCGGGCCACGTCTATCGCTACGCCGGCGGCAACCGGTGGGAGGATTGCGGGTCGCCCGACCGGGCCAATGCCGTCACGGCGCTGGCGGTCTTCGAGGACCGGCTGTACGCCGGTACCGCGTGTTATGACTCGGTCGGTTCGTCGCTGCCCGCCTCGCCCAACCGGACCCCCGGAGGCCGCATTTGTCGCTACGACGGCCCCGGGCAGTGGACCTGCCGCGGACGCCTCGAAAACGCCGAGACCGGCGCGGCCGACACCGTCCACAGCCTGGCGGTGTACCGCGGCAGGCTCTATGCCACCACCATCTACAAGTCCGGCCGGGGGCTGTACGAGTACCGGGGCGAGGCGGTGTGGCGCTACCGGGGCAACCCCGGCTGGCGCGTCGAGGTCCTGGGCGTTCACAACGGCGACCTCTACACGACATCGTACGACGGCCCCGGCCGGGTCGCGCGATGGAACCCCGCGCGCGGCTGGCAGGATCTGGGCGCACCGCCTGAGACGATGCAGACCTACGCCTTCATGCCCTACGAGGGCCGGCTCATGCTGGCCACGTGGCCCAACGCGACGGTCTATCGGCTGGACCCGGGCGACCGCTGGACCTGTCGGGGACGGCTGGGCGACGAGAACGAGACCATGGCCATGGTGGTCTACAACGGCAAGCTTTACGCCGGCTCGCTGCCGCTGGCGAAGGTCTATCGTCACGACGGCGGTACGGCGTGGGCCGAAACGGGCCGGCTCGACTCGACGCCCGACATGCGGTACCGCCGGGTCTGGTCCATGGCGGTCTTCCAAGGCAAGCTCTTTGCGGGGACGATGCCATCCGGGCATGTCTGGTCGTTCGAGGCCGGGCAGAACGTCACCTGCGACCGCGAGCTTGCGCCGGGCTGGCGGCACGTCGCCGCCGTTCGCGACACGGACCACCTGCGGCTCTACATTGACGGCAAGCCGGCGGCCCGCTCCGCACGCTACGCCGATCCGCCGCTGGATCTGTCCTGCACGCGGCCGTTGCACATCGGCATCGGCTCGCACGACTACTTCCGCGGGCGCATGGCCGACGTCAGCATCTATCGTGCCGCCCTGCCGGACGATGCCATCGGCGCCCTGGCCCGCCACCGCCCCGCAGCGGCGAGCCGTCCTTGAATCCGCCATACGACGACACAATCTGCACGCCTGTCACATCCGCAGGGTGCTCCGAATGGGACTGTTTTGGTGCCAATTCGTACGATTACTGCGTTTCAAAAAAACGAGAAAGCGAGAAAACGAAAAACGCCTGTTGATGTAATGCACTCACTACCGCACCACAGGTGTATCCCCGATACGGCCCTCGGAGCGCGTCTTTCCGGCTTTTCCGGTTTTTCGCTTTTTCGCTTTTCCGTCGTTGCGTTATGCAACGACGGCGTATACCCGGCATCTGCCGCCGGATCGCCGGGCCTGGTTCGTTAAACGAGTAGGCCGCCGTCGGAACGCAGCTCATCGCCCGCGAAGGACGGGGCCGGTGGGACGAACCTGTGTCCGGATCAGGAGTCAGTGAGGAAGGACTGCCATGAGACGCTTTCGATGTGCCCTGCACGCCGGTGCGATTGTTGCGGGTCTCGCTTCGTGGAGTGTTGCCGAACCGAATTGGACCAAGACCGGTGACTGCATGAGCTGCCATTCGATGGTGCTGCCCGGCATCGTGAAGGTCCAGGGATTCTACACGCGGGCCAATCCGAACAATCACGGCCGGGCGAAGGTGATCTGGGCGAAGCCCGGGGAAACGAAGCCGCTTATCGCAACTGTATCCAAATTGGCCCCGGGCGATCACTACGGTGCGGCAATCACGCGATTCTCGACGGCGGGCGTACAGTACGGTCGACTGCTGTCTTACGGCGCTGACTGTGACTGGGCCCAATGGTGGAGCGCATCGGCCGGGTTCTTCTCGGACCCGCCTCGGCGCTATGATTCGGCATCCCACTACGTGGCTCCGGCAGGTCCCACGCTGTTCCAGTACGACGTTTACATATCGCCCACATGCCCGACCGACTACTACGAACTGGCGTACGTCATCGCCGGGGCGCCAAGTGAAGGCAATGCCGTCTTCTACGGCGACGAGCACTTTTATCTATACGTCAGTTCGACCGCGCCGCCGATTGTGAAAGTCGCCGACTTTGATTGCGACGGCGATGTCGATCTCGGAGATTTCGCCGTATTCCAGACCTGTTTCAACGGTCCCAACCGGGCCCCCGCGCAATCGACATGCTCGGACGCGGACTTTGACGAGGACGGCGACGTGGACCTGAGCGACTTTGCCACGTTTCAGACCTGTTTCAACGGCCCCAACCAGGCGCCGGCCACCGCATGCCCCAATTAGGAGCCGTAATGACGGAACCGCGCTGATCTGTTCACGCGAGGAGGATCAAAGATGAATCTGACGCGTCGAGACTTCTTGAAGGCCGCAACGGCCCTGGCTGCGGCGCCGGGTCTGAGGGCCGCGCCCGCCGCCGCGTTTCAGCAGGTGTTGGCCGGCGAGGCGAATGTCCCCGTGGTCTGGCTGCAGGGACTCGGATGCAACGGCGATTCGGTGTCGCTGCTGAACACCATCTACTACGCCTCGGCCGACAGTCTGCTGCTCAACACGATCCAACTGGAATACCATCCCACGGTCATGGCGGCGGCAGGCGAACTCGCCGTGTCCGCTGCCGAGGCCGCCCGCGCCGCCGGAAGCCACATCCTGGTGGTCGAGGGCGCTGTTCCGACCGGCGCGGCCCGCGAGTATTGCATGATCTGGGAGGGGATGTGCATGGAGGACGCGGTGATCGCGTTCGCCTCGAATGCACGCTATATCCTCGCGGTCGGCACCTGTGCAGCGTACGGCGGCGTGTCCGCCGGGGCGCCGAATCCCACGGCCTCGAAGGGCGTTGCGGGAGTGCTCGGAGCCTCGGCAAAGATCATCAACATCCCGGGCTGCCCGGCCCACCCGGACTGGATCGTGGGGACGATCGCCTACCTGCTGGCCAACGGCCAGGCACCGCCGCTCGACGCCGACCGCCGCCCGACCCAGTACTTCGGCAGGAGGATCCACGACTGGTGCCAGGAACGTCGCCGATACTGCGGCACGAACGACAAGGCCACACAGCTCGGTCAGGCGGGGTGCCTGCAGAACCTTGGCTGCAAAGGGCCAAACACCTACGCCGACTGCTACATGCGGAAATTCAATAGCGGGGCCACGGGACGATTCGGGGGCAATTGGTGCGTCGGCGCCCGGACGCCCTGCCAGGGGTGCGTCCAGCCGAACTACCCGGACGGCATGTCGCCGTTCTTTACGGGTACCTGAAGCATGGCGGTCGAAGTTCGGCGGCGCAGGCGAGCAAACACAGGGCGCGGCCGGCAGCGGTTCGCCGCACGGCCCGATTTGACGAAAACAGGATATTCCAATGGCAACCACCATCACCATCGATCCGTTGACTCGTATTGAGGGGCATCTTGCAGTCGAGGCAATCGTCGAGGCCGAGGGCGGCGTACCGCGAGTCGTCGAGGCCCGGTGCAAAGGCACGGCCTTTCGCGGCTTCGAGACCATCCTCATCAACCGCGACCCGCGGGATGCCGTGCATTACACGCAGCGGATCTGCGGCGTATGCCCGACATCCCACGCCGTGGCCTCCGCGCTTTGCCTGGAGCAGGCCTTCGGCGTAGCCCCGCCCGACAACGGCCGGATCCTTCGCAACCTGATCCTCGGAGCGGATCACATCCAGTCGCACGTGTTGCACTTCTACCATCTTGCGGCCCTCGACTACATTGACACGACCGGCATCCTTGACGCTTCACCGTGGACGCCCCGCTATGTAACGCCCGACATGGTCGGCGGCACGACCGCCAGCGCCCTGGTCAGCCACTATGTCCAGGCGCTGGCGATCCGCCGCAAGGCACATCAGATGGGCGCCATCTTCGGCGCCAAGCTCCCGTGCAGCGCGACGATCGTCTGCGGCGGGGTGACGGAGGTCGTTACGGCCGAGAAGATTGCGGATTTCCGCGCCCTGCTTCGTGAAATCAGGGCCTTCGTGGACAATGTGTTCCTCCCCGACGTGAACACCCTCGGCGACCTCTTCCCCCAGTACTACTCCCTGGGCGCGGGCTGCGGCAACCTCCTGGCGTACGGCGTCTTTGACCTCGACGCCGCCGGCAGCCGCAGGCTCTTGGCGCGGGGACGCTATACCGACGGAGGCTATTTCGCGGTCGACCCCGCCCAGATCACAGAGTACGTGCAGTACTCCTGGTATACGGCGAACAGCGGCGGCAAGAACCCGTCCGCCGGCGTGACCGAGCCTTCGTGGGGAAAACCCGGCGCCTATTCGTGGGACAAGGCCCCGAGGTACCTGGACAAGGTCCACGAGGCGGGCCCGCTCGCGCGGATGTGGATCAACGGCGACTATCGCCGGGGCATCTCCGTTATGGACCGCCTCGTGGCAAGGGCCCTGGAGACAAAGAAGGTGGCCGACGCCATGGACGGCTGGCTCGACGAACTCGTGCCGGGGGGGCCGGTCTACAACCACAGGGCGGTTCCGACTTCCGGCGCCGGCGTGGGCCTGACCGAAGCCCCGCGCGGAGCGCTGGGCCACTGGATGCAGATCGCCGGCTCCAAGATCGCGCGCTATCAGGTCATCACCCCAACGTCTTGGAATGCCTCACCGATGGACGATCTGGGCCAGCGCGGCCCGATCGAGCAGGCGCTGATCGGAACTACGGTTGCGGACCCGAACCAACCGATTGAGCTGCTGCGCGTGGTCCATTCATTCGATCCGTGCCTCGCATGCACGGTTCACATGGTCAGGCCGAGGCGCTGCCATGCGTAACCGACTGCTGCGGAGCAGAATGAGCCGTCGGGGGCGCCGTGACACGCACCCGAGGCCTGGCACAGTGCCGATCACTCGGTCCGGGAAGCGGAAACGTGACCAATAGCCTGAGGAACAACGGCGTAAACAGGCGTCAAGACTGCCACGCACGGGGGGGGCCGCGCCCGCCGATCCTCGTGCTGGGAATCGGCAACGTGCTGCGCAGCGACGACGGCGTAGGTGTTCGCGTTGTCGAGGCGATGCAGGGCCTGGACCTTCCCGATGATGTGGAAGTGTGCGACGGCGGCACGGCGGGGTTGGCCCTGCTTGAAGTCATCGCCGACCGTGCGATGGTCGTCGTTGTGGACGCATTGGATGGCGACGGCGAGCCCGGTACGGTTGTGCGTCTCAAGCCCGACGATCTCCTGTCGGATGGGGCCGGGCGGATTTCCCAACATGAGCTCGGCCTGCTTCAGGTCCTGGCGGCGGCTCGGCACCTCGGATGCGCGCCCGACGATGTGGTCGTGTTCGGCGTCCAGCGAAAGAGCGTGGGCTGGGGTACGGAGTTGTCCGCGGAAGTGGCTCGGAGGGTTCCGGAGGTCGTCGCCCTGATCCTCGCCGAAATCGCGGCGTGTTCGGGCCTTTGCGGAACGGCACTGCCCCGCGCGCTGTGACTCGTAAGCCCGCGAGAGTCTTCCCATCTTCGGCTCCTCGGCTGCCGCTCGGTAGCGCGGCGCCGCCGCGCCGACGTGTTGCATGGGCCCAGGCAGACGTATTTCGGATAGGGGGCGGCGACAGAAACGCGTCGGCGACGCCCGCCGGCTGATACCTGTTGAGTACCGTGCGATCCAGAACAATTACATTACTTTTTGAATTGTAAACTGTTACAATGGGCGTGGCCCAGGGCGTGGCGTCCTACGTCCGGTAAACTCAACCTTAGCGACAGAATATGCTTAGGCGACATCGTGGGGCCTGTGGGCCTGCGCTGCGTTAGGATCGCGCTATTGACGCGTGGGAGCCGAAACTATATAATCCCGCCGATATGGCACGGTCGGTGGTGACGAAGCCTTCGGCACGGAGGCAAAGAGGCAACGGGACGATCCGCACGTATCGTTCGGCTCTCGCGTTCCTGAATTCGGTGACCGACTACGAGAAGATGTCTCGGGTCGGCTACAACCACACGAACTTCAACCTGTCTCGGATGCAGCGCCTTCTGGGCGCGCTGGGGAACCCGCACCGGGAGTTTCGCAGCGTCCATGTCGCGGGGACGAAGGGCAAGGGCTCGACGGCCTCGATGACCGCCGCGATGTTGACCAGCGCGGGCTACCGGGTCGGGCTCTACACGTCGCCGCACGTCCTGGACATCCGCGAGCGGATCATGATCAACGGCGAGATGATCGGCGAGCAGGAATTCACGCGCCTGATGGCGCGGATTGCGCCGATCGTCGAGTCGTTGTCCGGCGACAAGCCCACGTTCTTCGAAATCATGACGAGCGTCGCCTTCCTGTACTTCGCCGAGAAGAAGGTGGACATCGCCGTGGTCGAGGCCGGGCTGGGCGGGCGGCTCGATTCGACGAACGTCCTGAAGCCCGAGGTGTGCGTCATCACGAGCATCAGCTACGATCACATGAGCCAGCTCGGGAACACGCTCGAGAAGATCGCCGAGGAAAAGGCCGGGATCTTCAAGACCGGCGTTCCGATCGTGAGCGCCCCGCAACACAAGGAGGTCAAGAAAGTCCTCCGCAAGGCCGCGGAACGGGTCAACGCCCCGCTTCGGTTCACGGGAGACGAAATCGAGTTCAGCTACCGGTTCGAGTCTTCCCGGCTGTTCGGTCCGCATACACGGGTCAGCCTCACGACCCCCCTCAGCCGCTTCGAGCATCTTCATGTGCCGCTGCTGGGCGAGCACCAGGCGATCAACTGCGGGCTCGCCCTCAGCGTGGTCGACACACTCAAGGAACGGGGCTTCCCCGTGGACGACCAGAAGGCCGTCGAGGGGCTGGCCCGCGTGCATCTGCCGGGCCGGATGGAGATGATCTCGGAAACGCCGCGCATCATCGTCGACGGGGCGCACAATGCCGCCAGCGTCGGGGCCCTGATGCGGGCGATCGGTCAGAACCTCTCGTACGACTCGATGGTGGTCATCTTCGGGTGTCAGGCGGACAAGGACATCCCGGGGATGATCGACCATATCCAACTGGGCGCCGACAAGGTCATCTTCACCTGGGTGCGATCCCCGCGGGCGGCCGACCCGGCCGAACTCGCCGCCGCCTACACCGAGCGATGCGGCAAGATGTCGCAGGTCGCCGCCGATCTGGCCGAGGCCCTCTCGATCGCGGAGCGGGCGATCACCCGCGAGGACCTGATCTGCATCACCGGGTCGTTCTACCTCGTCGGCGAGGCCAAGCGCCTCATCACCCAGCGCGCGGCCAAGAAGGTCTGACCGCCGCTATCCGAAGCAGCTTGCCCAAATGGGCCCGGCCTCGTCCGGCCCGCTGACGACCGTGATGACGGCCAGCCCCTGCGGTGGCAGCTTCGTGAACAGCCGTTCCAGGTCGCGCCGGCTGATGTTGCCCCAGATGATCAGCGGCTTGCGGGCGAGGATCCTGCAATGGGTCTCGTGCAGGGTCTCCGCGTCCGGGCCGCCCTCGTCGATGTGGAGCTCCAGGGCCGTGAACGGCATCTCCAGGTAGAAGTCCGTCGGCACGAAGGCCGTCGGGTGCTGGTGCATGATGCAGCCGTCAAACGACTCGGCGATTCGCCGATCGTGCTCGCGAAGGAAACTGTCATACAGATCGGCCGAGAGCAGCGCGGCGGCGTCCTCCTGGTGCCAGACCGTCCCGGTCGGAGCCCACAGGTTGTAGTAGAACGAGCCGACGCCGCCGTGAAACCCGGGGATGCGCTCCAGTTGCATCCGGCCGAACTCGATCCACACGTCCGTCAGCCGCCGGCACGCCTCGTGCATCTCATCCGGTCGGTCCATCATCGCGTAAATGAACTCCGTCGGACCGTAGAGAGCCGAGAGCAGATCGCTGATGCCGCGCATCCGCGTCGCGCCGATCGGCCAGCGGCCGCCGCTTCGCTCGGCCATGCGATCAATGAACTCGACGGCCTTCAACGCCCACGGGGCCTCGCGATCAAACGCCGGGATGTCGGCCGGACCGCGGAAGCCCGGCGGCGGCTCCGCGCGAATCGAGCCCGTGCCGTGGTCGGCCACGATCGGGCACCCGAGCAGCGCTTCCAGCCAGGGAATGCCCCAGAACGCGCTGGCGCTCCAGATGAAATCGCCGCCGCAGGCCTCGTGGACGGCAAACAGCCGGTCGCAGTCATCGAGGTACGGGCGGACGTCGAAGTCCTCCGGTGTCAGCGGCCGATCCGACGGCAGCGTCCGCGACGCCTCGTACCGGCGAAGCGGGTATTCGCTGCCGACGAAGAACCCGAGCAGCGGTCGGTCGTTCGCGCGCGCATAGTAACGTCGGAACTGCTTCACACGGTCCTCGATGGAACGGAACTGCGAAAGCCCCATGACGCCGCATCTCCGAAAACGGAGTTGGGCGGATTGTCCCGTGCGACCCGTGCAAAGTCCACGCGGTCAATGGTGGATGGCGCCCGCGGCGGGACCGCGTCCGGCCGTTGATGCAGTTGCCGGGGGCAATGAATCGCCCGTGCGACACGGTCCGGGGGGGGCAAACCGCCGACCCGTCGCACCTTCCGGGCGCCTCTGGACCATTCGCGACAACCTGTCTCGGCCGACGGGGAACGAACGCGACGCGGCGAATAGTTAACTTCGTGATACTTTTAACGCACCCAACCTTTCCCGCCGTGCCGTGTCTATCCCGGTGGACAACGGGTCCGAGATATTGCGAAAGGAGTCAGCCATGAAACGCGCAAGAATGAATCGAATCGGGATCGGCTCCTGGATGTGTGGCCTGGGTCTGCTGGCCGCCGCGACCGGGCCGGCCATGGCGGCGGATATCTCGATCGGCGGGTTCTTCGGCAAGGGCGGCCGCGACGGAGTGGCGGTCGGCGGGTTCGTCCGCATCGGCGACCCGGCCCCGCAACCCGTGGTCGTCGCGCCGCCCGCGGCGGTCGTTCAGCCGGTGGTCGTGCCGCCGCCCGTGATCGTTGAGCGCGTGTGGGTCTCCACCCCGCGCATCGTCTATCGGGAGGTGCCGGTGATCGATGCCTGCGGCCGCGTGATTGCGTACAGGCAGGAGCGCGAGGTGATCCCCGATGGGCACTGGGAGACCATCACCCGGCCGGCCCCCGTGCCGTGCGTGACCCCGGCGCCGGTGGTGGTCCGGCAGCAGTCCCGCCTGTCCATCGGCGTCGGCGTGAGCGTTCGGCACAACGAGCGAGATCGCCACGAGGGTGGTCGTGGATTCGGCCCGGTGCAGACGTTCGCCCGGGGCCCCATGTTCGGCCCGAGCCGGTAACGCCCTGACCCATGCCTCCGAACGGTTCGCCCGGTCGCGGGGGAGGACCAAGGCGACCAAGGCGGCCCGCCGGGTGACGCGGGGAATCATCCGGCGGGCCGCTCTCTTGCGCCGCAACCTTGCGTCTTCGAAGCGGATCCGGCCGAACAACCGGCT
The DNA here is from genome assembly GCA_964617025.1 of uncultured Planctomycetales bacterium. Taxonomy (GTDB): domain Bacteria; phylum Planctomycetota; class Phycisphaerae; order UBA1845; family PWPN01; genus CAZMVY01. The sequence continues at coordinate 1,575 of CAZTVU010000074.1, read as the reverse complement.
TGCGTCGAGCCGGACTCGCCCGCAACCTTCCCAAGCCGACACGGCTTTGCCGTGCCTTTTCGATGACGTCCCCCGATTTCCTGTCCTGCCGGCACGCTTATTCGAAGACGATCCGACCGCGGTCGGGCGTTTGCGGCGATCCGCTTTGCCTCAACCGTCGTCTGTCGCGTCTGTGGACTGCGGTGGCAACGCCGCCGCACTCCAGAACGCGCGGCCGCGCCGTGTGCGACGGGCGGCGCGACCGCTGGGCGAGTCAAGGTGGGGCGGAGTCTCCCAGCGCTTCCGGTAAGCACGACGCGCGTATCCTTTGGTTGCGGCCAAAGGCTGCGTTGAGGTCCTCGCGCCCTTTCACGGCTGAGATTCGGCCGATTGACACCTCTGCCGCAGGTTCTTAGAAAGGCCGCCATGTACTGGATCGTTGGGGCGGCCGTCGTCGCGGGCGGCATCGCGATCATCGCGTGTCGCCGTTACCTTCGCGAGCAGCAGCGAATCCTCGCACACGCGCGGCAGTTGCGCCCCCTGCTTCAGCGCGCGCGGGCGGACGACCCGGCCCCGCTGCGATCGCATGCCCTGGACTGTCACGAACACCATCCGGGGCGAGCGGCGGCCGAGGCGTGGTTCGTGCTGGGTTGTGCACTGCTCGATGCCTGCCGCCCCGAGGAGGCCACGCGGCCCTTCCAGCTCGCATGCCACGCGGCCCCCGGCTTGTCCTCCGCGGTGCTGCTGGCCTTTTCGTGCCTCAAGACGCGCCACGCCGACATGCCCAACCTGCTGAGGATCCTGCTGGAGACCTATGAGGAGATCGGCCGGCCCGCGATTCCCGGCAGCGCATGGGAGCGGGCCTTCCTGGCCGGCATTCACCAGCCGGACGTCAGCCGCGTGGCGGCCGGCAGCCTGATCCGATCCCTGCTGAGCCTTCCGATCCAACGGGTGTGCGAACAGGCGATGCAGGCCGTCAACACGTCGGCCGCATCGCTCCCGCCCCTGCCGATCGTGCCGGCCCCGGGGGCAAAGGCGAGGTGACCATTCCGATCAATACGCACCGGCGGCTTTTCGGGAACGTGGATCGCGCGCCGTCGCCCCGTTCGGCGGACCTACATCCGCCCGTGGCGAACGATGGAGACCAGCAGCCAGAACCCCATGAAGCCCGCGGCGATGAAGCCGACCAGCCCGACGACCGGGATCCCGAACCACAGGGGCGGCAGCTTGGCGTGGACCATGAGCGAGGAGCCGACGATGAGCGCCGCGACCACGATCGCAAACGCGATCCGATTCGAGATCTGCTCGTGAACCTCGAGCATCTTCTCCAGGCCCCGATGCTCGAAGCCGAGTTTCAGTTGGCCGCGCTTGGCCATCGACAGGAGGTCTCGCAGATCCTTCGGGATCTCGCGGGCGAGGTGCGCCAGCTCGGCGCCGATCTCGTATAGATCGGCGGCGACGCGCCCGGGGCGAAGCCGGTCCAGCTTGATCCTGCGGACGTACGGCGCGGCCGCCGAGACCATGTCGAAGTCCGGGTCGAGGGCGGCGCCCAGGCCCTCCACCGTTCCCAGCGCCTTGAGCATCATGACGAGGTCG
>CAZTVU010000073.1:4010-20016 GCA_964617025.1 uncultured Planctomycetales bacterium | reverse complement strand
CCATGTACGAATACCTCGAACATGAGGGCGATCCCCGCGGGATCCTCGCGGAGGCCCGTCGCATCACGCGGCCCGGCGGCTGGCTGGCCCTGGAGATCCCCAACGTCGGCAGCGGGTTGGCGAAGTTGTTCGGCCGCCATTGGTGCCAGCTTGATGCGCCTCGACACCTCGTGCTGTACGATCCGTGCACGATCCGGGCGATGCTTGATGCGTCCGGCTACCACGTGACCGCAATCCGGCCGCTGTGCTATCAGTGGATGTTCGGTTTCAGCGTGCTGACCGCGCTGGGTTTTCGTCGGATGGGGTCGCTGCGGCCGGTGGACCTCGCGCTGGCGGTGGCGGCCACGCTGCCGGTGCTGCCGCTACCGTGGCTGTTCCCGGAGTTCATGCGGGTCTACGCGCGAAGACGATGAATGCGGAACAATGAATGAGGAACGGTCGAGATGCCGGCGTGCGATGGCGTCTTGCCCGGAGGGGCACGATCGGATACAGGATCGGCATGCGTTGTTGCCCGGGATATGGGCTTGGCCTTTCAGCGGCGGTGGCGGCGGCTTTCATTCTGGTCGGATGTGTCGCGTCAACTGGAAACCCGTCGCTCACGGTGCTTCCGCCGGCCGACGCGGAGCCCGGACGCTGGGTGGTCCTCGAGGGGGCGAACAATACGCGCGACATCGGCGGCTACGAAACGACGGACGGGCGGCGAGTTCGCCGGCGGACGGTGTACCGGTCCGGCTCGCTGGCGGGCCTGACGCCGGTCGGGTGCGAAGCCTTCGCTGATCTCGGGATCGAGCTGGTGGTCGACTTCCGCAATCGGCTGTCGCCGCTGCCGTTCTTCAACGGGGATTCCTGGTGCGTCTTTCTGTCCGCCCGGACAGTGGTTCATCCCGTCGGCGCGGTCGGCGAGGGCGATGACGGCGTGCCGCCCTACGTGCAGACGGTCCGCGATTCGGCCGATTCGTACCGGATGACCTTCGAGGCCCTCGCCTACGAAGGCAACCTGCCGCTTCTCTACCATTGCGCTGCGGGCAAGGATCGGACCGGGATCATGACGGCCCTGCTCCTGACGCTCCTGGGGGTTGATCGACAGACCGTCATCGCCGACTACAGGCTCTCAAACGACGTGGGGGCGCCGGTCTCCGAGGGCGCCATCGTCGATCTCCTGGAGGAGGTCGATCGGCAAGGGGGGATCGCGTCCTACCTGGAGCGGATCGGCGTGTCTGCCGCCGTCCAGGTCGGCATTCGCGCGAACCTGCTGGAGTGACCCGGACGGTCGCGGTTATAATGCGGCTACAAACCCGGTTTGCAATGCGTGCACGGGCAGGTGCCGCCGCGTCCGAGGCTTGCCGATGGACGGAGACATCCAGCGGATTCTGATCAGCCGCGAGGCGATTGCTCGGCGGGTGGCCGAACTCGCCGACGAGATCGGCCGGAGCTATCCGAACGGCGAGACCGGCCTCACGCTGGTCGCGATCCTCTCCGGATCGCTGATCTTTCTGGCGGACCTGATACGCCACCTGCCGATAAGAATGAAGATCGGCCTGATCACCGTGTCGAGCTATTCCGGCGCCACGACCGTCAGCCGCGGCGCCAAGCTCCTGACGGAGATGCGGGCCGATGTGCGGGGCCGCCACGTGATTGTTGTCGATGACATCCTCGACACCGGGAACACGCTGCGGCTCGTGACGCAGCGGCTTCGCGAGCAGGGACCGGCAAGCATTCGGACGTGCGTGCTTCTCCGCAAGCCGTCGAAAGTCCCCGCCGACCTGGTCGCCGACTTCGTCGGGTTTGATATCGAGGACGCATTCGTGGTCGGCTACGGCCTTGACTATAACGATCTCTACCGGAACTACCCCCACATCGGGGTCCTGCGGCCCGAGTTGTATGGGGCCACGTGACGGGAGTTGCGGCGATGCGCGGCGAATCGCGATCGTGCCGAATGCCGTTAGAGCCTTTCCGCGAGAGGGCGACATCGCTCGACCGACCCATCGCTTTCGCGCCCGTTTGCGGTTCGGTGGCCGAGCCGCAGATGGCAACGGCCAGCAAGAGCGGCGAGGCCAAGCCCTTGAGCGCCGTGGACCTGCTGCCCGCGCACCTGCTCGACGGCGGGGAGATCGTCCTTTTCGCAATCAAGCCGTCGCTCTGGTTCATCCTCTTTGCCTCGGCGCGCTGGCTCACCTGCCTGGTGGCGGTGATCCTCCTTGCGCCCTGGCTCGCGAAGGCGATGGGGGGCCTTGATAGCGCGCTGGTCGTGAAGGCGGCGATTGTGATGGCGATGGCCCGCGTCGGGTTTGCGGTGATGGAGTGGGCGTCGCGTCTCTACGTGCTGACGAACCGTCGGGTGATGCGCGTTCGCGGGATCTTCAACATCAACCTCTTCGAGTGCTCGCTCCTGCGGATCGAGAACACCTACGTCACGCTCGCCTGGTATGAACGATTGTTCGGCCTGGGGACGATCTCGTTCGCCACCGCCGGCACCGGTCCCTACGAGGTGTCCTGGGCGAACGTGGCCCACCCGCTCGAAGTTCATGAGCAGGTTCGCGCGGCAATCCACCGGGCACGAAACGCCAGATTGTGACCGCGGGCCGAAACGAACGCGAGCGGCGCGATTCGAACGCGCGACCTACGGTTTAGGAAACCGTTGCTCTATCCTGCTGAGCTACGCCCGCACGGTCACAATCGAAATAATCCTATCGCCAACATAGCTCAATGACAAGGCGTCGTTGCTCGCGCACCGTGGTCGGTCGGCGCCGAGTGGGGTACCATGCATCCGATGGCGCGACGGCGAGCCGCATCCGTCTGCGGCCGGTCGCCCAGGTCATGCATAACACGGCATCGGATTGGGCTTCACATGAAACGGAAACACGTTCTTTCCGCCCGGACAGGCTGTTCGCTTTCGATGCTGACGGCCCTGTGTCTCGTGGGATGCCGCTCGGCGGCGCCGACTTCCCGAGCATCCTGCGATACGGAGCGCGTCGCTCAATCGCACGCCGTGTTCACCGTCTCCGAGAGCAAGAGGCTTATCGCCAAGGCCGTGGCTCAGATGCCGATCGTTCGAGACGCCCTGGATCGCGGCATGATCATCATCTGCAAGGGCACCACGAACACATATGTCGCCGAGGAACTCCTCGGCAGGTCCGTCCCGCACGGTCCGTATGTCATCGGCCACGTAGTGCCTCAAAAGGGCGGCAAGCGCCTGCCCAAAGCGAATCCCATGCCGGAGATCGTGCTGGTCAAGGGGCGGCACCGGCCGGACCTGACGCTGGACGCTGCGCTGGAGTTGCTGGCGCCGGGCGATGTTGTGATCAAGGGCGGCAACGCACTCGATTACGCTCACAAGACCGTCGGCGTCTGGACCGGCAGTGCATCCGGCGGCACAACCGGCAAGATCATGCCGCTCATCGCAGCCCGAAAGGCGCATCTCGTGATTCCTATCGGTCTCGAAAAGCTCGTGGCGGGGCGCGTAGATGACATTGCCGAGCGGACCCTCGATTCGGTGGAGAAACTCTCCGATATGCCTCGAATGCGGCTTCTGACCGGTCACATCGTGACCGAAATCGAAGCCCTGCGGATCCTGGCCGGGGTTGAGGCGTTCCAGGCCTCCGCCGGCGGTATAGGCGGGGCGGAAGGGGCGGTGTGGATGGTGTGGCGGGGCACGCGAGAGCGCGTCGAGAGGGCCCGCGCGATTGCCGAGGACATCCAGGGCGAGGAGCCGTTTCTTCATTGAAAGGGCCGCGCGGTTTGGCAGCGCGCGACCCTGCACCTAGAATAAAGCTTTCCGGAGTCCGCCGCATGGAATCACTGCTGGGTAAGCACTGGCATCATCTGCCGACCGACGAGGTGCTGGAAGTCCTCGACACGGATGCCGATCGCGGGTTGGACCTGTTCGAGGTCAAACATCGACAGACGCACTTCGGCCCGAACGTCGTAACGACGCAGAGGGGTACGGGACCGGTGATGCGGTTCCTGCTGCAGTTTCATCAGGCCCTCATTTACATCCTGCTGGTTTCGGCCCTGATCACGCTGGTGCTGAAGGAATATGTGGACGCCGGCGTCATCCTGGGCGTCGTCGTGGTCAACGCCATAGTTGGCTTCATTCAGGAATCGAAGGCGGCGCGGGCCATCGAGGCCCTGGCGAAGTCCGTCACCACCGAGGCAACCGTCATGCGCGCCGGTCAACGAATCCGGGTGCCGTCCGCGGAACTCGTACCGGGCGATGTTGTGCTTCTCCAGTCCGGCGACAAGGTGCCGGCCGACATGCGGATCGTGCGCTGCCGGGATCTCCAGGTGGACGAATCCATCCTGACCGGCGAGTCGATTGCAGTGCAGAAGAAGGCCGACGTCATCGGTCGCGATGCCGTCCTGGCAGACCGCAAGAACATGGCGTACTCCTCGTGCCTGGTCACCTACGGCCAGGCGACCGGCGTGGTCGTGGCCATCGGTGACGCCACGGAGGTGGGCCGAATCTCCGAGTTGATCCAGGGCGCCGCGGAGATCGTCACGCCCCTGACCCGTAAGATCGCAGAGTTCAGTCACCTGCTGATGTACGGCATCCTCGGCCTCGCGGCGGTGACGTTTGGTGTCGGCGTTGCCCGAGGCGAGTCGGTGATCGACATGTTCAAGGCCGCCGTCGCCCTGGCCGTCGGAATGATCCCGGAGGGGCTTCCCGCCGTCGTCACGATTACGCTGGCGATCGGCGTCTCGCGCATGGCCCGGCGGAAGGCCGTCATTCGGCGGCTGCCCGCCGTGGAGACGCTCGGCAGCACGACGGTCATCTGCTCGGACAAAACCGGAACACTAACCGAGAACCAGATGACCGTCCGCCAGGTGATGGCCGCGGGAGAGCGCGGCGAGGTCTCCGGCAACGGGTACGCTCCGGAGGGGCAAATCGTAATCGAGGGCGCTCCCGCGGACCTTGCAGGCAACGTCGCCATGAAGGAGTGCCTGATTGCCGGCCTCCTGTGCAACGACACGACGCTCGTCGAGAAGGACGGGCGGTGGGCGGTGCAGGGCGACCCGACCGAAGGGGCACTGCTCGTTTCGGGCCGCAAGGGCGGTTTGTCGAAAGAGGCCGTGGAGCGGGAACTGCCGCGTCTGGACTCCGTGCCGTTCGAATCGCAGCATCAGTACATGGCGACGCTGCACGACGCCGGGGCGGGTCGGCCGCGCCTTGTGTACCTCAAAGGGGCGCTCGAAGCGGTGCTTGCCCGATGCGAGAACGCGTTCGGTCGCGACGGGCAGACGGTTCCTCTGGATCGTAATCGCATTCAGGAGGCGGCGGCGAAGATGGCCGCCGAGGGGCTTCGGGTGCTGGCGTTTGCCCGGGGAACCCTACCCGCCGACGCCCGACGCGTCTCGCACGAGGAACTGACGTCGGGCATGACCTTTCTCGGAATCCAAGGGATGATCGACCCGCCGCGTGCTGAGGCGATTACCGCGGTTGCCAAGTGTCAGGCGGCGGGGGTACAGGTAAAGATGATAACCGGGGATCACGCCCTTACGGCCACGGCCATCGCGCGGCAGGTCGGGCTCGGACGAGAGAAGGCTGGCGGCGAGCGCCCCCTGAAGGCGATAACCGGCAAGGAGATCGCCGCCTGCTCCGACCAGGAACTCATCGACGTCGTGGCGGATACGGCCGTGTTTGCCCGCGTCAGCCCCGAGCAGAAACTGCGCCTGGTGGAGGCCCTGCAGGCCAGGGGCCAGATCGTTGCAATGACGGGCGACGGCGTGAACGATGCCCCCGCGCTCAAACAGGCCGATATCGGCGTCGCCATGGGAATCAGCGGAACCGACGTGGCCAAGGAAGCGGCCGACATGGTCCTGACCGACGATAACTTCGCCTCGATCGAGGCCGCCGTTGAAGAAGGGCGGGGCGTCTTTGACAATCTCACGAAGTTCATCGTCTGGGCGCTCCCCACGAACCTCGGCGAAGGGTTGATCATCCTCGCGGCCGTCTTTGCGGGGGCCACGCTGCCGATTCTTCCCGTGCAGGTCTTGTGGATCAACATGACGACGGCCATCTTCCTCGGACTGGTGCTTGCCTTCGAACCCAAAGAGCCCGGGATCATGGAGCGGCCGCCTCGCGATCCGAAACAGCCTTTGCTGACGCCCCGTCTGATCGGCCGCCTGCTGCTGGTCGCCACGGCCATGTTGATCGGCGGGTTCGGGTTGTTCGAGTGGGAGCTGATGCGGGGAGCCAGCGAGGCGCAGGCGCGGACCGTGGCGGTCAACGTCGTCGTCCTGGTCGAATTGTTTTACCTGTTCAACTGCCGATCGCTAACGAAAAGCATTTTCGAGGTCGGGCTGTTCTCCAACGTGTGGGTGCCCGTCGGAATTGCGTGCATGCTCCTTGCGCAGGCGGCATTCACCTACCTACCGGTGATGAATCGGCTGTTTCACAGCGAACCCGTCGGGGGAACCGCCTGGCTGGAGGCTGCCGCCGTAGCGGTGCTGGCGTATGGGATAGTCGGCCTGGAAAAACGCTTGGGCTGGCGGCTGTCCGCGATGAGGCGGCCGACGGCCGTTGGTTGAGGGCACAGGCATGCATGACGGCGATGTGTCAAAGGACCCATTCCTGCGTGAACTCCAGCGCATCATCCGCATCGGCGTGCGCGCGATGGCGGTCCTGATGACGCTGGTCATCCTGTGGGGCGTCGTGGATGTCGTCTGGGTGATCTACCAGCGGTTGATGGAACCGCCCTACATGCTGCTCAAGATCAGCGATATTCTGGAGACTTTCGGGGCGTTCATGGCGGTGCTGATCGGCATCGAGATCTTCATCAATATCACCAGCTACTTGCGGGACGACGTCATTCACGTCAAGATCGTGATGGCGACCGCGCTGATGGCGATCGCCCGGAAGGTGATCATCCTCGACGTCAAGGAAGTCGACTGGCGATACCTCCTGGGGCTGGCCGCCGTCGTGCTGGCCATGAGCGTCGGTTACTGGCTTGTAGTGATTCGCGACCGGTCGCCCGAGGGACCCGACTGACGCGGAGGACGCACGTATGGCAAAGCGGCAGCAACTGCGTGACCGAAGGAATCCGATGGCGGGCGCCCCCGTGCTCGAGCCGCTTCAACTTGGCGGCATCGAGACCTCCGTCCTTGATGACGGACCGAACCGCGGCGTACGGATCGCCTGGGTCAACACGGGAGCCGGCCTGCGCTACAAGGTGGTGATCGACCGCGGGCTCGACATCGCGGATGCCGAATTCCTCGGGCAGTCGCTCACGTGGCATTCCGGCACGGGGATTACGCCGCCGACCCGGGCGCTGGATCGGGGCCTCGATTGGCTGTACGGCTTCTACGGCGGCCTCGTGGTGAGCTGCGGTCCACTGAACCACGGCGCCCCGTGCACCGACGAGGGACAGGCCCTGGGACTTCACGGGACCCACTCGAACACAGCGGCGCGCGTCGAGTCGATCGTCAACCCCGATCCCGCCCGCGGGCGCTACGAGATGAACATCACCGGTGTGGTTCGAACGGCCCGGGTATTCGACCCGAATGTCGAGCTTCGCCGCACGATCGGGGGATGCCTGGGTGAGCCCGCCATTCGGATTCACGACGAGTTCTACAACCGCGGCAACACGCGGGTGCCGCACGCGTGGCTGCTGCACATCAACTTCGGCTTCCCGCTGCTGGAGCCCGGTGCGAGCACATATTGTTACGCCGGGTCGGTCGATCCGCGTCCGGGGAGCGAGGCGTGGTTCTCGCGAAAGGACTTCCGCGCGGCTCCGGCGCCGCTGGAGTCGCATCGCGGCGCGGGCGAGGTTTTCGCATACGTCGACGCAAAGGTGCAGGCCGGCGGAAACGTGGTGTGCGGCGTGGTCAACCGGCGACGCGGCTTCGGGATTCGCGTGGAGTACTCCAAGCGGGACTTTCCGCGCCTCGGCAATTGGCAGCACTATGGGCCGGACGGCTCCTACGTCGGGGCGCTGGAACCCATGACCGGCGGCGTCGAGGGGCGCGACAAGGACCGGGCCCGGGGCTGGCTGCGGTTTCTGGACCCGGGTGAGACGGTCACCTACGACTGCGTGCTCACCGCCACACGCGAGCCGGCGGAGCTCAAGCGCCTCCTCGCGCTGAACACGTGACGAAGCAAATCCCCCGGATCGCATGATCAGCGACGCTGACGAAGAACGCGCAGCCCGATACCCAGACTGCCTGTTGCTGGGGCTGGCCGACGGACTGTGGGGCTTCGGCTATGTCTTGGCCATCGTCCTTCTTCTCGCAGCCCAAACTGAGAGTCGGGCAACGGAATCTCGCCGCCTTTTCGCCGAAGGCGTTCTTGCTGTCGCAATGCCGGTGATCCTCCTGGCGCCCATTGCCGGCGTGCTGGCCGATCGCGTATGTCGCCGATGGCTTATGGGCGCGGGGTTTCTCGCCGGTGCCGGGACGATGGTTCTGGCCGCTTCTTGGGGGGCCGGTTCACCGACCTGTTCTGCCGAAAGCCCGTTTGTTTCGCTCGTCCTGCTCGCAAGCGTGGCGGCCGTGTACCTCCCGGCGCATTCGGCATACCTTCCGACCCTGGTTGGCCGACGGCGGATTTCTCGGGTGAAAGCCATGCTGAGCGCGGTTGATGCGTTCGCAGCCGCAATGGCGACGACGATCGGCCTGCGCCTCGTGCCGCAGCAATCGGCGCAGAGATGCCTCTACGCCGACGCGGCCGCCCTCGCGTGCGGGGCCCTGCTGCTTCTTTTCATACGGCCCGTATGCCGCGGGACTGTTCTTTCAATCCCGAAGGCGGTCAGGCGCCGGACTCTTTGGGCGGGGCTCGCGTATCTGATCTGCCATCGGCGAGTGCTCGTGCTCATCGCCACAGCAGCAGCGGCGGCGATGCTGGGCGGCGTCGTGATCGGAACGGGCCTGCTATCCTTTCACGAACCGAGCGGAGGCATACGGATGGCCCTACCCCCGGTTGTCGTGCTGTTCGCGCTGGGGGCGGGCGCCACATCCTGCCTGCTCGCACTATTCGGTGACGCGTTGCGGTTCGAGACGGCGGTCACATGGTCGCTTCTCGCGATTGGAGTCATTGGGCTGGTATGGGGCGCACGGCTGCCGGTTTCCGACACCACGCGGGCGTCGATGGCCGCCTTGATCGCAGTGACGGGGGCTTGCACAACGGCGACGATCCTGAGCTGCGGGGCTCTGTTGCAGCGACTCGTGCCAGGGTACCTGGGGGGCCGGGCGCACGGCGATTACATCTCGATTGTCGGTTTCGGGGCGATGGGGGGATTCGGTCTTGTCTTGAAGTTCCACGGCTCGCGATTGGCCATTTGGGTGCTTCCTGCGGCTGCAATGATCGCCCTGGGCTTGGGCGTGGGCGTGTTTCTCGATCGTCGTCGCCGCTCGCCGTTCGGATTGGTTCAGGATTTCTGGCGCCATCTGAACGAGTTCTACTGTCGATGGTGGTTTCGCCTGGAGCGGGTCGGTCCGTGCACCATTCCACGTGACGGAGCGGTCATCGTCGCTGCCAACCACACATGCACAATCGATCCGCTTCTGTTGATCGCCACGAACCCTCGGTGCTACATCGGATTCCTCATTGCCAAAGAGTACCACGAGCTTCCTCTGGTGGGCCGCTTCACGCGGATGGTCGACTGCATTCCGGTGAAGCGCGATGGGTATGACGTGGCGGGGACGCTGGCTGCTTTGCGCTACCTGCGGTCCGGTCGCGTCCTTGGGGTCTTTCCGCAGGGGCGAATCCCGAAGCCGAACGAAGTGGTGGGCCCCAAGCCGGGCATTGCGCTGCTTGCGCTGGCGATGCGGGTACCTGTTGTTCCCGTGAACATCAGCGGGACCCGATACAGCGACAGCCCGGCGTGGCCGTTCTTTCGCCGGCACCGCGCAAGGGTCCGGTACGGCAAGCCGATGGACCTGAGCCGGTATCACGGCCGCCATCGCGATCCGGCCGCCCTCGAGGAGGTCGCGCGGCTGATCATGCTGCGAATCGAGGAACTCGCACCCGGAAGAAAAAGTGACGAGAGCCCTTGACTTGTCGCCCAATATGGTGTATCTTCGAATAGGAGATTGGTAGTACGTATGCTGCTTTTCCTCGGACAACTCGGCTACGGACGCTCGATGCGGAATACCACGTCGCACCAGATCGACGTTGTCTGGTCGTGTGGTACGAAGGCCGCCTTTGACCGTGCCGGGCCGTAGGGTTGTCCCAAGGAATCAAGAGATCAAAGCCCTGCGGCCCGGAAGGTTCGCAGGGCTTTTTTGTTGAGTCGTCTTGTGCGAAAGGAGGTTCTATCGATCAAAGCTGTCGACGAGTAGCGTACGCAGACGTTGAGGATTCCAGCGGGGGCGGCGGTTGACGCGCAACCGCCGCCCCAAGGAGGTGATCCGTCGACAGCGATGGTGAGTGTGCATGGCCGCGCGGCGGGCGTTACCGCTGTGAACGAAAACCGAGGGCATCGCGCCGGAACCGACGGCGATACCAGCCGCTGCGTATCCGGAGCGATGCCCCAGACAGGCTGGATGCACGATCGCGGTTCTTGCGAGGTTGTTTCGTGTACCGCGTACCGGAACGGGTTGCGGCGCAAAGGACATGTTCGGACTCGCAATCAATGGCAGCGGGGAGTCGCCATGAACCGCCGTCCGGACAAGCGGGCGTAGCTCAACGGGCAGAGTGCCGGTATTCCATACCGGAGGTCGCCGGATCATGACCGGCCGCCCGCCGTGACGAAAGGGGCTGTGGCGTGCGCTTTCGCCGCGGGCGAATCGCAGGCGTAACCGTGCGGCTGTCAGGGGACGGGTGTCGGAGGCCGGTGGCATAACAATATGGAGAGTGGTGCCTAGGGTCGAAGAGTTCCCTGACATCCGCCATCGTTCGGCCTCCGACACCCATGATTCTTCACCATGATCCCGTCCGACCGGGTGCGTGGCGGTTGGCGACCGCCCGCCGCGTTTCCGTCGTCATTTCAGAACGCCGCAGCGGGGGGCTTCACACGGACACCCGAAAGAGGAACCAGCGGCATCGATGAGCCGCATTCTCCACTCGTTCGCGGCAACCTCCCACGGCGTCGGTCGCCCGGTTGCCCGATCGCCTTTTCGGTTTCCGAATCACTCGGCGCTCCTACGGACAGGCCGGTGGCCGGCTTGCGCCGTTGAAACAAGCTTGGAAGAGGTTGAAGTCGCTGACGTCGACATCGTCGTCCTGGTCGAGGTCGGCGGCTACGCAGTCGGCGCCGGCCGGGGGGCGATTCGCGCCGTTGAAACAGGCCTGGAGTCGAGCGAAGTCCGCTCCATCCACGTCGCCGTCGCCGTCAAAATCCGCGGCGACGTTTCGCACGCCTTCCGTTGTGAACTCCCAAACGTCGCCGGGCGTGACGCCGCTTTCATTCACCGCGTCGACCCGCCAGTAGTAGCGGGTGCCACGCCGGAGCGGTCCCGGGTCGAAGGTTGTTGTGGTCTGTGTCCCGCGATACTCGCCCGGGGCGGATGTGCCCAGGTACACGTGATACGCGGATGCGCCGGCCGCCGGCGCCCAACTAAGCCGGACGGAAACGCTTACGCCGCCGGCGTTGCGTGCCGGGCTGGGCCGTGTCGCCGCGGCCGGAGGCGGCACGGCTTCGACAATCTCCAGGAAGTTGACCGCCCATCCGCCGCTCTCGGCGACGAGCCGGAGGATCTGCCACTCGCCCGCCTCCAGCGCTGCGCCCGTCACCGTGACCGTCGCCCACTCGTCCGAGCCCCCCGTAGGCGGAAAGGTCTGCTTTCCGGTCACGTCACGCCCGTTCATTTCAACGCGAAACGATTCGCTTGCGGTTGCCGAGGCCACGCGCAGCCGAATGTCGTAACGGCCCGTGGCGGCAACGTTCACGAGGTACTCCAACCACTCTCCCGCTTCGAGGGAGCCGACGGCGTAGCCGCCGCCGTGGTCGCCGCATGAGTCGATGTCCACGTCGTCATTGCGGAGATGCCCGCCGGCATTGCCGGGGGTGCGATCGTGATAGGCGACGACCGGGCCGCCAAGATCATAGTGCTCGGCCTGAATTAGGCCGGGAACGGCGAACGGACTGCCGAGGTACGGCGCCTGCCCCGGGGGCGGGCCGAGGCGGGTGGCGGCGAAGTTGTCTGCGCGGGTGCCGTGGATGTTGCTGTTGCTGCGGAAGAACTCGTGGTAGCCGATGCCGAAGTAACCGCGCGGGTGCCGGGTATCCACGACGGATGCGACGGATTCGCCGTCCACAAAGAACGAGATCGACGAACCCTTGCAGTCGATTCGAAACCGATGCCAGGAGGTCCAGTCGGCGAAGAGCCGGTCAGACTCGAGAAAGTCCGTGAGGACGCCGTTCACGATGACACCCGCGCGAATTCGACCGTCGTCGGAGTCGTAGGTCAGGCAGTAACAGTTGCCGCTCCCGTAGGCGGCCATATCGAATGCCCCGGTGCCGCTGTCTCGCGCGAAGATCCCGCAGCGTTCGAATCCGTCCGCGGCGACGTCCGGTCGGTATTCGCAGAAGATGTCCGCCGCAACGGAGTAATCTGCGTCGGCGAGGTCGCCGCGGCGGACCGTCTCGACGCCGCCGGCCGCATCGGCCACGTGGAGGACATAGCCGTCTCCGCCGGGCGCGTGGGGTGAAAACGCCCGCACGTCGTTGTAGGTGAATTTGTCGTCCCACCCGGGGAGGCGGCCGCCCCGACCGAAGGGGTCAAAGAACGGTAACGCTGGTGGAGGGTCCTCGCGAACCAGCAGCACCGCGTTGGCGACGGCCCGCTCCGCTCCGTCCGACGGTCGATTGCGGACGGTGCCGTCCACGACGAGGGTCGAGGAACCGCCGCCGTCGAGATTCACGGCCTCTGCCGCGCCGAGGGTGTCCACGAGAAAAGCGGCCATCTCGGGAAACGTCATGCCGATGCTCGCGCTCGTTCGCCCGTCGACGACCACCAGGAACAGTCGCGCGTCGTTCCAGGCGAGGATGGTTCGGGGGTGCCGACTGTCCACAAAGGAACTGGAATACGCCGCCCAGTTGGACGTGTTGGCCGCACCGTTGCGGAGGATCCACCCCGCCCCGGTGATTGCCATGTCCGCGTTGTTGAACTCGGCGGCTGACGTCGCAAAGCGCATGCGAAGGCGATCGCCGACGGCGGTGTTCGCGAGCAGGACGTCTTTCGCCGCCCCGTGTGCGTGAAGAACCATGCCTCCGACGGGGATCGCGTTGTTCGTCGATGCCGCGCCCGTCTTGACGGCCGTGACGATGCCCGAAACCTCCTTGTTGCCGCGCATAGGATAGCTCACATCGGCGAGGAGGACCTCGACGCCCTCCCGCGTCGTGCCGGTGGTCGGCCCCCAGGCCGGCGTATACGCCGTGAGCTTGTCAACTGCGGCTGCGCGGTTGTACTGGTGAATCGTCGTGGTGACGTTGTTGGCAAAGTAGAGTACACCATTGGCCGGTCGGACGTCCTCGCGGATGGTGGGGACCCTGGCCGGCCCGAAGAGGAATGTGTCGTACTTCCCGTTGGGGGCCTCGAGGATCTCGCCCGCGGATGCCGTAGCGCCCTGAATCAGCGGCGCAACCGATTCAAAGAACGACCCGTTGACGGCGGCGATGACGTCATGATCGGGCGGGCTGTCGTACAACCGGGCGATGGCGGAGGTTGTACTGCGCGCGCTGAAGTTGCGCCGGCCCTGTGCCCACCCGACCTTGAGCTGGTATTCCGGACGGGCGCGGTCAAATGCGACGACATAAACCTTGACAGGCCCCTCGCGGTCATAGGTGAGATAGTCAACACCCGGCGCGATCGGTTCCGCGCGCCCATCCTGTTGGACCGATAAGGCGACTACCAGCGCGAAGCCAAGCAAAACGAAATGATGTTTCACAGGGGTACCTTTCACCTTCGGGCGCTGCGGTCAGGCGGCAATAATAAAGAATACCCGCCGCCTCGCCACCCGCTCCTTACCCATTATACCATATGCGACGAACGGCGAGCGAAGGCGCAAACCGCGTTTGCGTGTTGGGGCGGCGAGAAAACGAAGGACCGAAAACGCCGAAAAGGCAACAGGCGGGGAGGCCACAGCGGACGGCCGTGGGCCCTCGGCGCCTGCCGATGGCGAAAAGCCGAGACCGGTGGTGGCTTGCCAGAGCATCCTTGCGCCAGGATGCCCGAAGGGGGGCAAATGACGCCGATTCCCGCCTTCAGATGGCGGCTTTCGAGCGAGCCGCATGTAGCGGGCACCCGTCGAAGATATCGCCGTAGCGTCCAGTCGTATCATGCACGTCTCGGTGCCGGGTTGTGTCGGTCTTCTGGGGCTGCGCGTCGTTTTCGCTCCTTGCCACGGGGCTACTGACCGAATGCGCGCAGCCGGTGGGTGAGATTCGAGCCAAGGCGCGAATCCGCGGGGTTACGACGAGTTGGTAAGGCGGGGTTCGGGGGTCATCGCGGGCCGCCCGTGTGCGCCTGCTGCGGGGGGGCAGGCTGTCTCGGCGCGCGCCGAAGGTTTTCGAAGAGGTACAGCCCCGACTTGCCCGGTGTCACGAGGTCGATGTCGCCGTCGCGATCGATGTCGGCGGCGACGGCGCTGATGCCGAACCCGGCGGGACCGCCCTCGGCAACGGTGTGCCGGATCCATTTACGCGCCGACCGATCGAACGCATACCAGTAAATGCACCTGGGATCGTTCGCCCCCGGGTCGCGGCCGTTGTGAGCGTAGTAGCGCTTGCCCGTGACGACGTCCGGCTGTTCGTCGCCGTCGATATCGGCCCGTGCCAGAAAGTGGGCCTGGGACCACGACCTGTCGATCTCGTGCCTCGTCCAGGTTCGCTTCCCGTCGGCATCGGTCTGTTGTTCGAGCCAGTACAGGCCGTAGTCGTGCCCGATGCCCCAGACGACATCGGTGTCGGCGTCACCGTCGACGTCGTAGGCCAGGATCGGGATGCTGGCATCGCCGAGGTCCCACTCCGCATGCCACTGCCACGTGTTGCTGCGCCGATCGGCGGGGGCCTCGTACCAGCCTTTGGCACAGAGTATGTCCACACGCCGGTCGCGGTTCACATCCCCGAACCCGATCCCGGCTCCGGCACCGGCCTTGCCCAGCGGGCGGGGGCGGAACGGGGCACCGGTCGCCCCTTCGGCGGGCTGCGTGGTTGTGCCGCGACCGGCGGGCCGTACAAACTCGTACCAGATCACCTGTTCCATGACGTTGGGGAGCACATCCATGTCGCGGTCACCGTCCAGATCACAGAGGAGGGCCGTTTCCAGATGGCCGGGCTTGTCGATGAAGTGCTCGGGCCACTTGCCGCCCCGCGTCCCCGGGTTTTCGACCCAGATGATGGTTTCGTTGTGCCAGGCCACCGACACGAAGTCGGTCCAACCGTCACCGTTCACATCCAGCGGAAGGTTGGAAAAGTCGTAGTAGTAGTTGTCCTGCTCCTTGACATCGCGAACGATGTGCCGCTTCCACGTAGGCAATTCGTACCAGAATCCCCCGCAGAGGATGTCGAGCCTGCCGTCGCGGTTGACATCGAAGACCCCGCACGCTTCGAATCGGGAATCGGCGTTGATCGTGTGCATGCGGAACCCCACGTCCGGGCCGGCCGCGGGAGCCGAGACCGAGAAGCTCATGGCCGCCGCCGCTGCAATCCACTTCATCCTTTGCGTCATGGTCGGGGTCTTCCGTTTTTTTTCGTGGGTCGGTCGGTTGCCCGTCTTGGTCACCCCTCGCCAACGGCCGAATCGTTCGCCGAGATTCGTGGCTGTTCAGGGCCGGCACATCTCCAGCCAGAGCGCGCGGTAGAATCGCATGAACCGCTCGATGTCTCCCTCATCTTTGGACCGGATGGCCTGAACCTCCGCCAGCGTAAAACGCGTATAATCCGTCTCGCGGAACAGCGAGAACAGTTCGCGCCACGGATAGGCGGACGGCAACTCGTTGATGTGGCACGACAGGATCCGCGGACGAAGCAGCTTGAAGTACTCGCGGACGGAGCCGTTCTTGACGTCCGTGCCATTGGAGTTCCACGTCAGGCCCACCTTGGGATGGTCGCACTGGTCCAGGATCGTC
>CAZTVU010000073.1:0-4000 GCA_964617025.1 uncultured Planctomycetales bacterium | reverse complement strand
TGGGGCGGGTGCGACGTGCCCTTGCCGTGCACCTCAACCCAGATCTCGACGCCGTTGGCCTCGGCCGCCTCGCCGCACTTCCGAAGGGCCTTTCCGATCTGCTCCAGCGTCTTCTCGACCGGGATGCCGTCGGGAAGCCCGTTGGGCCGCACCTTGACGCCGGCGGCGCCGACGTCGCGGGCGAGCTCGCAGAACCGTTTGCACGTCTCGATGTTCTTTTCCACGACGGCCCGGTCCGGTGCGTGAAATTCGCACGTCGAGCCAAGGCCCCACAGGCGCACGCCGCCGTCTTCAAAAAGCTTTCGGACCTCCGCCCGCCGGGCGGCACCGATGGAGGGCTCCACGCCGTGGGCATGGGTGGTGCGAAGCTCGACGCCTTCAAAGCCGGTGGCCTTGCATCGCCGAATGATGGTGGGAACGTCCCACTCACTGGCGAGGTTGTACGTGACCAGCCCGAGCCTGAACGCGGGCTTCGGAGGGGGCGTGGGAGCCCTCGCGGGATCCGCCGCAACAGCCGCCGGGTTCCTGAGGATGGCGCCGCCGAGTACGGCCGCCGCGCCGCCGACGAACAAGTCGCGCCTGGGGATCCGCCGGTTCGTCATGATTCATCTGCTCCTGCCGAGGGTCGACTGCGCAACATCCTATCGTTCGCGGCCACGGCTCGCAACGGCGCGAAGCGAGAAGGCTCACAGGCCGCCGGGGCCGCACGCCGTGCGGAGGACCTTCTCTGCCGTCCTCATCGTGGCCAACGGCTTACCCCAGCTTCCAGGGCGCCCGATACGAGTACATGAGCAGGTCATTCGCCTTATCATCGTTGGTGACGCGCTCGATCCTGCCGTCCCATTCGATGCGGCGCTTGCGGTCGTACGCAATGTTGCCCAGGAGCGTCGCGCTGGTGGACCGATGGCCGGCTTCGATGGGGCAAAGACATTCCTTGCGGCTCTTGATGCAGTCGAGGAAGTCGCGTGCGTGCGCGGACTCCGTTACCTGTCCCCGCCCTTGTCCGGCCTTACAGGCCGGCACGGTCGGGGCATAGGCGTCGCGGTTCTCCTTACGACGCAGCGGGTCGTTGCCCGGCAGGGGGATCTTGTGATGCTGTTCGGGCACGATTTCGTACGAGTTTCCGCCGATGTACATCGTGCCGTGCGTGCCGCGAAACTCGACGGCGCCGCCTCGCACGTTGGCGGGGGCCGCGTTGCAGTTGTATTGCGAGAACGTGACCAGCGTGCCGCCCGGATATTGCCAGACGACCTCCATCGTGTCGGGGATCTCCCGTTTGTCCTTCACGGCATACCGGCCACCCATCGCGGTCACGGCCACCGGCGCGTCATGCCCGAGCGCCCACTGGATGAGATCGAGGTAGTGCGTGCCCATGTTGGTGAGCTGCCCGCCGGAATACGCGCGGAACCAGCGAAACTTGTAGAGACACCGGTTCGGATTGTAAGGGACCTTCGGGGCCGGCCCGAGCCAGGCATCCCAGTCAAGTTCCGGCGGGGGAGCACAGTCCGGCACGTCGCCGAACCCGTGCGGATACTCGTTGACGACGTGGTAACACTTCGCGACGGTCACGTGGCCGATCGCACCGGAGCGGATCAGAGCCACCGCCTCCTGCACGAACCGGGCCGCCCGACGCTGGATTCCCACCTGAACGACCCGCTTCGTCTCCGCGGCGACCTCGACCATGCGCCGGCCCTCGCCGATCACCAGCGACAAAGGCTTTTCGACGTAAACGTCCTTTCCCGCGCGGCATGCGTCGATGCATTGCAGGGCGTGCCAGTGATCGGGCGTCGCGATGAGAACGGCGTCGACGTCCTTCCGATCAAGCATCTTGCGGTAGTCCCCGTACTCATCCGGCTTGCCGTTGAGCTTGGCCCGGGCGGCCGCAAGGTACGGCTTGAACACGTCGCAAACGGCGACGAACTCCGCATCGTTGTGAACCTTGAAACCGTCGATCAACTGGTCGCCGCGATTGCCGACGCCGATAATGCCGAGACCGATCCGTTCGTTTGCGCCGAGCACACCGAGCGCCGGCTGTCGTGCGATCATGCCGGCACCGATGGCCGCGGCCCCAAGAGTGAACCGGCGTCGCGTGATCCGTTCAGGCATCGCTTGACTCCTTTGTGGCCTGCCGTTTGTCGTGTTGTACCGGCACAGGCCGGTGGCTGTCCAGAGCCGATCGTGCCTTGCCGCTCCGGCGACGACCGCCTACAGTAACACCGCCATGCAGTACCGTCGTTTCGGCAAGACGGAGATGAACCTCTCGGTGTTCTCGCTGGGGCTGATGCGCTATATGTCCGACGACCCCGATCGCAGCGCTGAGGTCGTTCGCCGCGCCGTGGCAAGCGGGATCAATCATCTGGAGACGGCGCGTGGCTATGGCACAAGCGAGGAACTGCTCGGCCATGCCCTCCGTGGCATCGATCGGTCGAGAGTCTACATCACGACGAAGATCGGACCCCAGAAGACCTACGACGATTTCATGCGGCACTTTGAGGAGTCGATGTCGAAGATGGGCATCGACTATCTGGACAACCTGGACGTGCACGGCATCAACAACGCAGACAAGCTCCGGACGGCCCTCGACGAAAAGGAGAACTGGCGCGGCATCCGTCGGGTGATGGATGCTGGAGCGGTCGGCCACGTCGGCTTCTCCACGCACGGAGAGCTCCCGATCATCCTCGAGGCGATCAACACGGGGATGTTCGAGTCGGTCAACCTTCACTACTACTGGTTCTTTCAACGGAACGCCCCGGCCGTGCGGCGAGCGGCGGAGCTCGACATGGGCGTCTTCATCATCTCCCCCAACGAGAAGGGCGGCATGCTCTTTCGGCCTACCGACCGGCTTGCGTGCCTCTCGCTTCCGTTCCACCCGATGAACCTTGCCCAGCGCTGGCTTCTGGCCCAGAGGGAGGTGCACACGCTTTCGCTGGGGGCCGCCGTGCCCGACGAGCTTGATCGGCACCTGGCCGTCGCCGACCAGGTCGGCCCGCTGACGACCGAAGAGCAGGCTGCGCTGAACCGCTGGGAAGCCGAGTATCGCAAGGCGCTCCCCCGGTCGTATTGCACGGGCTGCCACGATTGCGTGCCCTGCCCCGAGGGTGTCAACATTCCCGAGATCCTTCGCCTGCGGAACTGTGCCGTTGCTTTCGATATGAAGGAATACGGTTCGTTCCGATACAACCTGCTCGACGGCGGCAGCGACTGGTTTCACGGATTCCCCGGCGACCGCTGTACGGAGTGCGGCGAATGCCTGCCTCGATGCCCTGAGCATCTGGATATCCCCCGGTTGCTGTTTGACGCACACGACATGCTGAAGTCCAAACCGGGCAGGCGGCTCTGGGGATGAGCGACTGGCTTCACGACTGGATTCTTCCGCCCGGTTGCGAGCAACCGCCCCTCTTGTACATGGCGGTTACGGCCACGTCGCTCCTGATGATAGCCACGTCGAAGGGCGGCTTCGGCGGTCTGGCCGTCGCGGCAGGGCCCTTGATGATGACCGTCGTCGACCCTCGCTTCGCCCTGGGCCTGCTCCTGCCGATGCTCCTCATCTGCGACGTGATGACGTTGCCGTTCTACCCGCGCGAGTTCACCTGGCGTCCCGTGCTCCTGCTGGCCCCCTGGACGGTGCTCGGGATCCTCGCCGGATGGTTCCTTCTCGACCGCGTGGGCCGCATGACGGTTGCCTGGCTCAACGTCGGCATGGGCGTCCTCTCGGTCGCGTTTGCCGGCCTGGAGGGCGTACGGTGGCTCTTGGTGCGCCGGTCGATCACGGCGGCCGATGCGCCCTGGCGGCCGGGCGTCCTGGTCAGCATCCCGTTCGGCCTCGGCGCGGGCCTCTGCACCATGCTGGCCCACGCCGCGGGACCGGTCACCACGATCTACCTTCTCCCGCAGCGGCTCGACTCGCAGGTGTTCGTCGGGACGACGAACCGCTTCTACGTGGTCTTCAACGCCCTGAAGATCCCGTTTTACGTGCACTTGGGGCTGATCACCGGCCGGA
>CAZTVU010000072.1:0-20028 GCA_964617025.1 uncultured Planctomycetales bacterium | reverse complement strand
GCCCGCGCCTCCGCCCGCGGGCGACATGACGCGTGTTCGAAGCCCGTCGACGCTGCGAATCACCTTGTCGACGAACTCCTTCTTCTGCGTTTTGGGCGTCCGCTTGTACTCCTCGGCCGCCTTGACGAAGTTCTCCTTGCCGACCTCAAACACCCCGTCGAGGAACTGCTGCCGCTGTGTATAGGACATGCGGCTCAGTTCGCGGCTCATCGACTCCACGAGTTCCGGCGTGTTGTACCGCTGCACGCATTCGACCAGGAACTGCTCCCGCTTGGCAATCGGAAGCCGCGAGAAGCCGCGGGGATGACCCAGGAACTCCGCCACCTGCTGGGGCGTTGCAACCTGCAGATCCGGCTTGGCCGGCGCGATGAGCAAGTCCACCGCCCATACCCCGACGATCAGGACCACCACCCCGACCGCACCGATGATCAGGGTCTTCTTCGTTCTGTCCGACAGCTCCCAGCGCGCCTTGCTTCGGCGTCCTGCGCGATGGCCGTGGCTTGAAGATGGCATGTCGATCAGACTCCTTTCCTACTTCGTGGAATCCGTGAAGTTGTCCGCCTGCACGTGGAAGTCGGCGTACAGGATCATCACCGACCCGCTGCGGGAAGGTCCTCCGTGAAACGACCGGAAGTCGAAGACCATCGGCGACGCCCAGTTTTTCAGCCCGAAGCCCCGCGCCTTCCGGGTATAGGGATCCCGCCCCACGCGATGTCCGTTGTACAGCGTCTCCCATTCATAACTGGTGCCGGCCGTCTCGAAGTATGTGGGACGGGTCACCTTCGGGTCATCCCCCAGGTTCGTGTCGGCCGGGCAGCGGAATACCTCCCGGTTCCCGCTCAACTCGGCTCGAAGGACCTCATAAAGCGGTTTTCGCTCCGTATCCTCGGGCGGCCACCCGGCGGCGACGGGGTATGTGTCGCGATGCGACCCCAGGTACGCCTGCAGCGCCTGGCCTATGTTGTGGAGATTCGTCCCGCAAACGGTCCGTTTGCTGATCCGCCTGGCCGCCGACATGGCCGGCGTGGTAATCCCCACCAGCATCCCGATGATGGATATCACGACCAGCAACTCTATCAGGGTGAATCCCTGCGAGCGCCGGCTTGAGACGCCGGATCCGCGTCCCATCGTTGCCTCCGTTGTTGGACACGTCATCAAGCTCACCTCCCCTGAGCCGGCCCGCTCCATCCACTCGCTGCGTGAACCCCGCGCTCCTGTAGTAGCGGTTGCGCACCCCGGCCGAACGGCACGCAGGTTTCCATGTCTAGCTTTTTCGAAGGTTTATGTCAAGGCCCGTTTCGACCTCCGACCGCCGACGGACGCCGGCTGAACCCAATACCTCGGATCGTACCTCGCGGTTGCAGTCCGGCCCCGACCTGAATAGACTCCCACCCAGAGAATGCCGATAACTGGAGAATCCATGCGGATTGCCTATTTTGACTGCTTTAGTGGTGCTAGCGGGGACATGATCCTCGGTGCCTGCATCGACGCCGGTGTCGCGGAGCAGGCCCTGCGGGATCGGTTGGCCAGCCTTAACGTCCCGGGCTTCCAAATTAAGACTGGAAAAATCAGAAAACAAGGATTCGCCGCCACGCAGTTTTCGGTCGTTCTAGATACGGTAGCCGACAAGCCGCATCGCCATCTGAAGCATATACGCCAGATTATCGAGCAGAGTTCGTTGCCGGCAACGACGAAGGACAGGGCGTGCCGAATATTCACCCGCCTGGCCGAGGCCGAGGCCGCCGCTCATGGCACGAGCATCGAGAGCGTGCATTTTCACGAGGTCGGTGCAATCGACGCCATCGTCGATGTCGTCGGAGCGTGCGTCGCCATCGACCTCCTGGGCGTGGATCAAGTGTGGTGCTCACCCATCCCGACCGGAAGCGGCACGATCACCTGTGAGCACGGCGTCCTGCCGATCCCCGCGCCGGGCACCGCCGCACTGCTGAAGGGCGTACCCCTGGTGGCCTGTGATGAACCGGGCGAGCTGACCACCCCCACCGGCGCCGCCATACTGACAACACTGGCGGAAGGCTTCGGCCCGTTGCCGCCGATGATCCTTGAGCAGATCGGATATGGGGCTGGACGGCGGGACGGCCGAACCCGCCCGAACCTGCTTCGCCTGCTCGTGGGACGCCGGGCTGACGCGGGGCAGGCCGACGAGGTGGCCGTGATCGAGGCCAATATCGACGACTCCACGCCGGAGGCCATCGGCTATGTCGTCGACAAGCTTCTTGCATCCGGTGCGCTGGATGCGTTCACGACGCCGATATACATGAAGAAAAACCGCCCGGCCGTCATGATCTCCGTGATCAGCGAGCCGGCCCGGCAGGCGGAGATGGAGGCGATCCTCTTCGCGGAAACGACCACGTTCGGCGTCCGAAGCTATCGCGCAGCGCGACAGAAGCTCGATCGCTCGCACGTCGAGGTGGAGACGGCGTACGGGCGCATCCGCATGAAGGTGGGTCGCCGGGGCGAACAGGTCATGACCGCGGCCCCGGAGTACGACGACTGCCGCGCGGCCGCAGAGAGGTCGGGGGTGCCGCTTCGCGAGGTGATGGCGGCGGCGGTTCGTACGTGGGCAGCGATTCGATGATACTGGATACGCTTCTTGTCCTGGCGACCACCGAGATGTCCACTGAACGGCGATATCTCATGTACGCCGCAATGGCTTGCGCCATTGTCCTCCTGACGATCTCCATGCGTCGGCGGCGAGCCCAGGGATACGGCACCCCGCGCCTACGGCCCCGACAACGAGCGGAGGAAGAGTCGGCGCGGCGCGGAATGCGCGACGACATGGAGCAACTCCTTGCCGAGTTGCAGGATCTCTCCCGCAAGATCAGCGCCCAGATCGACACCAAGTTCGCCAAACTCGAGGCCGCCATCGCCGATGCCGACCGGCGCATCGACGCCCTCCAACGCCTCTCACGCGCCGCCGAAGGGCGGCCCACCGTGGACGTTATCGTTAGTGACGAAACACCGTCACTGCGCCCCGACAAAGCAACCGTGAGCGAATCGGCACCGGGCCGGCACGCGGCCGTTTACGAGTTGCACGACGCCGGCAAGACGCCGGTCGAGATCGCCCAGGCTCTGGGTCGAACGCCCGGCGAGGTGGAGTTGATTCTCGCCCTGCGACCCCTGCGCTGATCGGGTTTGAAGTTGACCGGCGCGCAATACCTGCCGAGAATACCGGACGGACCCTGGCATCGCATTCGGCCCATCGTATGGCGGCGTCCGTCGACGGCGTCCGACGACCGGGCCGGTCCTACTTGTTCAAGGAGCAGCGTCGTGGAGAAACCGCAGGCAAGACCCGCTGTAGCAAACTTCGGCTCCGGCCCGACGTGCAAGCGCCCCGGCTGGAACCTGAACGCCCTGTCCAATGCGCTGGTCGGACGATCGCATCGCTCGAAGGCCGGGCGCGCCCGGCTGAAACAAGCTATTGATCTGACCCGCGAAGTCGCGCGCATCCCGCAGGACTATCTCATCGGCATCATGCCCGGCAGCGACACGGGGGCGTTCGAGGCCGCCATGTGGACGATGCTCGGGCCGAAGCCGGTGACCGTGCTCGACTTCGAGAGCTTCGGTCAGGGCTGGGCCACCGACGTCACGAAGCAGCTCAAGCTCAGCGCGAAGGTGCTCAAGGCGCCGTACGGCTCGCTGCCCAATCTCGCCGAGATCGACTGGAACTCCGACGTCGTCTTCTGCTGGAACGGCACGACCAGCGGTGTGTGCATACCGCAGTCATCGCCGCCGCCGGCCAACCGCGGGGGACTGACGCTCTGCGACGCCACCAGCGCCGTGTTCGCCATGCCCATGCCGTGGGACCGGCTCGATGCCACGACGTTCTCGTGGCAGAAGAGCCTCGGCGGCGAGGCCGCACACGGCATGCTTGTGCTTTCGCCCCGGGCGGTCGAGCGGCTCACGACCTACGCGCCCCCGTGGCCGCTGCCGAAGATCTTCCGCTTGACCAAAGGCGGCAAGCTCATCGACGGCATCTTCGTCGGCGACACCATCAACACGCCGTCGATGCTCTGCGTCGAGGACTACATCGACACCCTCACCTGGGCCAAGAACCTCTCGCACGACGGCAAGACCGGCCTCGACGCCCTCATTGCACGCAGCGCGGCCAACCTGAAGGTGGTCGAAGCGTTCGTCGCGAAGACGGACTGGATCGACTTCCTCGCCTCCGACCCGGCCTGTCGAAGCAGCACGTCGATCTGTCTGAAGGTCGTCGCCGACTGGTTCCTCAAGCTCGGCAACGAGGACCAGGCCGCCTTCTGCAAGAAGGTCTCCGGCACGCTCGAGGCAGAGAAGGTCGCCTACGACGTGAATCACTACCGCGACGCGCCGCCGGGCTTCAGATTCTGGGGCGGCCCGGCCTGCGACCCGAACGATATGGCGGTCGCGATGGAATGGCTCGCCTGGGCCTATGAGACGAGCCGCGGATAGCTCTGCGCGACGGCGAGCGTTGAGATCCCGGCGGCGGCCGCGCACGACCTGACAGAATCCGGCAAAGCCTTCCGTGAGCTTGGAAAGCCCACTGGAATTGCCGGTGGAGTATTGTATAATATCTGCCGTTTTGCGGGGCCGACGGGCTGCAGGAACCCGAAAAAAGGGGCGTGTAATAGACTCTGGGCCTTGGCACACGGGCAAGCGGTGTCCGCGACACGCGACGCTGTTTGCCCGTGGTCTTTGTGCTCAGCAGTCGGGCAGCTATATTCAGATACGATGAATCGCGATCTTAACACTGCTCCTGACGACCGTTGCACAGGGGGACGAGGGCGTCGCGGCGGCCGCCGGGCAATACAAAGGCCACAGTAGAACCGACGCCCTGGTCGGCAATTGACGGTTTCCGCCGGAACCATTGGTGACAGCCATCAGAGCCACGGAGCATCAGGAGAAGCATGAAGCAAGGCCGGCGAGGGCACCGGCCCTACGCTGCACGGAGAGCCGACGCCTCGTCGGCAATCCAAAGGCCACAGGGGTGCCGATGCCGGCATGTGATCTCGGGCCGGCGCCCGAGGCCCGGTTCGCTTCTTGCGGGGCCTGTACCGACGGACATGTCGCGAACCGCTTCGGCGGCTTGACGCCTGACGACCGCCGCGGTACATACCGACGCCATGGCGGATGCAAAAAAGCTCCAGTGCGCGATCGTCACGCCCGAGGCCAAGGCGTTTGAGGGCCCTGTTGACTTCGTCGCCCTGCCGGCCCATGACGGCGAAATCGGCATCCTGCCCGACCGCGCGCCGCTGCTCTGCAAACTCGGTATCGGCGTGTTGCGCATCCGGAA
This sequence comes from uncultured Planctomycetales bacterium, assembly GCA_964617025.1. Classification (GTDB taxonomy): domain Bacteria; phylum Planctomycetota; class Phycisphaerae; order UBA1845; family PWPN01; genus CAZMVY01. The sequence goes on along the minus strand of CAZTVU010000072.1, from coordinate 14,738 downwards.
GGACGATCAGATCCAGCGATGGTTTGTCGATGGCGGCTTTGCCCAGGTGGTCGACAACCGCCTGACGGTCCTGAGCCAGCAGGCGATGCGGGCGGACGCCGTCGACCGGGCCGCCGCCGAACGGGCCCTCGATGAAGCCCGCCATATGAAGGGCACCGACGATGCCGCGCGAGCCTCGCGCAACGCGGCCATCGCGAGGGCGCGAGCGAAGCTCAAGCTCGCCCTTCCCGGCTGATTCCCGGCTCTCGTCGCGATAATCCTGCGGTGCGGACGGCGGGCTTCATGTCGCCGCGCCGGAAGGGACGGCCGGGGTCGGCACCGACGACGGAGGGAGCTCTCCGCCCGGCGACGGCGTGTAGCCGGGTACGAGGCGCTTCAGCTCCGCACGGATGCTTTCCTCGTCGCCCGCGACGGCAAAGCCCAGCAGCCGTGAGATGCCGCGGCACACCTCGTCCCAGTCGCGCGGCCGGTGTTTCATGATGCCGATCTTCGGGTGCTCGGTGCGGCTGACGTCTTCGCCCTCGATGGACAGCTCCTCGAACAGCTTCTCGCCCGGCCGCGTCCCGGTGAAAACGATCTCGATGTCGTCGTCCGGGCGCAGGCCGCTGAGCGTGATGAGGTCGCGGGCAAGGTCGGCGATCTTCACCGGTTCGCCCATGTCGAGCAGGAAGACCTCGCCGCCCCGGCCCATCGCCCCGGCCTGAAGGACGAGCTGCGCCGCCTCGGGGATCGTCATGAAATAGCGCCGCATCTCGGGATGCGTCACCGTCACCGGCCCGCCCGCGGCGATCTGCTCCTTGAAGATCGGCACCACGCTGCCGCTGCTCCCCAGGACGTTGCCGAAGCGCACGGTGACAAACTGCGTCTTGACGCGGCTGCTGAGCTGCTGAACGTACATCTCGGCCACGCGCTTGGAGCAGCCCATGATGCTGGTCGGATTGACGGCCTTGTCCGTGGAGATCATCACGAACTTTTCGACGTTGTGCCGCACGGCGGCGTCCGCCAGCATCTTCGTCCCGCCGACGTTGTTCTTGATCGCCTCCGTCACGTTGCTTTCCATCATCGGCACGTGCTTGTGCGCGGCGGCGTGGCACACATACGACGGACGATGCGCCGCGAAGATCTGCTCGACCCGGGCGGCATCGGCGATGTCGCCGACGACCGCCACAATGTCGAGCTCCGGATGCATCCGCCGAAGCTCGCGTTCGATGTGAAACAGGTTGTTTTCCGCGCGCTCGAACAGAATCAGCCGGGCCGGGCCGAACCGCGCGATCTGTCGGCACATCTCGGAACCGATCGAGCCGCCCGCGCCGGTGACCAGAACGCGCCGCCCGTGAAGGTGCTCGGCAATGGCCTTGGTATCCAGGGTCACCGGCTCGCGGCCGAGGAGGTCTTCGATGTCCACGTCGCGGATCTGGCTTACCCGGACGCGGCCTTCGATCAGGTCCGGCAGGCCGGGCACCGTGCGAAAACGGACGTTCGTGCCCTGGCACATCTCGACGATCTGGCGTGCCTTGCGCTGGCCGGCCGACGGCATCGCGATCAGCACCTCGTCCACGCCGTACCGGGTGCAGATCGCCTGGATCTGGTCGGTCCGGCCGAGGACCTCCACCCCGTGGATGCGGGCATGCAGCTTGCCGGGGTCATCGTCCAGGAAGCCGACGACGCGGTACCGGTCCTCCCGCATTCGGAGGATCTCGCGCATGACGGCCTCGCCGGCGTCGCCCGCGCCCACAATCAGCAGGCGCACGAGCGAACCCGCACGGCTCGGGCGAAACTCCTCGTTGTAAAAACGAACGCTTACCCGGGCCGTGCAGACCAGAATGATGGTGAACACCCAGTCGAGGAGAAACACGGACGCCGGAAACCCGTATTCGGGAAACAACGGCCGCCCCAGCGACCGATAGACGATGTTCTCGACCAGATAGTACCCGACGACAAACACGAAAGCGCTGATGTGCGAGGAGATCACCACGGAGAACAGGTCCCGCAGGCCGACGTATCGCCACGAGCCCCGGTACTGGTGCATCAGCCCGAAGACGATCAGCTTGATGGCCAGCGAAAACGGGAGCACCTTCAGGAACTGGCCGCCGAACCACGGCACCTGCATCCTGAAGTCGTACGCCAGCGCAAAGGAGAGCAGCAGCGCCAGCGCAAACAGGCAAAGGTGCGCCCCGATCGTGATGGACGTGCGATATCGGACCGCCACGCTGCCGTACCCTGCTTGGATCGAGTCTTTTGCCACGGGTCCCCTTGTCAGCCCCGAGGACCGGACGACTCCGGGGGCCGGGAATCCTTCGACATCAGGGACTTCATCGCGTCCGCAAGCTTCCAGTAGACCGAACCCGAAGGCGTCCGTTCGGCCACGGCCTGCGCCGTAAACTGAGCCTGCGAGCGATCACCGCGCCCCCATTGCACAAGTGCGTTGAGCGCCGCCACGCCGGGCCCGGGGTTCACCTTGGTGTAGTCCTCGAGCTGCTGCCAGTGCAGCGTGGCCTCTCTCTGAAGCTCCTCGCCCCTGCCGTACCTTTCGCGGATTCCCTCGACCAGCGGCAGCCAGCTCTGCCCGCCCGCGGGATCCTGGCGCAGCAGCGCGGTCATCGCGTTCGAGGCCGCGATGTATCGCGATGTCGCGATGGCCGAATAGATCAGGCCGATCTGCGCCTCCGGAGCGTTCGGCCTCACCGTATCGGCCAGCGAGAACGAGTTGTACGCGTCGGAATACTGCCGTCGGCCGAACAGCTCCCAGCCCCGTCTGACGTAACCTTCGTATCGCTCGTTGAGAACGCGAGAAACAAGCTGCTCGACCGATACCGTACCGGGGGAAGGCTGCGGCCGCGTGGTCGGCGACGCCTGCCGTTCCCGCCGAACGGCGACTTCCGCCTCTTGCCAGACCGTCTTGTTGGACGGCTGCCACAATGACGACCCGGCGCCCAGACGCGGCCCCCCCATTCCCAGCAGGTTCCGCAGCGATGCCCCGCTGTATGTCCGGCCGCCCTGCCAGCCGCGTAGACCAAGGTTCCCCAGGTTCGTTGATGAATACGTGTTGGCTCGAGTGTACCGCGTCCTGGGTGTCACCGGCTCGAACCGCACGCCGCCGCCGGCGTACTGCTGACCAATCGCGGAAAGACCCCGATCGTTCCACGATTCCATGCGCGATTGCCACCGCGCTCCGGTCATGTACCCGGGCTGACGAATCGAGGGATCGTCGGACATTGAGGTGGCATAGCGGTACGAGGAGCCCGCCCCATACAGGGTGTCCAGCGACGAGGACATGCCCGCCCTGTGACGATCGCGGCTCATAGGATCCAGCAACCCCACTCGCATGACGCCGATCGGCGCTTGAGGTCCGTATTTCACCGACTCGAGCGTCGGATTGCCCGCCACGCGGGCGAAGCCCCCGATAGGGCTGAGCGACCCCGGCGACCGCATCTGTCCGGGGTCGAAGTATCGGCCGGTGACACCGGACATCCCTTGATACTTCGCCTGCGCGAGGGCCCCGTGGATGGGCCAGAGCAGTCCCATCGCGCAAAAAAACATCGCCGCGGGCAGTCGCCTCAACGAAACCTCTCTGGTCATACGGCCTTCTTATCGGTCCATCCGACGTCGGGAATTAACTCCACCCTGCTCTATGGTACGTCGGCAACTCCACCGACGCAATCCGCGTAATCGTTCTTTCGTTCGGTTTTTCAAGTACTTGTGCGCCGATTCCAGCCGCTATTCACAGGGCCGCAGTGACTACCCTAGCCGGGCGGCACCTTTTCGAGTGACTCGACCGTCATGCCCGGGTTCTCGCGCAGGTACCGCCTCAGTAGCTCAAAAAACGCAGGCGGATCAAGAACGCGAACGCGGGTGTCCAGACGTTCCATTTCGGCATAGAGCGCCACATAGAAGCCGGGCCCGCAAAGAACGGTCCGGAACCAGTGAAACGGCAGGGGCCGCTGCGCGATCCGGTCGCAGGCATGCCGGGCCGCGCTGGCGGCGCTGTTTTGAGGCAGGTCATGGTCGGCCTGGAGCGCGGGCATACCCTCGTACAGCAGCGCCGGCGGAATCTTTTGCGCGACGATTCCGTCGGGCGAGAATCGCCGGTACGCCGCAAGGGCCTTGCGGCTCATGCCCGGGGCAAAGCCGTCGATGATGAAGCCGGTAATCGTCAGATCCCACCGCTGATAGAACGGCTCACAGTGCCGGGCCCAGGCGTCCAACCCGTCCGGCAACTTCGAGATATCGCGCGGAGCCTGCACCATGCCCGGGTTCAGGTAGCCAGCCCCGTTATTCGAGGCCACGAAGTGGTCGCTGGGCGTGGCCGTCTCGCGCATATAGGCCAACGCCATCGGGGCCCGCCGATCGAGCACGGGGCTGACGGCCCAGCAGAGCGGCACCTTGCCCCGATCCGGGCTGTCCCAGATATCGGTGACCCGCTGATAAAGCCACGATGCCGCGTCGTAGTCGCCGACGTAAAGCAGGCAGTATTGCCTCTGATCCGTGATCACCTTGCCGTCGGCATTCACCAGCCCCCGGCGCTGCAGGTCGTCGGTCGTCGGCCAGGGCCGCTGGGGGTATCGAGACCGAAGCGGGTAGTGCGCGAAGAAGGACGCGTTCGCCATCGCGCCGAGCCCCGGCGCATCCGCGTCGAGGAACGCATTGTACGCCGACGCCAGTCGCACGGTCTCCCATTCGGTGGGCACCGGATCGTGTTTGCCGCCGGTGTGCTTCGTGTACTTGAGCGTCCAGGGGGTGAAGCCGCCGATGTGGATCATCGAGCGGTCGCCACCCTGGCGATAGGCCGAGAGGAGGATCTCCTCGAAGGTCCGCCGGTCGCTGCCGAGCGGTTGCTGCGGATCGTCCTGCGGAGCCTCGTCGGACCAGACATGGAGGTCGCAGAAGAACGCCCGCCGCGCCACAAAAAAGTCGTGATTGGTCAGCAGATGGTTGGTGACCGGGTCACCCCGGGCGCCCCGAATCCAGTAGGCGTCGGGGAAGTATCCCATGAATCCCGCGTCGCACCGGCCGGCATCGAGGTACCGGGCCTTCGCCCACAGATAGGCATCGCACTTCGCGCTGCCGGTGGACGGCCGATCGGTGTCCGGGATGGTACCGCGGCCCGTGAACAGGGATCCGCCGTCGGGCTTGAGCAGCCATACCCGCACCGGCAGACGCGGGCCGCCGCGAACGAGCCGATTGTAAATCGAACCCGGCGCCGTGTTATAGCGAACAGCGATCAATCCTTCGACGCCGGCCACCGTCGAGGCGACGTTGCTCGTTGCCGCCACGGCGGGGTCATAAACGACGACGCCCCGGACGGCCGAGCGGAAGCGGCGGACGAGATCCTCCAGCGTGTCGACGCGTTCGATCGCCCGGCGGGCGAGCCACTGCCCCGGGCGGCGCAGCTTCTCCATCCAGTAGTCGTCGATGTTGCCGCGATACGCCGCCTCCGGCGACGTAACGAACCGCACGTACAGGCCGGGCTGGTCGCGGTTGACGTTCCCCTGGAGCGTGGCCACGGCGTGGGCCAGCTCCCAGGCAGCCGTCCGCTCCTCGGGCGTCCCGGCCGACGCGGGCGAGGCCGCGGCAAGGTCGAACAACGCGATGGGCGAATCCGCGGCGGCAGCCGCACCGAGGGCGTTGCTCGCCAGCGTTAGGACATACGACCCGGCCCACACAACGCCCGACGTCCGGCTCTTGAGCATCATGGAAGCGCATGATATGCCCTTGTTCGGGGTTTGTCGAGGCGGCCGCGACGGTCACGCATTCGTTTCCAAACATCACGAACGGGCACTACAATGCCCGCGACGGCGTCAGGGCGACGCCGGGCAACGAGCCGGACAGAAGGAGCTCAGGCAATGGACAGACATGTGATCCTCGGCGTCCACATCACCGACCGCGTCAAGAGCGCGGCGGACGTGCAGAAGGTCTTCACTCGTTTCGGCTGCAACATCAAGACGCGGATCGGGCTGCACCACGTAGACGACAAGGTCTGCTCGCCGAACGGTTTGATCCTGCTCGAGGTCTTCGGCGGCGAAGGCGTCGCAGGCGAGATGGCCGCCGCGTTGCGGCAGGTCGAGGGCGTGCAGGTGCAGACGATGGTCTTCGACCATCCGTAAACGATCGGGAGCAACGGCACACCCCCACGCGAGGCACCGTATGGACGCTCGGCCCGTCCCCCGCTGCATGAGCACGCAGCACCCGGATAACGTCTCGATCCCGTTTTTCGCCCAGGACACCGTCCTCGAGGGCGAGGACGAGATCCAGGAGGCCTACTACGCCTTCTCGCACCTCGGCTGCGACGAGCAGATGTGGGACTGCGAGGGCAAGGAGGTCGACAACTACATCGTCAAGAAGCTGCTGACGCGGTATTCCGACTTCTTCGCCGGACAGCGTCTCGGCCGCGACGTGTTCATCACCCTGCGTGTGCCGAATCCGACCGTGGAACGCGCCGAGGCCAAGATCCTCCTCGAAACCCTCGAGAGCATCCCGCGCTCGTTTGATGCCGCGAAGCTCGTCTACGGCGACGATCTGCCGCCGGTCTTTCAGGTCATCCTGCCGATGACCGCATCGTCCAAGTGCATCGACCGCGTGGCCAGCTATTACCAGGACTTCGTCGTCGGCAAGCAAGACAAGCCCTTCCGCGAGGGCGACATCACGATCGCCCAGTGGATCGGCGAGTTCCACCCCGAGCGGATCGACGTCATCCCCCTCTTCGAAGACATGGAGCACATGCTCGGGGCGCACCAGCTCGTGCGGGAATACCTCCACGGCAAGGCCATCCGGCGACAGCGGGTCTTCCTTGCCCGTTCGGACCCGGCGATGAATTACGGTCTGATCGCCGCCGTTGTCTTCAACAAAATCGCGCTGCGGCGGCTGCACCTGCTGGCCGGGGAGATTGGCGTCGAGATTCTGCCCATCATCGGCGTCGGGACGGCCCCGTTCCGCGGCAACCTGAGCCCCCGAACGGTCCCGCGCGTCGTTCGCGAGTATCCCAGCGTCTACACGTTCACCGTCCAGTCCGCCTTCAAGTACGACTACCCGCCGGACGAAGTCCGGGCCGCCGTCCGCACCCTGCGCGACCGCACGCCCAAGGCGCCGCCCGAGATCGACGAGGCGCGGTGCCTGGCGATCTGTGAGCGCTACATACGGGAATACCAGCGGCAGATCGTCGAGCTTGCCCCGATCATCAATCAGGTGGCGCGCTACGTCCCCGGCCGGCGCAAGCGAAAGCTCCACATCGGATTGTTCGGGTATTCGCGCAGCCTCGGCGGTGTGACGCTGCCGCGGGCGATTGCGTTCAACGCCGCCCTCTATTCGATCGGCCTGCCGCCCGAGCTCCTCGGGCTGAACGCCCTGAGCGAGGACGACCTCGCCTTCCTGCGCGGCGTCTACGTCAACCTGGACGACGACCTCGCCGACGCCGCCCGCTACCTGAATCCCGACACGGGTCTGGTGCCCCGCGAGATCGAGGCGCGCGTCCGCGATCTGGCCGCCGAGCACGCCCCGAACGCCGAACATGCGGAGATCACGGCGCGGATCGTCCGGGCGTTGCGGGGGAACGAGACGCCGGAAATCGCCGAGGCCCTTCTGCGGGCTGCGCATCTCCGCCGCTTCCTGGGATGACCTGCCGTGTACCCGGAACTGCCCCGCCTGCTGGACCTGCTGTGCGTGGACGCCGCCCGCGTGGAGACCGGCCGCCGGCGACAAGCCGCCGTCTGGCGCGGCGAACCGCCCGACCGCGTGCCCATCCTGCTCGGCCGCAGCGAATCCCGCCAGGTCGCCGACCGCGTCGGCCCGCAGTACCTGCGGCTCTGCGAGCACCAGCTCCGCGGCGGCCGGCCCGTGCCGGAGTACCACGCGTTCGACCACTACACGCTCCGCGAGCAGTTTGACGACCCGCAAAAGATGCTGATTGAGGCCCTCTGGGACATCATCGGCTGGGCCCGGTCGCCCGGCGACCAGCAGCTCTCCCTTCGCCCCAATTACGGCGTCGGCACCGTCGCCAGCATCTTCGGCTGCGGCACGGCCGCGAGCGAGCACGCGATGCCTTGGGTGACCGACCGCCCGCCGAAGGACCGGCTGCTCGACGTGGACCCCGACACGGCTCACGAAGCCGGCCTGATGCCGCGCGTCATCGACTTCATTCGCCTCGCCCGTGAGGCGCTCCGCGAGTACCCGCAGGTGCACGTCTTCATGCCCGACCTCCAGGGACCGATGGGCACGGCGTTCCTCCTTCGCCAACAGGACGTTTTCTACGACATGGCCGACGACGAGCCGTGGTATCGCCGGCTGATGGAGACGATCACCGCCGTCTTCATTCGCCTGACGCAACGGCTCAAGGCGGAGCTCGGCGAGCCCGCCGACGGCGGCTATCACGGCAGCCTCTACATGACCAACGGCGGCGTCCGCGTCGTCGATGACGTAAGCATCATGCTCTCGCCGGAGCAATATCGCGACCTGTCGTTGCCGTACGTCCGACAGTGCCTCGCCCCGTTCGGCGGCGGCTGGGTCCACAGTTGCGGCAACATCGCCCACCTGCTCGATGCCTGCCTCGCCGCGCCGGAGATCCGCGGGATCAACTTCGGCGAGCCGGAGTACTACGATTTCGGCGAGCTGCTGCCCCGCCTCGCGGCCGCCGGCAAGTTCTGCTACGGCGGGCCGGTGCGGCTCGCGGGCGAGGCGGTCGGCGACTACCTCCGCCGCGTCGCCGACTACGTCCGTGGCCGGCCGCAGACGCTGATCTTCATACCGCGCTACGGCGGCCAGGACATGACCGAGGGCGATTGGCCCGACCCGGATGAAACCGTGGACCTTTGGCAGCGTCTCGGCTAACGCTCCTTTTTTCGCAAAACAGTTTCGGGTGCCTGTCCGGACGAACGGGACAGGCTCGGCGGCTGTGGGCGGAGTCAGGTGGTTTCCGGCAAGAAACCTTGCGTGCCAAAGCTTCGGGCGAATCAGTCCCCGACGCCCACCCAGGACGGCTCCTTCCGGCAGCCGCCCCGGCGAACGGATAGTCTACCAGTATCACTCTGCCGGGATTCCCGGACCCGTTCAAGGAGGCAATGTAACGAACACGGGGGCAATTCCACTGCCGGTAAATTGGCGACGCATTGGCTGGATTGCCCGCGCACAAGTGCGTTGACAGGGCCGTAAGGCTTCAACGACACCACGCGGCACACGCGAACCGGCCCGAGTCGGCCGGCGCGTAGAAAACCCCTGCAAACTCCGCAAGAGCTTGCAGGGGCGGGGGTTGCTAAACGCGAGGCCGACGGGAGTCGAACCCGCAACCACCGGATCGACAATCCGGTACTCTAACCAATTGAGCTACGGCCCCGAGTGCGAACTTACACTCAGCCTCGCGTATGAGGTTGTCAGGATCGCTTAGTATAGTCGTCCCCCCCGGGCTGTCAAGGCCGCAAGAATGACCGCCCTGCCGGGCCGCCTGCCGGACACCTCTCGCACTGCGTTCGGCATCGTGCGCGATCGGCGGAAGGCCGACCCCCACCCGACCGCGCAGCGGAAAAGGCGGACGAACTTGTCGGCGGCCGGACGGCCCGGTAGGCTGAAATCCAACGTGAGCTGGACGGCACGGTATCCCAGCGCAGCCTTGGGCCGCAACGAACAGATGCGGGGGTCCTGCGGGTCTGTCGCGCTGGAAGACTCGGCTCCGACCGCGACTTGGGCGGCGGTCGGCCGGCCCCCTTGTACAAAGGCGGCCCGCGCGTTTCGGACTGCGGCGGCGTTGCCGCGGCTTTCTACGGGCCGCGCCGGCGCGCGACAGACCGTCCGAGGCAAAGTGGTAACGTTGCCACCGCAGTCTCCAGGCGCCGACGGACGATGGACGGTGCGAAGCGGATATTCGGAAACGCACAAAAGCGACCGGATCCTCGTGGAAAAGCTCGCCGGGAGAAACGGGCGAATGGATAGGACCCCATGAACATCGCTCCCCCCGATCCTGCGATCGTGCGACACCGCCTGGAGCTTGCCCTTGCCGAAGACGGGGTCGATCGCGACATCACCAGCCTCGCGACGATTCCGCCGGACGCTCCGCCCGGCCGTTTCGATCTGCGCCCGCGCGAGCCGGGCGTCTTCGCGGGCGAAGCCGTTCTTGACGCCGTCGCCCGGCGGTTTGCCGACCGATGTCAGATCGCCCGTGCCGTCGGCGACGGCGACGCGTTCGTGGCCGGGCAGCGCCTCGCAACACTCACGGGCGAAGTTCGCGCGATCCTGGGCATCGAGCGGACGCTGCTCAACTTCCTGCAGCGGCTCTGCGGCGTGGCCACGCTGACCCGCCGCTACGTCGACGCCGCCCGCCCCGGCGGCGCCCGCATCTACGATACCCGCAAGACGATCCCCGGCTGGCGCGATCTTGACAAGTACGCCGTCCGCTGTGGCGGCGGATGCAACCACCGCATGGGCCTGCACGACGCGGTCCTCATCAAGGACAACCACGTGAGCGGCGCCCCGGCGGCGGATCTGGCCCGCCTGGTCGCGGAGGCCCGCCAGCGGCTCGCCGTCGCCGGGGCCGGGCCCGACTTCATCGAGGTCGAGGTCGACACGCTCGAACAATTCCGCGAGGTCCTGCGTTCGCCCGGCGTCAACATCATCCTGCTTGACAATTTCGCAATCGAGTCGATGCGCGAGGCCGTCGCGCTTCGCAACGCCGCCGGCCTGCGAGGGCGCGTCGAGATCGAGGTCTCCGGCGGCGTGACGCTGGAGACGACCGGAGCCATCGCAGCCACCGGCGTGGACCGCATCGCCGTCGGCGCGATCACGCACTCGGCGCGGGCGATCGATCTCGGCCTCGACGCCGTCGGATGAACAGCGCGCAACGAATGCAGCCCGCCTGCCGTCATCGTTACGTGAAGCCACGCACCGCAAAACGGTCGGGATTGTCCACCTAAACCGCGCGGGCCGCGCGTCGGCCGGATGCAAGGGGAGCCGCTACGCCCCGTCCAATTGCGGAAACGCGCGCCTTTCCAAAGTTGCGCAAACAGAAACTTAACCGAACGGCTGGTGTCAATCGCAACCAGCGAGCGTACAATCCCGTACAAGCGGTAATGAGAGTCTGTGCTTGCAAGGGGGCCACAATGATATCTTCCCGGAACAGTTGGGCGTGGACGCGGACGGCGGCGATCAGCCTGCTCATCTTCGGCTTTTCGCTCCTGCCTGCCCGCGGCGAGGAGGCCCCGGCGCCCGCGCCTGAGGCCGCGCTCTATCAGCCGTCACGCCTGCCGGACCGCGTCGTCCTGACGTGGACCGGCGACCCGCGAACGACACAGGCCGTGACGTGGCGGACTTCGACGGACGTGGCGCACGCCTGTGCCGAGATCGCGGTGGCCGAGGACGGCCCCGGGTTCAAGGATGGCGCCCGCCGAGTCGAGGGGCAGACTCGCCCGTTTGAGTCCGACCTGTCGAGATGTCACGTCCACACCGTCGAATTCAAGGATCTCTCGCCCGGGACGCGGTACGTGTATCGCGTCGGCGACGGCGTGTACTGGAGCGAGTGGTTCCAATTCCGCACGGCCGCCGCCCAGGCGGAGCCGTTCACCTTCATCTATCTCGGCGACGCCCAAAACGACATCCGCAGCCTGTGGTCGCGCGTCATCCGTGAGGCTTTCGCGAATGCTCCGCGGGCGGCTTTTGTGTTGCACGCCGGCGACCTGGTGAATCGGGCCGACCGCGATGCGGAGTGGGGTGCGTGGTTTGGCGGCGGCGGCTGGCTCAACGGCATGATCCCCGTCGTGGCCACTCCCGGCAATCACGAGTACGCCTCCGAGACCCGGCCGGACGGCAGCAAGGTCCGCCGGCTGTCCCGACACTGGGGGGTGCAGTTCGCCTTTCCGCGAAACGGCCCGCCGGGCCTGGAGACGTCCGTCTATCACCTCGACTACCAAGACCTCCGGCTAATATCGCTCAATTCGAACGAGCGGCACTCGGAACAGGCCTCATGGCTCGAGAAGGTCCTCGCGGACAACGACCGCACGTGGACGGTCGTCACGTTTCACCACCCGATCTACTCGATGGCCCGGGAGCGAGACAACCCCGAGGTGCGCGCCGCCTGGAAGCCCATCCTGGACCGCTATGCCGTCGACCTGGTTCTGGCCGGGCATGATCACACATACGGCCGCAGCGCCCCGTCGACGCCCGAGGTCAATGTGACGGCCGGCGTAAACTGGCGATCCGCGCCGGGCGGCACGGTATATGTTGTCTCCGTCAGCGGCCCGAAGATGTACCAGCTCCGTGACAAGCCCCCGACCGAGATTCGACGCGCGGCGGAGAATACACAGCTCTACCAGATCATTTCGATCGACGGCCCGGTTCTGCGCTACGAGGCGCGCACGGCCACGGGCGCCCTCTACGACGCGTTCACGCTGAAAAAGCGCAAGGGCGGCCCCAACGAAATGATCGAACAGGTCCCGCCCACGCCCGAGCGCCGCTGCCCGCCGTCCGGTTGACGGGCGATTCTGGGTACGCGGCGGCCCGAAAGGGCTTCTCGGCCCCGGGCTGCCATGGTATGATGTCGGCAAGGCAAGCGATTCATCCGCGGCCTGGGCATATAGGACCGTTCGCAGGGGGGCGCATGACATGAGTCGCTGGTTGGCCGGTGCGTGGGTTGAGGTCGCGGCGGTATCGTTCGCCTCGGTCGTTGCGGCAGCGACCGAGACGCCCTTCCTGTACGGCATTCATGATACGGACCCGCAGCCGACCGAGTATCTCAACCGCATCAAGGCCCAGGTCAGCGGCGGGTGGGTCACCGCGACCGTCGCGGTCGGCCACAACCCCGCCGACACCTGGGGCGTTGATTTCTCCTGGTACGCCAACCAGGGCCACACCGTCATCTGCCGCATCAACAACGGCTATTGCCCCGACGGCACGATTCCCGCGCCGGACCAGTACGGCAACTTCGCCCAGCGATGCGCGAACTTCGTCCGAAACTCGGCCGGTTGCTCGATCTGGGTCATCGGCAACGAGACAAACCTGGCGGCCGAGTGGCCGCCGGTAAACGGCCGGCTGGCATACGTCTCGCCGCAAAGTTACGCGGACTGTTTCCGCGCGTGCTACAACGCGATCAAGGCCGTCGCGCCGACGCACCGGGTGGTCAGCCAGGGCCTCGCCCCGTGGGCCGGTCCGTACGGCAGCGGCACGACCTGCGGGCTCCCGCACGACGGCATGCCGCTCAACTGGGTGCAGTACATGAATCAGATGCTGACCGCGATCCGCAACAGCGGCGGCATCGACGGCATCGGGCTGCACGTCCCCTCGCGCGGCTACACATACGCCGACATCCACAGCACGCAGCAGATCAACGCCGGCGGCCAGAACCTCTACTGGAGCTTCTACTGTTACAAGGACTGGATCAACCTCGGCATTCCGCAGGATCTCTATCATCTGCCGGCCTATATCACCGAGTGCAACGGCAACTACTACTGGAAGGGCGGCCACCCCGAAAACCCCAGCGCCCATTACGAGGCCGGCTGGATGCAGGAGGTGTACGCCGAAATCAATCGGTACAACCAGTCGGCCAAAACCACCGGCAAGCCGATCATCCGCTGCGTGAACATGTACCGCTGGTGCGCAGGCTGCGACGGCTGGAACATCGACGGCGCCGACAACCCGTACAAAGGCCAGATCCTCAGCGATCTGGATGCGGCCCTGGGGGCGCGGTACACGTGGCCGCAGAGCCTCGACTACCCGATCGCCATTCCCCGCGGCAACGGCCTGGCGAACGTCTTCGCGAAGCTCAACAGCGGCCAGACCGCGACGATTGCGTACATCGGCGGGAGCGTCACGGAGGCGACCGGATGGCGGACCAACGTCACCAACTGGTTCAAATCGAAATACCCCGGCCGGATTGCGGAGATCAATGCCGGATGGAGCGGCACCGGCAGCCTGATCGGCGCCATGCGATTCAACCGGGACGTCCTCGTGAGCAACCCGGACCTTGTGTTTATCGAGTTTGCGATCAACGACCTGCCGGAGGATCCCCTGCTGTTCGTCCAGCGGAACAGCGAGGGCATGGTCCGCCAGGCGCGGGCTCGGAACGCGCGCACGGATATCTGCTTCATCGAGACGATCGCCTACTACATCGAGCAGCCCTACCTGAACGGCCGATACCCCACGTCGGTCCAGGCGCACTATGACGTCTGCGACCGGTACGGATGCCCGAGCGTGAACGTCGGATGGGCCCTCTACGAACGGGTCCTCGCCGGCACTCCCTGGACCGACCTGGCCCCCGACCGCGTTCACCCCAACGCCGCCGGCTCGCAGGTCTACTCGGACGCCGTCATCGCCTACCTCGAGTCGGAGCGGACGCGCGGCGGATCATCTTCCGATCATGCGATGCCCGCCCCGCTGACCGACTTCCCCGTCACGGCAAGCACGATCAAGGATATGGTCACAGTCAGTCCGCTGCCGTCCGGTTGGAGCGCCCGTTACAACGAGTACGGCGTGCCGAGCTTCGTTCAGTCGAGCACGGTCGGCGCGACCATCACGATCGGGTTCACCGGACCCGCCGCAGCGATCAAGATCATCGTTGCCGCGGACACCGGCCAGATCTCGTACTCGATCGACGGAGGGGCTTTCGCGCCGGGCAACGTGCCGGTCAACGGCTACACGTTCCTTTGGGCGCTGCCCGTCTGCAAGACCGGCTCGTTCGGCCCGCACACGCTGACGGTGCGGGTCGACTCCGGGGTCGCCCGGTTGATCAACGTGGAGGCCGCCGCCAGCTCCAGTAGTGCCGGCCCGGG
>CAZTVU010000071.1:17380-20302 GCA_964617025.1 uncultured Planctomycetales bacterium | reverse complement strand
CCGACGCCCACGTCGAGGCCCCCACGCCGATCAGCATGATCCTCGCCGGCATCCTGCTGAAGATGGGCGGCTACGGCCTGCTGCGGATCAGCTATCCGATCCTGCCGTCGGCGGCGAACCACCACGCCGTCGCCTTCGTGCTGGCCCTGCTCGGCGTCATCAGCATCCTCTACGGCGCCCTCTGCGCCATGGCCCAGCGGGACTTCAAGAAGCTCGTCGCCTACAGCTCGATCAGCCATATGGGCTTCGTCCTGCTCGGCATCGCGACCATGACCGAGGGCGGCTGGCAGGGCGCGATGTTCCAGATGATCGCCCACGGCATCTCCAGCCCGATGTGCTTTTTCCTGGTCGGCGTGATCTACGACCGCGCCCACACGCGGCAGATCGACAGGCTCGGCGGCCTCTGGCTGACGATGCCGGTCTACGGCTCGCTCGCGACGGTGGGATTCTTCGCCTCGCTCGGGCTGCCCGGCCTCTGCGGCTTCATCGGCGAGGTGTGGGTCCTGCTCAGCACGTTCAACGCCGCCGGCGACCACGCCTGGATGACCTGGGCCAGGCCGATGGCCGTGATCGCCGCCTCCGGCGTCATCCTGACGGCGGGCTACATCCTCTGGATGATTCAGCGGGTCTACCTCGGGCCGCAGCGGCCGGAGTACGCCGATCTACCCGAGGTCAACGGCCGCGAGGTCTTCATCCTGACGCCGATGGCGGCCCTGGCCGTCCTGCTCGGTGTGCTGCCGATGCAGTCGTTGTTCAACTTCATGAACGGGACGCTCGACAACCTCGTGACGCTCATTACGCGATGAACGACCTGCTTGCCCAGTTCTGGTTCCCGTCGGCCGACGAACTCCGGCGGATCACGCCCGAGCTCGCCCTGGCCGGCACGATCGTCGCCGTGCTCGTGGCCGCCCTGTTTGCCGGGCGAAACCCGTTCACCGCCGCGGCCGTCGCCCTGATCGGCCTGATCGTCACGCTCCTGGCGACCGCGTCGGTCGGGCGGGGGCTGGGGGCGTTCGGGGCCGCCGGCCTCTCGCCCGACGCGGGGCAGCCCATGCTCCTGGCCGACGGCTTGAGCGTCTTCTTCAAACTGTTCCTCGTGCTCTTCCTCGCGCTGGTGATCGGGCTCTGGCTGATCGGTCTGCGGGCCGCCGGCCCGGCCGCGCGTCGGTCGGCGACGGCGATCCACGCCCCCGAGTTCCTCACGCTCCTGCTCGGCAGCGCCTTGGGCATGGTCCTGATGGTCGGCACGCTCAACCTGCTCATGATCGTCCTGGCGATCGAGTTGGCGTCGCTGCCGAGCTATGCCGTCGCCGGCTTCCACAAACGCGAGCGGCGCAGCGCCGAGGCCTCGTTGAAGTACGTCATCTTCGGCGCGGTGACGGCGGCGATCATGCTCTACGGCGTCTCCCTGCTCTACGGCTACGCCGGCTCGCTGGACCTCGGCCGGATCGCGCAGGTGGCGGCCGAGCGGGCGGGCGAGCCCGCGGGCGGCCGCCTGATGCTCGGCATCGGGCTGTTCGGCCTCTGCGTCGGCATCGGCTTCAAGATCGCGGCGGTGCCGTTCCACTTCTGGTGCCCGGATGTCTTCGAGGGCGCACCGATCGAGGTCACCACGTGGCTGAGCGTCTCGAGCAAGGCCGCCGCCCTCGGCCTGATCGCGAGAATCGTCGCGACCCTTTCGGGCGCGGCCGGCGCGGGGGCCGAGGCGGTCTGGGGGCCGCTGGCGGCGGGCATCGGCGTCTTCGCCTCGCTCACGTGCACGGTCGGAAACTTCGCGGCCTATCGGCAGGACAACGTCAAGCGGATTCTCGCGTATTCGTCGATCGCCCACGCCGGTTACATGCTGATGGCCGCGGCGATCCTGCTGCCGGCCTCCGGCTCCGCGCCGGCGGGCTGGGTGAATCCGGCCGTCAGCGCCCTGATCGTGTACGTCCTGACGTACCTGTTCATGAACCTCGGCGCGTTCGCCGTGACGGCGATGGTCGCATGGCAAACCGGCTCGGAGTCCCTTGCGGCCTTTGCGGACCTCGGTCGGCGGGCGCCGTGGTTGGCCGTGCCGATGGCCGTCTGCCTGTTCTCGCTGGTCGGTCTGCCGCCGCTGGGCGGCTTCCTGACGAAGTGGTGGCTGCTGGTCGCCCTCGGCGGGGGGGCGGCACGGCAGCCCTGGCTCTGGGCGATGGTCATCGTCCTCGTGCTGAACACGCTCTTCAGCCTGTACTTCTACGTCCGCATCATCGTGGTGATGTTCCTCGGCGGAGGCGCCACGCGGGACGAGAGACCGGCGTTCGTCGCGCCGCGTGGCGGCGTGGTGATGGTCAACGCGTGCGCGGCGATCCTGCTGGTGCTCGGGACGATCGGGGCGCGACCGCTCAAGCTCGTCGCGGACGATTACGCGTCGAGGCTGTTTCGCCCGGTCGTCGCGGCGGCGGAACCGTCAAACGCCGACGCACCGGTGCCGGCCGCAGACACCGCGGAGACCCTCGCCGACGCGACGGCGGCATCGAGGTGACTGGAAATGCACACCGCGACGGATCCGGCGGCCACGGTCGATCTGCTCAATGACGTGCTGTCTTCGCACCAGCGAAGCCTCCTGCTGCGGCTGGGCGAGGCCGCCCCGTTCATCCCGCCGGAAGACGCCGGCCGCGTCGAGGCCCTGCGTGCGATGATCGGCGACGAGGCCGAACACGTCGCCCGGCTGACGGAGGCGGTGATCGACCGCGGCGGCTGCCCCGTGTCGGCCTTGCCCGATCCCAGATCGGGACGCCTGCATTACGTCAATCTCCGCAGCGTGCTCCCGCAAGTGATCAACGATGAGCGTCGACAACTGGCGGTCTGCGAGCGCGCAGCGGGGAGGCTTGCGGACGATGGAGCGCGCCGCCTGATTCTCCGGATTGCCGATCGTCACCGCGATCATCTCCGCTC
>CAZTVU010000071.1:0-17368 GCA_964617025.1 uncultured Planctomycetales bacterium | reverse complement strand
AGTGGTCGGCGGCTTGAGCGGCCCGATTGTACCGGGCCGCTTGTCCTCCATAGAATCGATGCGGAAAGCACGCAATGCCCATGTCCGCAGTTGCGCACATTCCTGTTGTGGCCGGGGCCGTGTTGGCGGCGGCCGGTGCGATCGTCAGCATCCTGGTCATCGCCGGGTTCAACTATCCCCTCTGGGTGGGCCGCTCGCACGCGCCGGGTTCCCGGGCATTGCGGATCGCCTGGTGGATGGGCGGATTGCCGTGGGCGGCCGCCTTTGCGCTGTCCCTGGCCGGGGGACGGTTCGGCCGGATCAACGATGACATTCTGCTGGTCGGCGGCGTCGTTCTGTCGTTTTTCGGGTTGCTTCTGTCCCCGGTTGTCTCGGTGGCGATCCGCGGGCCGGTCGGCCGATCCCGCGGCGAAACGCCGCCTGCGGACGGCATCGCCTGTCCCAACCATGCCTGCGGACACCTCAACCGGCCGATCGCCCGGTACTGCGCGCAGTGCGGCACGGCGATTGACCGCGAACACCGCGATCGAGGATGATCGCGTTCCCCGATTCTCTGGCCCCTCTGGAGCGGACCTTCCGACGGCCAAGGTCTCCGGCCGAGGTCGGCTCACCGTCGCCCGGCCAGCAGCGCATCCAGACGCGGCTTTATCATCGCGTCGAGGTTGGGCTTTGCCCCGACGATCACCTGGTCGATCTTGCCGTCCGGTCGAATAACGAAGAGCGTGGGGAAGCTCGTTGCCCGAAACGACTGGCCCAGCCGGTTGCTCGGGTCGCACACCAGGTCCAGGTTGGAGCCCAGGGACTTGAGCGATTCCTGTGTCTGCTCGGTCGTGTACGGCCGCGCCATCGTCTGGCTGATGTTCACGAACCGCACGCCCTTTGGGGCGTACTCCGCGCGGACCTTCTCCAACATCGGCACCTGCTTGCGGCAGTGCGGGCAGTTGGGCGCGATGAAGTTCAACACCGTCGCCGGGAAGCTCGCGAGGTCGCCGCGCGACAGCGTCCGGCCGTCGACCGTCCGAAGCGAAAACGCCGGCGCATCCTTCCCGACCATCAGCTCCGCCGGCCGCGGCGGCGCAGCCGCCCTCTGCGTCGCGGCCGGGGCCGACGCGGCAGCGGTCTTCGCGTTGTATCGCCGCAGCGGCACACGCAGATATGGCGTCTCCGCGTCGTCTGTCTTGAGCACCACCGTCCGCCCCTGCGGCGGCGGCTCGTAGCCCGGCGGCAGCTCGAGGTGCACGGTGTAGGCCTTCCCCGGCACCCTCTCGATGATCCGCGTTCGGACGGCCGGGTCGTCCACGCTCACCTCGACCAGCTTCGCCGACGTCTGACCGTAATTGTTGAAGAAAAGGTATTGCGACGTCGGCCGCGTCGTCGGCGGGGCGGTCGGCGGCGGCTTGTACACCGTCAG
Source organism: uncultured Planctomycetales bacterium (assembly GCA_964617025.1). Lineage (GTDB taxonomy): Bacteria > Planctomycetota > Phycisphaerae > UBA1845 > PWPN01 > CAZMVY01. The sequence goes on along the minus strand of CAZTVU010000071.1, from coordinate 15,957 downwards.
GCTCGTCGGCTCCACATCCAGCCGGTCGGGGATGCGGGCGAAGGCATTGACGGTGATGTGCTTGTGCACGTCGAGGTTCGTCGTCAGGTGGGCCACCGTCTGCAACTCGCCGGGCGGCAGCGGCTGCGCCAGCGTCACCCGAAGCTCGAACTCCTTTCCCGGGACCTTTTCCGTCAGGGCGAACCGGAACTTTGAGTCGGCCGGCATCGTGGCCAGCGACAGCGAGAGCGGCGACGGGGCGTTGTTGACGATCTTCAGCACCCGCACGGCGGGCAGGTTCGGGTTGACCGTCCCGAAATACGCGCTGGCCGGCAGGACGTCGACGTACTTCCGGCACTCGCCGCGAAGAATCAGGCGGACCTCGGGGGTCGTCGGGTCGTTGCACGAGATCGTGATCGGCTTCTCGAATCGACCGCTGACCGCCGTCGTCGTCAGTGAAAACGGGAACTTGCCCGAGGCCCCGGGGGCGATCGTCGACGGGTATTGACCCACCACGGTGCACCCGCATCCGGGATGCACCCGCGTGATCCGCAGGTCGGCGTTGCCCGCGTTCGTGAGCGTGAACGTGTGCTCGACCGGCGGGCCGGCCCAGATCTTCCCGAAGTCGTGCTCAATCGAATCGACGCGGACCACCGGCCGCGCCGCCGGCGACTCCTGCGCCCGGCCGACGGTGGCCGACACCGACGCCGCCATACACACCGCCAATCTCCACACGAAGCCGCGTCCCATGTTTGATCTCCAGCGATGTCGGTAAGTCAACGCCTCGCCTTCAGCTCGGCAACGACCCGCCCTGCACGTCAGCAACAGCCCACCCGCTTCTCACGGATTTCGACCGTCGCCCCTCCTCATGCCGCATCCCAGCCGACCGGGCCGAAGTGATCTCGCCACCGGGCGGCGAGCGTCTTGCCCTCCTTTTCGATCGCCGCCGCCTCCTCCGCCGTGAAGGGCTTGTATCCGCGGACCGCGGCGATCGCCGTCGACAGCTCCTTGAGCGACTTGATCCCCAGCACCACCGTGCACAGCCCGGGCAGGCCCATCACGTATCGGATCGCCCGGTGATACGGCTCGCCGCTCAGCACGCCGTCCTTCCGTTGCCGATAGCCGCCCCATCCGTCCCGCACGCCGCCGAGCACCTTCATGGCCACGATCCCCGCCCCGTGTCGCCGGGCGAGCGGCAGGATCCGCTCCTCGAAGTTGTAGGTGTGGCGATCGACGAAGTTCATCGCCACCATCAGCACGTCGATCTGCCCCGTCTCGAGCACGGGCACGAACCGCCCTACGCCCTGGTGGCCGCTCGCCCCGATGAAGCGAACGAGCTTGCGGTCCTTCGCCGCCTGGATGCCTTCGAGCATCCCGCCCTTTCCCAGTGCCTGCTCCGTCGTGAACTGCCCGACGTTGTGCAGGTGGCACACGTCGAGGTAATCCGTCTGCATCTGCCGCAGGCTCTTCTCGATCAGCCGCAGCGTGCCGTCGCGCGTGGGGTCCTCCGTCTTGCCGACGAGGAAGACCTCCTTGCGACGCTTCGCCATGATCGGCCCGAGACGCTCCTGGGCGACATCGTAATTCGGGGCGATGTCGAGATAGGTCACGCCGGCGTCGATCGCCGCGTGGACGACCGGCTCGAACTCCTCGGCCGTGAAGAATGCGTGCCCCATGCCCGCCAGGCCGATGGCCAGCGGCGGCACCTCCACACCCGTCCGCCCGAGTTTGCGCTTCGGCAGGTCGCGGATCGTCAGCCCGCCGACCCCGGCCGGCCGCGTCGTCGCAGCACGCTCGGCATGCGCCGCCTGTACCGCCAACGCACACCCCAGTCCGGCCGCTGCCTGCGCCCCGACCCTCTTGAGGAACTCCCGGCGCTGTATCTGCTCAACCATACAAGACCTCCGGCCTCGGGCATCGCGCTATTATACGCCCCGCCCCCTGCCCACCAAGCGCAAACCGCCCGAACAGAGCCCAGGCCCAAGCCCGGGATTGTGCGACCGCGCCCGTCATGTACGGCGCGGCCCGCGCCTTTTGGACTGCGGCGGCGTGGCCGCCGCTTTCCCTGGGGCGCAGCGTTGCGTGGGCGTGCGGCAGACCGTCCGCGCCAAAGCGGTGGCGTCGCTCCCGCACTCCATAGGCGCTCACGGCCCCGACGCATTGAGTCGAAGCGCAATGACCTCGGCGTGCGCGTCGCGGTAGACCGTATCGAAGAATCGCGGGTCGCGAAGCTTCTCGATCCCCTGCCATCGCCGCCGCTCCACCTCGCCGACGAAGACGTGCGTGATGCAGTGCCGGCGCAGCACAGCGCCGCAGTCCGCCGACGGCCCGGGCAAGCCCAGCGCCGCCGACACCTCCGCCAAGCACCGCGTGTGCGCCACACGGTCGGCCGGCGCAAACACCATCGTATCCATCTGTAGGATGGTCGCGCCCACCCGCTTCCGCGCGATCTGGACGAGGTTCACGCGATCGTCGCGCCAATCCGCCTGCACAACCGCGCCCGCCGGCAACTCGTGCCGCAGTACACCGTAGGCCCGGCCCTCCCTCGCCAACCGCTCGGCCGTCTCGTGTGCGAATACCCTGAACCGCCCGCCCGGGTCGAGATACCGCCTCACCGCCGTCAGCGGTGCTTCATACAGCCCCACCGGCAGGCCCGCCAGCAGCAGCAACCCGACAACCCCCGCCGTGATCCGCCGGCGCCCCGTTGAGCCCCCGTCGCACAGCGACCAGCCGAGCGGGTTGAAAATCGTCGGCCGCCACCGCGCCGGCCCGAGCACGCACGCCGCCGGGACGACCAGCGCGGCCATCGCCACCATCATCGCCTTCTGGCCGAAGTCGTTGTACGTGAAATGGCTCCGCACCGTCACGTACCCGATCACCGCCGCGGCCCCCGACAGCAGCAGCAGCCGCAGTCCCGCATCCTGCCACACCCGCCGCCACACCGCCCGCGGTGCCAGTAGCGGAAAGACCGCCAGCGGCCCCAGCTCAACCAGCAGCACCCACGGCAGATCGAGCAGGTTCGCCAACGCCCCCGGCCGGACCAGCCGGCCCAGCAGCGCGAACTGCTGGTACGGCCACGCCGCCGTCAGCGACTTGCCCAGCCGCTGCGACATCTGGGCGTATCCCCACAGGCTCGGCGCACACACCGCCGCCGTCAGCACGCCCACGCCGATCGCCGCCGCGAGCCGCCGCCACCGCGCCCCGACCGCGTGCCCCGCCGCCAATACCTCCCGCGCAACCCACAGCACACCGCCTGCGGCCACCGGCACCGCCACCCATATGCTCGACCCCACCACGCCCGCACCGACGACCGGTGCCAGCACCCACCAGCCGCGCCACCAACCCTTCACCGACAGCGCGTATACTGCGACGAGCGCAATCAGCACGCCCTGCACGTTCTGCGGGCTCCAGATCATCTGCGTGAAGAAGTTGTGGATGCGGTAGATCGGATCGCTCCAGGCATCCAGCGTGACAACCGGCAGCCGCCGAAGCACCAGCGGCACGACATCGAGCCCGCCGACCGCCGTCACCAGCAGCGCCCCGAGCAGCGCCGGGCCGTCGCCGCCGGCAACGCGCTTCACTAGGAGGTAGAACATCGCCGCCGTCGCGATGCCCACCGCCGCCGCCTGTAGCCCGAAGGCCAGCTCGATGCTCACCGCCGGGGCCACGGCCCGGACCGTCGCGGGCACGAGGTAGAAGAAGTGGTAGTAGTAGACCGGCGCATCGGCCTGCTCCGCGAAGAACGGGTTGCCCAGCGGCAGCGGCTTGTGCTGCATCGAGAACAGGACGGCGTGATGCTTGACGAAGTCATGCAGCAGCGCCGGGACCGGGTAGCCCCACAGCTCCGTCGGCCAATACGTCCCGATCGTCGCAAACGCGACCAGTGCACACAGCAGGCCGGCGACGACCCGCGTCGACGTGCGGTCAAACAAGCGGCGGGGGAACGCCTCGTCGCTCGGTGTACCGTCTCCGTCACTGCCCCGCCGCGCGGCCAATGCGTTTCCGGCGACGGCCAGCAGCCAGCACCCGGCGAGCAGCGCCCACCCATTGTTCGTGACGTGCCAGAGGACGTTCAGCGCAACCGGCGCGACGGCCAGCGACCCGGCGACGGCGAGCACGAACCGCCCGGCCCCGTCCCAGCCGCCCGCCAGGCCCGCCGCCCGCACGACTATCCGCCCCGGCAGCCACCCGAACAGCAGCAGCATCGCGGGCACGGCCATCGGCCCGTACCGCGTCGCGGCCAGCGCCGCCAACGCGGACGGCACCAGCACCGCGCGGATTCGAACTGTCATCCCGATGTTGCCCACCGCCGTCGGCGCGAGATGCTACCCGACCCACCGGGCCGGGTCGAGCGACGCCGGCCTTCCTACAGGCAGGCCGGGGGGCGGTTCGGGCCGTTGAAACACACCCACGGAAGTGCCGGAAACTGGCGAAATCAACCTCGCCATCGGCAACACGTGGAGCCGGCGCCCTCGCCGGCCTTGCCATGGCCTGCCAAAGACGCCCCCCCTCACTCGTGGCACCACGATGTGTCAAACGCCCCGTTCCACCTCCAGCGTCGGCACGCCCTTGGCCACCGTCGCACCCACTTGCCACGCGACATACCAAGGCGCGAATCGGCCAAACAGATCGCGGCTCTCGCCAAAACGCGAGCACATGACTCCGGCTATCGCCATTCCGAACAGTACAGCCAACAAGATCCCGTCGCTTGGTGGAATCCGGCGCCTACGCGCAGGTGAGTCGCAGCCCGGATCGGGTCCAAAAAAAGTAGACGATAACCCGTCTAGGGGGCGGTTTTCCTCAAGCAAAGAGCCGTGGGGCGACGATAACAATGTTGTCAGTGAAGTCAGTGAAGACGGCGAGAGCCGGCTGAAGGACCAGCCAAGACTTGCCGGGCAGCCCCGATTTCCTCCTGCCCGGCCCCCGGGCGTTTCACGGACGAAATGCTTAGGAACCGTGGGGGTGCAATACCCTCTTGGTAGTGCTTTGGCCTTGCCCTTGGGCCGGCGTGCGAGAGCGAGATCCATAACCCCCTGCAACCGCGGGCACGGAGGCCCGTACCGTCCACCGTGCTGGACGGCGAGGTCCGGTGATGAACGACGTGGCGCCTGTTACTGGAAGTGTGTTCCCGCAGCGAATCGGCCCCAACCAGGCCCGGCGCGGTCACGAGACGATCGCCCCGGCTGCGCCGCAGGATGAGGTGGAGATCTCCGCGGTGGCCCGGGCGCTGAGCCGGATCCAGGCGCTGCCCGACATCCGCGTGGAAAAAGTGGAGCAGATCCGCGAGGCCATCGCGAACAACACCTACGAATCAGCCGAGAAGTTGGAGTACACCATCAACCGCCTGCTGGAAGACCTGGCCGGATGATGAACGCGAGCCCACCCGCGCGGCCACGCGATACGCGTGGGTATCTTGCGGCCCGGCGATCCGGCGTCCTGTACCGACCGACGCAGTCCGTTTGGCCCATTGCGGCTGAGCCGATGGGATAGGTTGGCGACTTGAGATTGGCGGCCGGATTCGCTCGCGCCGTTGTAATCCCAGCCGAGTGCCGGCACTGCCCGCACGACCGCCGGGCAGACCCAGCGGCCGTCAAACAGCACGCTCGCGTCCGACTCCTCCGGCAGTTTCGATGCACCACAAGAGCGGCGGGCGTCGCGCTTGTGATGGCCTTTGCCGGCGGCTCTACCGGCGCACGACCCTGAATCGATCTGAATCGACCGGAGAAACGAGGAAGCAACAGGTGCCAAATGGACTTTCGCAGATTGCGTTTTCGGACCGATACTATGGGTTGCGCTTCGATCTGTCTGTGAACGGAAGCCGGTGACGACTCCGCCTCCAGCCTCTTACGCGCTCGCCGCGAGCGGCACAACCTCCGCCCACAGGGCGTTCAGTGTTTCCAGACCGTCTGGGGTCATGCGGAGGCCCCGCCAGCGCCTCGACACATCCACCAGCACCGCGTGAACCAGCGACAACCCCGCCCCCTCGTCCGGGATCGTGCCGATCACCTTCGTCCGCCGCCGCGCCTCCTCGATCAACCGCTCCAGCGAGTTCGTCGTCCGCGCCCGCCGACGGTGCGACTCCGGAATCCCGCCCAACTGGACTCCGCTTGCCTCGCATACTCGACGACAATCCACGGCAGCCGCCGCGAACTGCTCGCGGTCGAGTTCTTTCGGTCGAAGCCGGCTGTGCGTATAGCCCATCGTTACGCCTCATCGCAAACCGACCCTACCACCGATTCATGGTATCACCGCTACTCCCATTGTCGCACGCCACGGGCGTAATCGCCTTTGCCCGGTATCACGTGGCGAACACCCCCACGAGGTTGTGGAACGTCGTGGACGTAGCGAGGGATCAGATGCACGTGGACGTGGAACACCGTCTGGCCGGCGGCGGACCCGACGTTGATGCCGATGTTATAGCCGTCCGGCCGGTGCTCCTGGTCGAGGCGTTCGCGAGCCTTCGCGACCAGGTCGAACACGGCTTGCACCTCCTCCTGACAGAGGTCAAACCAGCTTGCCACGCGGCGCCGAGGGATGATCAGGGTGTGACCCGGCGAGACGGGGTAGCCGTCGGGGATCGCAACCGCCAGATCGTTCCCGCAGATCGCGCGGGAATCGAGGTCGCCGCAGAACGGGCAATCATATTGGGCCGAGTCGCTCATAATACTGCTCGATCTCCCGCCGGCAGATCACCTTCAGTTCCTCAACGTCGGCGGCCGTGAGTTGCCGCCACAGGCGCGGTTCGAAGCGGATGAACGCCAGGTCGCGATCGTACTTCAAGTACCGCCGGCGCTCGAACTTCTCGAACGGCATCTCGACGATTACGCGGCCGATGTCGGCGTCGCTCAACTCGTCCACCCGGTTCATCCGCATGTTGGGCTTCTCGATCGAAAGCCCTCGCTCCTTGCGCCGCCGGTAGAACTCCCGGAATCCCCGGATCACGGCGGCCATCTCGGCCCGGCCGTCGGCGTCGAGAACCTGCAGGATGGCCAGCAACATGACCGGCTTGTACGACGCAGACATGTCCATCTCGCGAACGAACTCGATGAACAAGCCCTTGATCGTCTCGGCCGTCACCGGCGGCAGCCCGAGCGCCTGCCGGATCTCTTCCAGCCGGTCCTTGAGGAAATACTGGCCGACCCGCTCGCCGATCTGAACCTGGTGGTCGGGCGTTACCTGCCCGCGTTCAACCGCCCGCCGGATGCGGTCTTCCGTGGCGGCCAACTCCCACGCCACCTAGGCCAGCGACAACAGGCCGGGAGCGACCTCCTGCCAACTGAAGATGTCGACCTCTTCCAGGGCCCTGGCCCACACGCCGACATCGATCACGGCCGTCGGTTTGTCGCCCCGACCGATGAGCTCGGCCTCGCGCTGCCTCATGTCTCCGAGAGCAAGCACCAGCCCGCCGGGCCGATAGAACCGCTCGCCGAGCACGCGATGCAGACTGAGCGACTGGTTATATCGCGTCGCGTTGTCCACGAAGTCGAAGACAACCAGGCATTCCTTGCCGGGCGCCTTGCGGGTACCGCGGCCGAGTTGTTGGAGGTAGATGACCTTGGACAACGTCGGCCGAGCCATCAGCAGAGCCTCGACCTGCGGGCAGTCCCAGCCCTCGTTCAGGATGTCGCATGCGCACAGGACTTTGACGACCCCATCCTGGTAGCGGCGAAGCACATCCTCGCGTTCTCCCCTGGGCATCCGGCCGGACACCGCTTGGGCCGGGACGCCGACCTCGCGGAACAACGCGGCAAGGTCCTCGCCGTGGCGGACGTTGACGCAGAAGGCAACTGCCTGTCGGCCAGGAACATACTGAAGATACGTGTCGACAATCAGGCGGTCCCGCCCGGGAACCATGACGCGGTCTTCGAGGTCGCGGCGGTTGTACTGGATCTGGTTGAAGCGGACCCGGCTGAGATCGACGTTGGTCCGGACCCGCAGGCAGCGGATCGGGACCAGTTCGCCGAGTTCAACCGCCTCCTTCAGCGAAAGCCGGTGGGCGCAGTCCCGGAACAGTTCCAGAACGGATTCGCCGTCGGCCCGGTCCGGGGTTGCGGTGAGCCCGAGCACGAAACGCGGCCGGAAGTAGCTGAGAACACGCTTGTACGTAGCCGCAGCCGCGTGATGTGCCTCGTCGATGGCAAGATAGCCGAACGCGTCCGGCGAGAAGTCCTTGAGGTTCTGGGCAACGCTTTGGATGGAGCCGACGATGTTGAAGGCGTCGGCTTCCCGCGTACCGCCCGCGAACAAACCGACCGATGCCTCCGGCCACAGATCCTCAAACCGCTGGCGGGCCTGGCGGATCAGTTCTCGCCGGTGGGCGAGAAACAGCGTCCTGCCGCCCAATCGCTTTGCGTCGAGCACGGCCACGTGGGTCTTTCCCGCCCCCTGGGCATGGTAGAGCAGACCGATGGTTCTACCCTCCGAACGCATCCGCACGAGTGCCTGCAGGGCCTCGTCCTGGTGCGGACGAAGTTCGAGGTCCGGCGGCAGTTCCAGAACTTCGCCGTGCTGCCGGGGCAGAAAGTCGTCGAACGATACGATCGCCGACAGTCGCTCCAGGAACTTCGCGAGTTCCTCCTTGACGCGTTCGGGTTCCTGGCACACCTGGCGATCCGTCCACCGGAAGACGCGCCAGCCCATGTGGACGAGGCTGTTCTGCCGGAGTTGGCCGTCCTCGTATTTCCCGATCGAGACGGCCTCGGGATGATGCCACTGCAGCCCGTCAATCTCGAACGCCACCTGCTCGTCGATTGTCCGGAGGGCGTAATCGATGAACCGGCCGTTGTCGTAGATGTCGCGGAACGGGTACTCGTGGACCAGAAGCTGGGCCTTCTCAAGGCCGAACACCTGCGCGAACAGGTCGACGAAGGCATCCTCCGGTCCGCTTGCTGCAGCCTGCCGTGTTCCTGCGAACTGTGTCATGGTCTGTTCGTCGTGAGGGATCAGGAACCGCTTGCCCTACTGACTTTCAACGATTTCCAGGCGGCCTTGAGGGCATTTCTGGACCCATGTTGGACCGCCATGAACCGGGCTCGCTGTCGCCTCGCCACTTCGACGGCCGACGAGCACAGGAAGCGGAGGCACACGCGAAGCTGATAATCGGGAGCGCCCTCGCCCAATCGCTTTGCGACGAAGTTCCTCGGTTCCGGTGAGGGCACACGGGGGTGCAACAGGGTACCCGTCTTAGCATTTGGGTAGCGATACGTGGAAACCGCGTTTCCAGCGTGAAAACAAGGGATAACGGAGGGGGGGATTCGAACACCCCCCGATTTCCCCTGAAAATCCGCATGTTTCGACCGAAAGCGGCGCACAATCCGGCGCACTTGCGGCCGACTCCGACCAAGTCCGCGCCAAGGCGGCCATGTTCGCGGACGGATTGCGGGCGATTCTGGCCGCGCCCCTAAGCGACCCGGAGCGTGCGGAGGCGGTTCGGTGGCTGCTGGCGGCGGTCGCCAATATGTCTTGTTCCGGATAACCGCCGTGACGACTGACGCTATGGTGAGTTTTCGTCGATTCTCATGCTGCAATGTCGTAGGCGCGGACGGCGGCGCGGTGCGCGGTGGCGCCGCGGCGACCGACCACGTGGCCCCCCCTAGGGGGGGCAAATCTCTGGAGCCGCCACGACGTGTACCGTAGCGGGCAGCGTAGCACGGAAATTGACCGGTTATTTGTCTGACAAATGTTACTTATGGAGCAAACGCCCCAATATTGACGCTTTCCAGCGTCGGATATGCGGCTAGTTGGCGACGCGTCGGCAACCGGGCGGTGAGGTCGGGGCCGTCACGCTCTACTACGTCGGACCCGCCACCTTTCCGGCCTATCCGGCAACGGACGTTGCCGCACCAAACGCCGGAGCCGGAGGCCCCGACGGCCGAGGCCCCGGCCCAGGTGGCGTGGACCCCGGCGGCTACGCGCCGGTCGGGTTTTACGAAAAGGACTGATCCCGCCGCACGCTGCAACCCCCGCCCAGTGCGGGGGTTTTTATTTGCATACATGCAAACAAAAGGTGGGGCTTGATTCTGACGGGTAATCTGGTAAGCTAATGGCGGCCATGCCCCGTACCGGCTGATCGATCGCCTATCCGTCGGTCGGCCGGGCGGGGACTTATGAGGATAGGCGCATGCCCACAAACACAACCGCAAGCTGGCTTCAATCCGCCCCAGACTCAGAGACTATTGAGGCAATCCGACGGATTGTTAAGGACTGGGACGGCGAAAACCGCGCCATTATCGAACAATTGCTACTCGCCTGGGGGCAAACGCCGGAACAGATAGCTGCATATACGTGGTTCGACATTCGCATGGCGTTCTGCGCTCAATTGCTGACTGTTCAGCGTTGCATATCAACGCACAGAGCGGACGTGCAGGTGTTCAGCATGCCCGATCCGGAGCCCGACGAGCAGACAATACACGCCAGACTCCTAGACGATCCGGCCGCACGGCAACCGCAAAAACGCAGCGGTCGCCTGCCCAAGAAAGATAGCGCGACAAAGCGGACGGCCATGCTTGCAATACTGGTCCAGCATCCGAGCATGAAAGATTATCCGGAAGAACTGGCCGAAAGAGTGGGGGCGAGTATATCAACAATCAGGCGCTGGCTGCACAAAGAGGAGCAGGATTATCGCGATCGCGAGAGTCGGGCCGCGAACCTGCTCGAGGACGAATAAATGACAGAGAAATGACAATTCTCTGCCGCGATTTCGCCAGCATTTACCGCACTTGTCGTCCCGAAATGACTGGAAAATGCACGTCCGCCGCTTAGGGTGGAGGACGTGCGCATGCCAAAAGCCTACGTTTTTGATCCTGACGTGACCAGAGATTTCGATGCCGCGTACTGGGGGGCGGCACTGGTGCTGGCGCTCAGAGCGGGCAATCGTCGCCGGGCAGAACTTGCGCGGCGGAAGTTGCTGCGGCTCGGTTTCAGGTTTCGCATCATTTCATATGCGGATCGGCGAGCGGCCAGAGCCGTGGGGGGGCGCCGATGAACCCCTTATTGCAAAGGAAATCGGACACAGCGATACCCCGCCTGTTGCTGAGCCGCCGCGAGGCGGCGGCGGCCTTGGGTGTTTCGCTGCGAACGCTCGACAGCCTTGTAGCGGACGGCTTGCCCCGCGTGAAATTGCGCGGGCGGGTGATGTTCCGCCCTGAGGCGCTTCGGGCTTACCTGGCCGACGCGGAGGCGAGCCATGATTGCAAGTAATCGCCCCGCCCCCGAAGACTGCCTCGGCCTGGCCGCGACGCGATATGCGGGCCACGTTGACCTGATCGAAACCCGGTTTCTAAGCGGCCTTTTTTGGGAAACGCGATCGGCCTACGCGGCGGCGTTCGATGCCGGGTTGAAAGGCGGACACTTCCATGACCCGGAGCACGCCATCCTGTACGGCCTGTTGATGAGCCGCGCGGAACTTCACGAGGCCGGGCAATACGTCGGCGTGGACCTGATCCGCGAGGGGCTGAAGCGGCTCGGAGCAGACTGGCCCGAGCGGCAGGAGCGCGCGGATATGGTCGACGCGGATTTGCTGCTGATCACGCTGTGGGCGAACCCGCCCGCGGAGAACGTGAATTGGCTGGCGTCGCAGATAGTCCGCGAGGCGCGGCGCAGGCGGCGGGTGCAACGCGCGGCGCGGCTTGCGGTCCGCGAGTTTGGCCCCTGGTGGCCGCGATTCATCGCCAGGCCGGCCGACCAGGGGTCGCGTATCACCTGCTTGAAGGCGGCACTGGCGGTGCAGCAGAGGGGAAAGGGTGAAAGATGTTCGGTGCAAGAAGACCAACCGACGGCGAAGGAGGGGGACGAATGGTGAAAGAGGTTCCGCGTGTAAGTCATTGCAAAAAAGAGATCTCTCTTCTTCTTTCCCTTCTTTCACCCCCACCCCCTCGCGCGCCTGCCTGCGTGCGCGCGCACGCGCGCATGAGACAGGGGGATGAAAGAGGGGAAAGAAGTCCTTGGCGCATTGCGCCGCATGATAACGTCGCTTGCGATGCGACTCTCGATCCTGCAGCTGATTCCATGAGGAGCAACGAATGCCTTTCTGCGAGCACTGCGGATACAGGCTATTTGACGAGGGCGGCTGCCACTATGTCTGCGGCGCATGCGGCCGCGAGTACGGGCCGCCGGCTGATCCCCGAAGACTACTTGGACATGATCCGCCTGGCGCTCAAGCGCGCCGGCCGGCCCGGTGCTGGTGTGCCTGGCGGATCGGGGGTGCGACGTGACCAATAATGGAAAAGGCGGCGGCGTGTTGACAAAACCCCTGCTGGCGACCCCGAAAACCGAGGTTTTGTCAACGTCAACGGGGTACAGGCCGTTTCCGGTGAACGTGCTGCCCGAGCCTATCCGCGGGCTGGTGGAAGCCGGGGCGTCGGCTATTGGTTGCGACCCGGCGTACATCGCGCTGCCCGCGCTGGCCGTTGCGGCCGGGGCGATCGGCCATACGGCGCGCGTCCGGCTGAAGCGGTCGTGGAGCGAACCAGCGATACTCTGGACCTGCGCGGTGGGCGAGAGCGGAGAGCTGAAGACACAGGGTTACAAGCTGGCGGTCAAGCCCCTGCTGGACCTGCAGGCCCAGCGGTTCAAGGAACACGCCGAGGCTGAGAAGAGATATCAGGCCGATCTACTTCGGTACGAGGTGGATAGGGCGGCGTACGTAAAGGACCGGTCTACAGGCGAGCCGCCGGAAAAGCCCGAGCCCCCGGGTGCGGTTCGGCACGTGGTATCCGATACGACCATAGAGGCCCTGGCCCCGATCCTGCTGGCAAACCCCCGCGGGGTGCTTCTGGCCCGCGATGAACTGGCGGCCTGGATAGGAGGCTTTGACCGCTACGCCAACGGCAAGGCAGGCGGCGACGCGCAGGCGTGGATCAACATGCACCAGGCCGGCGCGGTTGTCGTGGATCGGCGAACAAGCGGGACGATCTACGTACCCCATGCGACAGTATCTGTGACCGGCACGATTCAACCTGGCGTGCTGCGGCGCGTGATGACGAACGAACACCACGAATCAGGCCTGCTGGCCCGGCTGTTGCTGGCAATGCCCCCCCGCAGGCAGCGCATGTGGACCGACGCGGACATACCCAGGCGGACCGAAGACGGATACGCCGATCTGGTTGTGAGGCTATGCGGCCTGGCGGCGGACCGCGACCCGGCGGGCGACCCGGTGCCGCGACTGATCGGGCTTACGCCCGAGGGCAAGGACGCGTGGGTTGCTTTCTACAACGAACACGCGAGGGAGCAAGCCGAACTTGTGGGCGACCTTGCGGCGGCGTGGAGCAAGCTGGAGGGCTACGCGGCCCGGCTGGCCCTTGTGCTGCACGTTGTCCGCACCGTAACCGGCGACGCGGCCGCGGATGCCGTGGACGTTCAGAGCGTGGAGGCGGGGATAACCCTGTCAAAGTGGTTCGCCGGTGAAGTGGTTCGGGTGTACGGGGTGCTGCAGGAGACCCAAGAGGATCGGGATAAGCGACTGGTCGTCGAACTGATCCAGCGACTAGGCGGATCGGTGACCCCTCGTGACCTGCAACGCCATAGCCGGATGTTCCCGACGGCGGACGACGCGGCGGGCTTCCTCAACCTGCTTTCGGAAGCCGGACTGGGCGCGTGGGAGACCCCGCCCCCCGGCGAGACCGGCGGGCGGCCAACACAGCGTTTTGTGCTCACGTGCGCCGTAGACGTTGACAAAACCCCCTGTAGCGGCCCCGAGAATGGGGGTTTTGTCAACGGCGAGGAGGAGCCTTATGGCGAGGCGGAGCCCTATGGCGAGGGGGAGCCCTACGGCTGGACGGCCGAATCGGCGGCCGACGACATCGAACGGCCGGACCCCGCGACGCCGGGGGCGCTGGCGATGGCGGCCCCGGAGCCCCACGTCCCCGAGGGCTGGAGCCCGGAGCGCTGGGCCCGGGAACTGCGGCGGATGGCGATAGCGTGCCGCGACGTGAACCCCGCCCGGGCAGCAGAACTGGACGATGAGGCCGACCGGCTTGAATGCCTTTTCGAGGTCGGGTAGGGTGAGACTATGGCAAGCGTGGCAACCGAACGTAACGGGCGTCGGCGAATCCTGTTTGTCGCGCCCGACGGCGGCCGAAAGACTGTACGGTTGGGCAGGTGCGACGAGCGTAGCGCGCAGCAGGTATGCCGTCACGTCGAGGCCCTGCTGGCGGCGAGGATTCACGCCCAGCCTGTCAACCGCGAAACGGCGGTTTGGCTTTCCAATGTCTGCGACAAGCTGCATGACCGACTGGCCCGTGCCGGACTGGTCGAACCGCGCGCCGGCGTGGGGGCGGTGAGGCTGGGACCGGCCATCCGAGCGTACATCGGCGGGCGGGTGGACCTGAAGCCCGCGTCGCGGGTGGTGATGGGACAGGTTATCCGGGACCTGGTGGACCATTTCGGCGAGGGGCGGGACGTGCGGACCATCACGGCGGGTGATGCAGACGAGTTCAAGCAATCTCTGGTCGCCAGAGGGCTGGCCGCAACGACGATTCACAAGCGGCTTGGGATGGCCCGGTCGTTCTTCCATGCGCTGAGGCGGCGGAGGCTGATTGAGGAAAACCCCCTGGCCGACGTTCGCATGACGGCGGCGGGCATCAGGGACCGGCAGCGGTTCATCACGCGAGAGGAGACAGCGGCGCTGCTGCAAGCCTGCCCCAATTACGACTGGCGGTGCATCGTTGCCCTGAGCCGCTACGGCGGGCTGCGCTGCCCCAGCGAAGTCTTATCCCTGCGCTGGCAGGATATCGACTGGGAGCGCGGCCGTATCACGGTGACTTCGCCGAAAACGGAGCGGTTCGCGGGCAAGGCGACTCGGACCATACCGTTGTTCCCGGAACTGCGAGAGGTGCTGATCGACGCGTTCGAGCTTGCCCCCGAGGGCGCGGAATACGTGGTCGATGAGCGCCTCCGCCGGTCGGCGAATGGGCCGGAGGGATGGAAAAGCACCAATTTGAGAACGACCTTCAGGAAGATCGTCCGTCGTGCCGGGCTGGAGCCGTGGCCCCGGTTGTTCCACAACCTGCGGGCATCGCGCGAAACGGAACTTGCGGAGGCCTACCCGGTGCATGTGGTGACTAGCTGGATCGGCAACACGCCCACGGTGGCCATGCGGCACTACCTGATGACGACCGACGAGCACTTCGAACGGGCTATCCGTGGCGACGGGACGGCCGGACAGGTGGCGCAAAATCCGGCGCAGCAAATGCACGCAAGCAAGCGCAAAACAGCGCAAGGCGAAAACCGCGAAACTCGGAATCTCGCGTTTTACGCCGAAAAACAACAGGGTGCGCTTTTATGCGCTTCCCCGCAAACTGGCCGAACGGAGAGGGGGGGATTCGAACCCCCGGTACGGGTTTGACCCCGTACAACGGTTTAGCAAACCGTCGCTTTAAGCCACTCAGCCACCTCTCCACACGGGAACACCTGCCGCCCGGTTACAGCCTGCCTCGCGCCGCATACCGCCAGCATTCGCGGCCGGCCCCGCCGCGGAAGTCCATGCGTTCGACAAGGCGGTTCCACAAAGCTCACATCCAACCTGTCGGCGAAGGGCCCAACGGCAAGCCGCGCCGCCCGTGCTACATGGCGCCGGCCTTTTCGACGCACTTCCTTGATTCTACAGGCTGCCGCACGACGGTCAACGGGCGACCATTCGCCCATCCGCCGACTCATCGCCTGCGGCGTATCGCGGTTCGCCGAAAAGCGGCCGCCTCGATGACCACAACTTGTCTGCGCGGAGCCGCGTGACTCGCCAACAGTCACGCACGTCGGGCGCGGTCACCCACGGCGCGTTCGCTCCAGTCCGAAGGTGATATCGGACTGAATGCGCCCCATCTGGACGACTATCGTAAGAAGTCCGTCTTACACAGGTATTGAAGCGTAGCGTCGCCTTGCCGTCGGATCCGAGTTTCCGATAACGCGCCAGACCCCGCCGCAGCCCCTGGCCACAACCCAAAGATGCTCGCGTCTCGCTCGCCGGTTGCGCGGCAAGACTCT